>NZ_JADWOW010000001.1:0-339 GCF_015767455.1 Brevundimonas sp. BAL450
TCCCGCCACTTCCGGAACGCGTGGTCAGCGTTCGACAGGATGCGGTCGGAGATGGGCGCTGACTCGAAGAACTCCGCGAGCGCGGCCGCGGTGTCGACCGTCTCAGGCGGGAAGGCGAACGTGCCCTCTGACTCGTCGGTCAACGACCCCTCCGGCGGTGTGAATGGCTTGTAGTCGAACTTCCCGGCCGCCGTACGCGGCTGCTCCGTCCCGATGTTACCCATCACTGCCCTCTCTTCGTCTCGACATTGCGGT
Organism: Brevundimonas sp. BAL450; assembly: GCF_015767455.1. Lineage (NCBI taxonomy): Bacteria > Pseudomonadati > Pseudomonadota > Alphaproteobacteria > Caulobacterales > Caulobacteraceae > Brevundimonas > Brevundimonas sp. BAL450. Next base: position 256 of record NZ_JADWOW010000001.1, read on the forward strand.
CTCCCTGCCGGCGAGAACGCTCAGCCTCACGCGCAGCGCGGAACTCCGCCAGCACCGCCGCGTTGTCCTTCTTCTGGTTCGCAA
>NZ_JADWOW010000010.1:0-266 GCF_015767455.1 Brevundimonas sp. BAL450
CCCCGTGGCTCCAGGCGCTCTTCAGGTCCGCCCGGTCGGCGAAGGTCGACCCCGCCCACATGCACGGGTCGAACCGTCCGGCCAGCGAGGTCATGTCGATCCAGCGCACCTTCAGGCTGCGCCCGCCCGGCCGCGGCCGGGCGGGCGCAGCCTGAAGGTGCGCTGGATCGACATGACCTCGCTGGCCGGACGGTTCGACCCGTGCATGTGGGCGGGGTCGACCTTCGCCGACCGGGCGGACCTGAAGAGCGCCTGGAGCCACGGGG
>NZ_JADWOW010000011.1:0-588 GCF_015767455.1 Brevundimonas sp. BAL450
CCGATGAGCTCGAGAGCGAGCACGGGATCTCCGCGAGCGAGAACCGGGTGCACCGACTCTGCCGGATCGCGGGCATCCACGCGTCGCACCACCGCAAGCGCAGCAAACCCGGCAGCACGGGACCTGCGCCGCATGATGACCTCCTCGCGGTCGTCGACGAGCACGGCGTCATCCGGCACGAGTTCATCGCCGACGGGCCGAACAAGGTCTGGCTCTGGGACATCTCGGAACACCCGACCAGAGAAGGCAAGCTCTACATCTGCGCGATCAAAGACGTCTGGTCGAACAAGATCGTCGGTTACTCCATCGACACCCGCATGAAGTCATCTCTCGCCCGCGCGGCGATGCGCAACGCGATCGCGTTGCGCTCACCTGACGGCACGATCTGCCACTCCGACAGAGGCGGCCAGTTCCGCGCGAAACGCACCCAGAACCTGCTCCGCAACAACGGGCTCGTCGGCTCCATGGGCAGATCCTACGGCGCCGGGGACAACGCGAGTATGGAGAGCTTCTTCAGTCTCCTCCAGAAGAACGTACTCAACACGAGACGCTGGGACACCCGCGCCGATCTCCGCCTCGCGATGGTCA
>NZ_JADWOW010000012.1:0-329 GCF_015767455.1 Brevundimonas sp. BAL450
CCATGTGATCGCTCACGAAGCCGAGCGGCACGATCGCGACGGCCTCCACTCCCTGCGCGGGCAGCGACTCGATCACATCGCACACGTCGGGCTCGAGCCACGGCTGGGTGGGCGGTCCGGAACGCGACTGGAAGACGAGCTCCCACCTGACGGACTGTGCCGACGGGATCGCGTGTGCGACATCTGCCATGACGACCTCGGCCACCGCGCGATGCTGCGCCGCATACGCGCCACCCTCGCCGAAGTCGACGTCGCGCGGACCCGAACGCTCGGCATCCGCGGTCGGCACGGAGTGGGTCGAGAAGAGCACCCGGATCTTCTCGGGGGCA
>NZ_JADWOW010000013.1:0-1537 GCF_015767455.1 Brevundimonas sp. BAL450
AGCGCCGATTTCGTTGAAAAAGGCCCGCGTTGGCAATTGGCATGAGGGCTCGTCACTGATTCACTCTGGTCGTTGAAGCCGGAGGTGCAGCGATGATGGGTGAGCGGCGGGTCGATCAGTCGGCTCTGTTCTACGAGTTCTCGCTGGAGCGGCATGTGCCGACGGATCACATGCTGCGGGCCATCGACCGGTTTGTGGAGCTGGACGGTCTGCGGGCGCACCTGGCTCCGTTTTACAGCGCCATTGGCCGGCCTTCGATTGATCCGGAACTGCTGATCCGGATGCTGCTGGTGGGCTACTGCTTCGGCATCCGGTCAGAGCGACGGCTATGTGAAGAGGTCCACCTGAACCTGGCCTATCGCTGGTTCTGTCGGCTGGGCCTGGACGGCGATGTGCCCGACCATTCGACCTTTTCCAAGAACCGACACGGCCGTTTCCGCGACAGCGATCTGCTGCGCGAGCTGTTCGAGACGGTGCTGCGGCGCTGCATGGCCGAGGGCCTGGTCGGCGGCGAAGGCTTCGCGGTCGACGCCAGCCTGATCAAGGCCGACGCCAATCGCCAGCGATGTGTGCCCGGCGACGAAGGCCTGCCGCCTGAGGCCGCCAGCCGCGCCATTGATGAGTATCTGGCCGTGCTGGACGACGCGGCTTTCGGCGGAGCGACGCCGGTGACGCCCAAGTTCATCTCTCCGGCCGATCCGGCCTCGCGCTGGACCGGAGCCAACAAGGGCCTGGCCTTCTTCGCTTATGCGACCAACTACCTGATCGACCTGGACCACGCGATCATTGTTGATGTCGAGCCGTCCACGGCCGTGCGGCAGGGCGAGGTGACGGCGGCCCGCACCATGATCGAGCGCGTGCGGGAACATCATGATCTGTGGCCCGCCCGGCTGGCTGCGGACACCGCCTATGGCTCGGCCGAGATGCTCGACTGGCTGGTCCACGATCAGGGCATCGAGCCGCACATCCCCGTCATCGACAAGTCCGAGCGGGTCGATGGGACCTTCTCACGCGCCGACTTCGCCTACGACCGCGACCAGGACGTCTACCGGTGCCCGGGGGGCAAGACGCTGGTCCACGGTCGCCGCGTCTTCTCCACCCCTCGAACCAATGCGCCGCCTGACGACACGCTGCGCTATCGCGCCAGCACGGCCGACTGCCGGGCCTGCGCCCTCAAGCCCCGCTGCTGCCCGAACACGCCGATGCGCAAGGTGACCCGCTCTATTCACGAAGGCGCCCGGGACTTCGCTCGCGACATCGCCAAAACCGACGCCTACGTCGTCTCTCGGCGCGAACGGAAGAAGGTCGAGATGCTGTTCGCCCACCTCAAGCGCATCCTGAAGCTGGATCGGCTGCGTCTCCGAGGACCAAACGGCGCCAAAGACGAGTTCCTCCTCGCCGCCACCGCCCAGAACCTGCGCAAACTGGCCAAGCTGATCCCGCCAACGGCGCCAGCGACCGCCTGAGAAAGTGGCGAACCGTCACGTCCGTTACTCGCGCCGATCTCAGCGGCGGCCTTTTTCAACGGAATCCGCCA
>NZ_JADWOW010000014.1:0-209 GCF_015767455.1 Brevundimonas sp. BAL450
GAGCCGGGCGGGCGTTTTGAAGTCTTGGCCGATGGCCGTCGACATCTTCAGGAGCGTCCCTCCCGGCCGAAGCCGGGAGGGTTTGGCCCTTAGAAGTTGATGTCGATGGTGGCGCGCCGGTTGAGCGGCTCACGCACGCCGTCCGCGGTCGGACGGGCCAGATCGGTTTCACCGCGGGCGTCCAGTTGGACGACGCCGCCGGAGACACC
>NZ_JADWOW010000015.1:0-1169 GCF_015767455.1 Brevundimonas sp. BAL450
ACGCCGGCGCCGACGGTGCGGCCGCCTTCGCGGATGGCGAAGCGGAGCTTCTCTTCCATGGCGATCGGGGTGATCAGCTCGACGTTCAGCTCGGCGTTGTCGCCGGGCATGATCATCTCGACACCTTCCTTCAGGTGCACGATGCCGGTCACGTCCGTGGTGCGGAAGTAGAACTGCGGACGGTAGTTCGTGAAGAACGGCGTGTGACGGCCGCCCTCTTCCTTGGTCAGGATGTAGGCCTCGGCCACGAACTTGGTGTGCGGGGTGATCGAGCCCGGCTTGCACAGCACCTGGCCGCGCTCGACGTCTTCACGCTTGGTGCCGCGCAGCAGCACGCCCACGTTGTCGCCCGCCTGGCCCTGGTCCAGCAGCTTGCGGAACATTTCCACGCCCGTGCAGGTGGTCTTCTGAACGGGGCGGATGCCCACGATCTCGACTTCCTCACCCACCTTGACGATGCCGCGCTCGACCCGGCCCGTCACCACGGTGCCGCGGCCCGAGATCGAGAACACGTCTTCCACCGGCATCAGGAACGGCAGGTCCACCGGACGCTCCGGCTGCGGGATGTAGCTGTCCACCGCCGCCATCAGCTCAAGGATGCGCTCCTCGCCGATCTGCGGGTCACGGCCTTCCACCGCGGCCAGGGCCGAACCCTTGACCACCGGGATGTCGTCGCCGGGGAACTGGTACGACGAAAGCAGCTCGCGCACTTCCATCTCCACCAGCTCGAGCAGCTCCTCGTCGTCGACCATGTCGACCTTGTTCAGGAACACCACCAGCGCCGGCACGCCGACCTGACGGGCCAGCAGGATGTGCTCGCGGGTCTGGGGCATCGGGCCGTCGGCGGCCGAGCACACCAGGATCGCGCCGTCCATCTGGGCGGCGCCCGTGATCATGTTCTTCACATAGTCGGCGTGGCCCGGGCAGTCCACGTGGGCGTAGTGACGGTTGGCCGTCTCATACTCGACGTGCGCCGTGTTGATCGTGATGCCGCGCGCCTTCTCTTCCGGGGCCGCATCGATGTCCGCATAGGCCATCGCCTTGGCGCCGCCGGCCTTGGCCAGCGTCATCGTGATCGCCGCCGTCAGCGTCGTCTTGCCGTGGTCAACGTGGCCGATCGTGCCGATGTTGCAGTGCGGCTTGTTACGTTCGAACTTTTCCTTGGCCAT
>NZ_JADWOW010000016.1:0-1331 GCF_015767455.1 Brevundimonas sp. BAL450
AACTACGGCCTGACGCTGGAGGAGCTGCGCTCGGGCAAGCCGATCATCGGCATCGCCCAGACAGGGTCTGACCTGTCGCCGTGCAACCGCCACCACATCGAGCTGGCCAAGCGGGTGCGCGAGGGCATCCGCGAGGCGGGGGGCATCGCCCTGGAGTTCCCGGTCCATCCCATCCAGGAGACCGGCAAGCGGCCCACCGCCGGGCTGGACCGCAACCTGGCCTATCTGGGGCTGGTGGAGCTTCTGTACGGCTATCCCATCGACGGGGTGGTGCTGACCATCGGCTGCGACAAGACCACCCCCGCCTGCCTGATGGCCGCGGCCACCGTGGACATCCCCGCCATCGCCCTGTCGGTGGGGCCCATGCTGAACGGCTGGAACAAGGGCGAGCGGGTGGGCTCGGGCTCGATCATCTGGAGCGCCCGCGAGATGATGGCCCGGGGTGAGCTGGACTATGAGGGCTTCATCGCGCTGGTGGCCACCTCGGCGCCGTCGGTGGGCTACTGCAACACCATGGGCACGGCCTCGACCATGAACAGCCTGGCCGAGGCGCTGGGCATGAGCCTGCCGGGCTCGGCCGCCATCCCCGCGCCCTACCGCGAGCGGGGACAGATGTCCTACCGCACCGGTCTGCGCATCGTGGACATGGTCAAGGAGGACCTGAAGCCCTCGGACATCCTGACGAAGGACGCCTTCCTCAACGCCATCGCCGTCAACTCGGCCATCGGCGGGTCCACCAATGCGACGGTGCACCTGACCGCCCTGGCCCGCCACGCAGGGGTCGAGCTGCCCCTGAAGACCTGGCAGGACCACGGCCACCACATCCCCCTGCTGGTCAATCTGCAGCCGGCGGGGACCTATCTGGGCGAGGACTTCCACCAGGCCGGCGGGGTGCCCGCGGTGGTCAATCAGCTGATGGGTCAGGGGCTGATCCGTGAGGACGCGCCCACCGTGAACGGCAAGACCCTCGGCGAGAACTGCCGGGGCGCGCAGATCGTCCTGCCGGACGTGATCCGGCCCTTCGAGGACCCGCTCATGGCCGAGGCCGGCTTCGTGGTGCTGTCGGGCAATCTGTTCGACTCGGCGGTGATGAAGACCAGCGTCATCTCCCCCCAGTTCCGCGAGCGCTATCTCTCCGATCCGAACGACCCCGAGGCCTTCGAGGGAACCGCCGTCGTGTTCGACGGGCCCGAGGACTACCACCACCGCATCGACGACCCGGCCGAGGGCATCACCGAACGCTCGGTGCTGGTGATGCGCGGCTCGGGGCCCATCGGCCATCCCGGCGCCGCCGAGGTGGTCAACATGCGTCCGCCCGCCCACCTGATCAA
>NZ_JADWOW010000017.1:0-305 GCF_015767455.1 Brevundimonas sp. BAL450
ACCGGGGGCTCTGGCAGAACGATCACGCGGGGCGTCAGCCTTCGTCGAAACGGTATTTCTACTTCCCTGCACCGGGCGATGGCCCGGCGCCCCGCTCCCTTCCCATCAACCCGCACCGACGGGCGCCTTGGCGTGTCTGCCATCGGCAAAACCTTCCCCCATGGCCCGGCAGAAATCGCGCGTTCCTGCGAACTGCGCCCATCATTGCCTTGATAATCAAACGCCTGACGTCGGCCCGATCCTTGCGAGAGCGTGCGCGAGCCAGAACCGGCGCAGCGGCCAGAAGGCCGTTTTCACTCCCCGAC
>NZ_JADWOW010000018.1:0-29571 GCF_015767455.1 Brevundimonas sp. BAL450
ACGCCTGATTCACGGCCTAGGCAGGATGACATGGTGATCCCGCCTCAACCGCTGCCGGTCATCCGCCCCGCGACCACCGTCGCCTGGACCACCGCAGCCCAGGCCGCGCCGCCCCCGGCCCGCGCCCCGCCACGGCCGCACTCCACCGCGCCGCCTCACGCCTGATCGGTTGAGGCGGGATCACCATGTCATCCTGCCTAGGCCGTGAATCAGGCGTTCGGGTCACTGCGAGACCAATGGTCTCGCCCTGAACGACTGCCCTCTCACCGGCGCGCCTGGTCGCATCAGCGCGCGCCCTGAAGCCTTCCGTTCAGGATTCCAGACTTCATGACCTTCAAGACCTTCGCGGCGCCGCGCGCGCTGCTCATCGCCCTGCCGCTGGCGGGCGCCACCGCCTGCCCCGCCCTCGCCGCCGACGACCAGCCCACCACCGTGGACTCCGTCATCGTCACGGCCCGGCCCAATCCCGACGATCCGCCCGTGGTGGCCGAGGCCCGCGCCCGCCTGTCCCGCACCCCCGGCGCGGTCTCGGTGGTCGCCGCCGAGACGTATGAGGACCGCTTCGCCCAAGGCTTCTACGACACCCTGCGCAACGTCCCCGGCGTGCTGGCCCAGAAACGCTACGGCGAGGAATCCCGTCTCTCCATCCGGGGCTCCGGCATCGCCCAGGGCTTCCACCAGCGCGGCGTGCTGTTCGCCCAGGACGGGGTGCCCTTCGCCGACGCGGACGGCTTCTCGGACTTTCAGGCCATCGACGCCATGAGCGCCCGCTACATCGAGGTCTACAAGGGCGCCAACACCCTGCGCTTCGGCGGGGCCCAACTGGGCGGGGCGGTCAATCTGGTCACCCCCACCGGCGTCACCGCCAATTTCGACAACCAGTTGCGGCTCGAGGGCGGGTCCTACGACAGCCTCCGCGCCTGGGGGGCCGTGGCCCGTGAGTGGGGCGACCGGGATCTGTTCGCCGCCGTCTCCGGCATGCAGTCCGACGGCTACCGCGATCACAGCGAACAGCAGCAGGCGCGCATCACCCTCAACGCCGGCCGGTCCTTCGGTGAGGACCGCGCGGTGCGCCTGATCTTCCAGGCCGCCGACATCCGTCAGGACATCCCCGGCGCCCTGACGCTGGATCAGGCCCTGACCGCGCCCGAAATGGCCAACCCCGGCGCGGTCGCGCTGGATCAGGCCCGCGATCTGGACGTCAAGCGCCTGACCCTCCAGACCCGCTGGCGCCTGAACGACGCCACCGTCTTCGAGGGCGCCGTCTGGGGCTGGCAAAAGGATCTCTGGCACCCGATCTTTCAGGTGCTCCAGTCCGACAGCCACACCACCGGCCTGTTCGGCCGCTTCGACTGGACCGGCCAGCTGGGCGGACTGCGCGCCGACCTGTTCTACGGCCTCAGCTACCGCGACGGCCAGGTGGACACCCAACGCTACGTCAACACCGGCGGCCTGCCCGGCGCCCTGACCGCCGACGGCGTTCAGGACGCCTCGGGCCTCGACGTCTTCGCCGAGGGCCGCCTGTTCGTCACAGACAATCTGGCCCTCGTCGGCGGCGGCTCCTTCGGGCGCGCCACCCGCGACTACCGGGACCAGCGTAACCCCGCCAACGACGACTCCATCACATACGACTGGGTCTCGCCGCGGCTGGGCCTGCTGTGGGAAAGCGCCGACGGCGCCCAGGTCTACGCCAACATCACCCGCTCGGTGGAGCCGCCCACCTACGGCGCGCTGGTTCAGGCCCCGCTGACCGGCTTCACGCCCGTGGACCTCCAGGACGCCTGGACCGCCGAACTCGGCACGCGCGGCCGTCGCGGCGCCCTCAGCTGGGACGTCACCGTCTATCGCAGCCAGATCGACGGCGAGCTCCTGAACTACATCGTCGGTCCCGACATTCCGGCCGCCACCTTCAACGGCGACCGCACCGTCCATCAGGGCCTTGAGGCGGGTCTGGAGTGGACCCTGCCGGTGGCTCTGGCGGGCGGCGTCCCGGTCCTGCGTCAGACCTACAACTACAACGACTTCTACTTCGACCGCGACCTGCTGTGGGAAGGCAACCGGCTTCCCGTCGTGCCCGAGCATCAGTACCGGGCCGAGCTGGGGTGGCGGCATACGTCGGGCCTGTTCCTGACTCCCACGGTGGAATGGCGCATCGACGACGTCTGGGTCGACTACGCCAATACGCTCAAGGCGCCGTCCTTCGCGGTCTGGGGCCTGAACGCCGGCTTCGACTTCGCCAATGGCGTCACGGTCTTCGTGGACGCGCGCAACCTCACCGATGAACGCTACATCAGCGAGTTCAGCGCCGTCACCGACGCCCGCACGGCCGCCGCCACGGTGTTCATGCCGGGCGAGGGCCGCTCGGCCTTTGTCGGCGTCAGCGCGAGGTTCTAAGGCTCATGGGCGATCCGAAACCCCACATCCTCTCCGGCGCCTACCGGGCGGTCTGGCGCTGGCATTTCTACGCCGGCCTGCTGGTCCTGCCGGTGCTGTGCCTGATGGCCCTGACCGGCGCGCTCTATCTGTTCAAGGACGAGATCGACGCCGACGTCTATCGCCCGTACGAGCGGATCGAGGCTGGCGGCCAATGGGCCTCGCCCGACCGCTGGACCGCCGCCGCCTCGGTGGGCGCCGGCGGCCGGGTGATCAATGTGCGGGTTCCGGATCGCCCGGACCGCGCCGTTCGCCTGACCGTCCGCCGCCCCGACGGCGACCAGCGCACCGCCTTCGTGAACCCCTATGATTCCCAGTATCTGGGCGCCGTCCGCTATGGCGGCGTGACCGAGATCATCAAGCGCACCCACAGCCTCGCCATCATCGCCCCCTGGGCCAATCTGCTGGTGGAGATCGTGGCGGGCTGGGCCCTGATCCTCGTGGCCACGGGGATGTTCCTGTGGTGGCCGCGCAAGCGTCAGGCGGGCGTGCTGACGGTGCGCGCCGCGCCCCGGTCCGGCCGCCCGTTCTGGCGCGACGTCCATGCGGTGACCGGTCTTTACGCCGGGGCCGTCATCGCCTTTCTGGTGGTCACCGGCATGCCCTGGTCCGCTGTCTGGGGCGATCGCGTCCTCGGCCTGATCCGCGAGACGGGCACGGGCCGTCCCCCCGCCCCCGCTGCCGCCAGTCCCTGGCTGCACGCGGACCATGAGGACGCGCCCGCCGGCGTCGGCTGGACCATGGAGGGCGCCGCCCTGCACGGCGGTCCTGGCGCGGGCGGTCTGGCCACGGTGCTGGCTGCGGTGGACGCCGAGGCCCTGCCCCGCCCCTTCACCGTCACCATCCCCACCGACCCCGCCCTGGCCTACACCGTGGCCCGCGAGGTCAGGCAGGTGGAAGACACCCGCACCCTCTACATCGGCGCCGACGGCGGCCTGCGCGCCGACATCCGCTACGACCAGTTCGGAATCGGGGCCCAGGCCTTTGAGTGGGGCATCGCGGTCCATCAGGGCACGCAGTACGGCTGGCTCAACCGCTATCTGATGCTGGGCGGCTGCATCGCCATCTGGCTGCTGGCGGTCAGCGCCCTGATGATGTGGTGGAAGCGCCGCCCCAAGAGTCGCCTCGGCGCCCCTGTCGCCCCGCCCGGCCCCCGCGTCCGCGCCGCCGTGCTGGGCATCGTTTTGCCTCTCGCCATATTTTATCCCATGACGGGGGCCAGTCTCATCGTCGCCCTGGCGCTCGACCGTCTGGGCCGTCTGATCGTCCGGTCCCGCACCCCGATCCGCGCATAAGAAGGAAGCATCGAGATGACCCTCCCCAAGGCCGCGCGCCTGCTCGCCCCCCTCGCCGTCCTGACGCTCGCCGCCTGCGGCGGCGGCGGCTCGACCCCCGAAGGCCCCGCCGTGGTCCAGGCCGACGGCGCCTGGTGCCGCCCCACCCCCAACGGCGTGCTGGTGGGCGGATGCTACGTCACCCTCGTCTCCAGCCGCGACGACCGCCTCGTCTCTGTCGCCTCGCCCCTGTCCCAGGTGGTCGAGATCCACGAGATGCGCATGGACGGCGAGATGATGCGCATGAACGAACTCGAGAACGGCCTGCCCCTGCCTGCCGGCGAAACGGTTCAGATGCGCCCCGGCGCCGAGCATCTCATGCTGATGACCCTGTCCGCCCCCCTGGCCGAGGGTGAGACCGTCCCCCTCACCCTCACCTTCGAGGACGCCGCCGAGGTCACGGTCGAGGCTCAGGTCCGCCAGCCGGACGGCGCCGCGGCCGATCACGGCGGTCATCAATAACGCCGGCGCGGATGACGGCCCTGACAAACGCGCCGGAACCCGCTAAAGCCTCGCGCCTCACGAGGTAAAGCATGTCCCTGAAAGTCGCGATCGTCGGCCTGCCCAACGTCGGCAAGTCCACCCTGTTCAACGCCCTGACCCAGACGGCGGCGGCCCAGGCCGCCAACTATCCGTTCTGCACCATCGAGCCGAACACCGGTGACGTGGCGGTGCCCGAGCCGCGCCTGGACGTGCTGGCGTCCATCGCCGGCTCCAGGGAGATCATCCCCTCGCGGATCACCTTCGTGGACATCGCCGGCCTGGTGCGCGGCGCGTCCAAGGGCGAGGGCCTGGGCAACCAGTTCCTGGCCAACATCCGCGACTGTGACGCCGTGGCCTTCGTCGCCCGCTGCTTCGAGGACGACGACATCACCCACGTGGAGGGCCGCATCGACCCGCTCAGCGATCTCGAGATCATCGAGACCGAGCTGATGCTGGCTGATCTGGAGAGCCTCGAGCGCCGGGTGGTCCAGGTCGAAAAGCGCGCCAAGGGCGGCGACAAGGAATCCCAGGCCACCCTCAAGCTGATGAACCTGGCGTTGGACAAGCTGCGCGCCGGCAAGCCCGCCCGCACCGCCGAGATCTCGAAGGAAGACGAGAAGGCCTGGCACATGCTCCAGCTTCTCACCGCCCTGCCCGCCCTCTACGTCTGCAATGTGGAGGAAGACTCCGCCGACAAGGGCAACGCCCTGTCCGACGCCGTGGCCGCCCGCGCCAAGGCCGACGACGCCAACTCGGTCGTCATCTCGGCCCGCATCGAGTCCGAGATCGCCATGCTGGAGCCCGAGGAGCGCAAGGAGTTCCTCGAAACCCTCGGCCTGGAAGAACCCGGCCTCAACCGCCTGATCCGCGAGGCCTACAGCCTGCTGGGCCTGCAGACCTATTTCACCGTCGGCCCCAAGGAAGCGCGCGCCTGGACCATCCCCATCGGCGCCACCGCGCCCCAGGCGGCGGGCGAGATCCACACCGATTTCGAAAAGGGCTTCATCCGCGCCGAGACCATCGCCTACGATGACTATGTGGCGCTGAAGGGCGAGGCGAAGGCCCGCGAGGCCGGCAAGCTGCGCGCCGAAGGCAAGACATACGTGGTCAAGGACGGCGACGTCCTGCACTTCCTGTTCAACACCTGACCTCGCTCCCTTCTGTCCGGAGCGCGGCCCGGGCGAAGAGACGATCGGGTGAGACGTCATGACTCTGGGTGTGTTCGCATCCCTGCTCGGCGGCGTCGGACTGTTTCTGCTCGGCATGTGGCTGATGACCGAAGGTCTGAAGCTGGCGGCCGGCGGCGCCCTGCAGGCGGTTCTGGAGTCCTGGACCCGCTCCGCCCCGCGCGGCTTCCTGGCCGGGGTTCTGATCACCGCCCTGCTGCAGTCCTCCAGCGCCGTGACCGTCGCCACCCTGGGCTTCGTCAACGCCGGCCTGCTCAATCTGGCCCAGGCCGTATGGCTCATCATCGGGGCCAATGTCGGCACCACCATGACCGGCTGGCTGGTGGCCCTGGTGGGGGTGAAGATCGATGTGGCGGCCCTGGCCCTGCCCCTGATCGGCCTCGGCATGCTGGGCCGGCTGGCGTTCCGCGGCCGCTCGCGCCTGTTCGGCGCGGCCCAGGCCATGGCCGGGTTCGGGGCCTTCTTCCTCGGCGTCGGCGTGCTGCAGGGCGCCTTCGCCGATCTGCTGGGCGACATGGGCCACCTGTTCACCGGCGACGCCACCTTCGCCGCCCTGCTGATCGCCCTGGCCCTCGGCGTGCTGGTCACGGTGCTCACCCAGTCCTCCAGCGCCGCCATCGCCCTGGCCCTGACCGCCGCCGCCAGCGGTGAGATCCCCCTGTCCATGGCCGCCATGGCGGTGATCGGCACCAATATCGGCACCACCTCGACGGCGATCCTGGCGGCCCTCAGCGCCACCCCGGCGGCGCGGCGGGTGGCGACTGCGCACGTGATCTTCAACGTCACCGCAGCCGCCGGGGCCCTGCTGCTGCTGTCGCCGCTGCTGTGGCTCAGCACCTGGCTGACGTCCGGCTTCAATCCCGGGGCGGACACCCCCGCGATTCTGGCCATGTTCCACACCCTGTTCAATCTGCTGGGCGCCGTGATCATGGCCCTGACGGGGTCGCGCCTGATCACCTTCCTCCAGCGCCGTTTCGTGTCCGCTGAGGAAAGCCTGGCCCGGCCGCGATATCTCGACCCCACCCTCGCCAAGGTGCCGGATCTGGCCCTGCGCGGGCTGGTGCTGGAGGCGGAGCGCATGCGCGAGGCCGCGTTCGCCATGGTCGTCCAGCGGCGGGAGGCGAAGGCGGCCGGGGCGGCCATGGAGGAAGGCCGGCTTCTGCCGCTGGGGCGGCAGATCAGGGACTTCATCGGCGAGATGAGCGCCGGCCCCCTTCCCGACCCTGTGGCCGACGCCCTGCCGGACGTGATCCGGGCCGTTCAGCACCTGGAGGAGATCGAGCGCATGAGCCTGCGGCTGCAGACGCCTCCGGCGGACATCGCCGCGGCGTCCCCGGGCTGGGCGAAACTGCGCCAGGCCCTGACGGACAGCCTGAACGGCCCCGGCGCGGAGGCCGCCGACCTCGAGCTGGAGTACGCCCGCCTGATCGGCGCCGCCGAACAGGCCTATCAACAGGTCAAGACCGACCTGCTGCAGGCCACCGCCCGCGGCGCCCTGCTGGTCAGTCAGCTGGACAGGGCCCTGGATCTGGCCGACGCCTTCCGGCGCTGCGCCGAGGCGGCGGCCAAGACCCACCGGCGTCTGGGCCCATGGGAGGGCCATCCCGACACCGCCCATGAAGAGGCGCAGGCGGCCGCCTGCTGAGGCTCAGGGTCCGGCGTGGTCCACGGTGAGGGTGGCGATGCGCTCATCCCCCTTGAACACGTGCGCGGCGATGGCGTTCGGATGCTCCGACATCAGGCGACGGGTCTTCTCCACCGCGGTTTCGGCGTCCTCCACCGACAGCGGCTCCATGTGCGGAACGGACGACAGCCTGGACTCGATATAACAGATGTACGTCACGGTGCGCTCCCCTGGCCGAATGCGGGAGTGTGCGGCATGCGACGCCGCTCTCTCTCAACCGCCGACTGCGTCGACGACGAATGATCATGACACAAACGGCCCTGATTTCTCAAACATAGGTTGCACGTGCGGAATTTTGAAACCGGCCTGAGTCGCTTATCGCGCCGCGTCAGGCTGCCCCGCTGCAGCGTCATGGCCCCGCTGGCCCGCAACGCCTTCACCACCCGGTTCAGGTGCACCGGCGTCATGCCCGGGGAGTCCGCCGGCAACGCCTGCGACAGCAGCAGGGCGAACGGGGGCTCCGGCCATCGGCGTCATCTACATCACCGGCGACAGCATGAGCGACTGGCGCGCCAACGGGCGTTCCCGAGAGCATCCTCATCACCAAGCCCTTCCTGCCGCAGCAGGTCGTCACCGCCGTTCAGACCCTCCTCGACCAGCCCGCCTGGGCGCCGGGGCGGCAAGCCGAGGACAGGGCCAGAAAATGCTTTCTCGCTTTGAGGGAGAAGGAAACCGCTCCCTTAATCCCGCATTTCCCGCCGCCAATGCCCATGCGCACAAGGGTTCGACGCCTCCGAACCCTGTTTTTCGTCCCGCTGCTCCGGGGCGCCGCAGACTGGCGGGATGAGCATGACCACCGTTCCCCCCGCCCCGCCCCGCCGCCTGACCGGAGACGCCCGCCGCTGGGCCGCCGCCAAGGATGAGTATCTGGCCGGTTCGCCCGCAGAGGCGGTCTGCCGCCGCCACGACCTGCGCCTGTCCACCTTCCGCCGCCACGCTCAGCAACAGGGCTGGCGCCGCATGGACCAGCCCGAGCCCGACGCGCCGCCGGCGCAGGACGAGCCCCTTGTCATCCCCGAGGCGCCGGAGGCGCCATCGGGGACGCCCCTCACCACCTCGCAGATGGTCGACAAATGTTGGTCCCACGTCCAGGCGGCCGTGGCCGCCGGCCAGCTGATCCAGGCCCGCGGCTGGCTGCGCCTCTACAGGGAGCTGAAGCCGCTCGTGCCCTATGCGGAGATCGAGGCCCGCCGCGCCGCGCCCGAGACGTCCCCCGAGACGTCCCCCGGGACCTCTCCGGAGCCGGACCTCCAGCCTGAACCGCCCGCGCCGGACCCCGCCGCCGATCTGGTGCGCCTGACCACCCAATTGGCCGCCGTCGCCCGGCAGGCGGAGACCGCGGCCCTCCAGCAGGATCTTGCACCCCCGTTGCACTGTTTTTCCGCTCCGGAGTCTCACCAACCACCCCCCACCGACGACCCACCACCGGACGCCCCCGCCGCCGACGCGGCCGCCGATCCCTTGCCCGCCAGGGACCTCGCCCGCCTCGTCGCCGCGCTGCAGGCCGTCACCGCCCGCGCCGAACAGACGCTCGACGCCGAAACCGCGAGACTCCCGTTGCACTCTTTTTCGCCGCCGGAGTTTCACCACTCCGGACTGGGGCCGTGAGGGCACGACCTCCACCAAACCCGTCATCCTCGGGCTTGTCCCGAGGACCCATCTCCGCTCCGGACACGATCCTTTACGGGCCTGATCACCCCGCCCGCCCCGGCCGCCGGCCCGGGACGCGCGCCGCCGTGGGCCCTCGGGACAAGCCCGAGGGTGACGGAGGGGGGGCGGGAATTACCCCGCTCACCCCAGCCGCCCCCGTGCCATCCCGGCCGCATCAGGACGAGCCCCTTGTCATCCCGGAAACGCCGCAGGCGTTATCCGGGACGGGACGGGACGGGACAGCGCCCCACCCTTCCAGGCCCGGACGGCGCGCAGCGCGACGATCCGGGCCACGGGGTCCGCCGCTCGTCGCCCGGCCCAGCCTCACGGCTGTCCGGGCGGTGGTATCCGTGTGGGATCCGCCCGTCCCGGCTCTCCGCTTCGCTGCGGCCGGGATGACAAGGAGCGGGTTATCAGCTTCGCTTCGGCGGGGATGACAAAAGCGTGGGTTCTCCGCTCCTGCCCGAACGACAAGGAGTCCGAGAAATCATCCCCCGTCCAGGTCCGCCCCGGCCGCCGTTCCGCAGCGCACCAGCTGCACCGGCTCGCCGTCCCGGTTCGCCCAGGTCAGGGTCAGGACGTCCCCGACCACCCGCATGTTGACCGCCTCCCGGCTGGTCATGCCTTCGGCCTCGCACGTCAGGCCGGCGTCATAGCTGTCGCCCCTCTGTTCGATGGCGGTGATGTCGCAACGGTTCTCGTAGCCCTCGAAGCGCAGGGCGCTGATGCGGATCGGAACCTGATCGGTCGTGGCCGGCGTATTGCCGCACCAGGTCTCGTCGGCGGCCCAGGTCCCCACGAAGCTGTCGGGGCCCTCGCCGGGCCGGACCGGAACGGTGGGATTGATGGTCGGCGCCCCGGTCACCGGCTCGGCCGGTTCGGTCGGCGGATTGGACGGCTCGCCACAGGCGGCGAGCATCAGCACGGCGGCGGCGGGGGCGATCAGAAGGGCGTTTTTCATGCCGGACTGAACGCTCGCCCGTCGTGTTCGTTTCCAGATGTGGCCCCTCCGCCGCACCTGCGACACACCATCGCCCGGATTGTCACAATTCGGCTGTCCCTCTGTGGTCTGAGAATGCGAACCGCCTATATCGACCCTCTGCCCCCTACGCGCTGGAGTTGCTGTTGGAAGACCTGATCGCCGACCTGAACACGTTCGTGCAGGAGCACGTCATGTGGGCCGCCCCGATTCTGGGTCTGATCACCTTCGGCGAATCGCTGGTGTTCATCGGCGCCTTCTTCCCGGCCACGGCCCTGATGGTCACGGCCGGCGGCCTGATCGGCGCGGGCGTCCTGAACCCGATCCCGGTGCTGCTGTGGTGCATCGCCGGGGCCACCCTCGGCGACGCGGTGTCCTACTGGATCGGCCGCCGCGTCGGCCCCAGCGCCTGGCGCCACCCCTGGCTCAAGAAGCACCGCCGCCCCCTGGCCCGCGCCCGGCTGTTCTTCCGCCACTACGGCGTGGCCTCCATCTTCCTGTGCCGGTTCATGGGCCCGGTGCGCGCCTTCGTGCCCCTGATCGCGGGCATGACCTCGATGAACCAGGTGAAGTTCCAGCTGGCCAATTTCTTCTCGGCCGTGGTCTGGGTGCCGGTGATGATCGCCCCGGGCTGGCTGGTGGCCGCGGGCCTGACCCAGTTCGGGAGCCTGGACGACCACCTGCACACCATCGGCATCGTCGCCACCGTCGCCCTGGTGGTCACCGCGGCCACCCTGATCGCCTGGAAGCTGATCAGCAAGAAGCTCATCCGCGAAGGCGCCTGACCTCAGGCCGATCGGACAGGCCTCGCGTTAGAGGAAGCGGTCGCCCTCACCCGGCGCGGGAAGCCAGCAGGCCTCGGTGCGCCCGAAGATGGCGTAGCGATTGCGTGCGATCAGGTCATACAGCGGGTCCCGCATCCAGCGCGGGGCATGCCGCAAGGTCCCCAGCCAGCGCAGGCCATCCAGCGCGCCCAGCACCGACAAGGCCGCGTCGGACTTCATCAGCGCCTGTCCGTCCATGACTGCGACATTGGTTTCGGGCGCATCGGGATTCACCCCCAGCCGCACAGCCAGCGCTCGTCCCTGCGCCGACTGGATCGGCAGGAACCGGAACCGCGCCTCCGGGTCCCGGGCGATCACGAACCGCACCCACCGCGAACAGAACACGCAGACCCCGTCGAACAGGATCAGCCCGTCGGGCAGGTCCGACGCCGGGACCGGCGCCCAGCGGCTCATGCCGCCGCCACCGCCTCGATCTCAACCAGCCAGGCCTCGTCGAAGATGCCGGTGATGATGACGGTCAGGGCGGGCTGGCGGTGCTCCAGCACCTCCAGCCGCACGGCCCGGTTCTCCAGCGCGTAGGTGCGATCCGACAGGAAGGTCGTGACCTTGACCAGATTGTCCAGGGTCATGTCGGCCGCCCGCAGCTGCGCCTCGATATTGGCCCAGCACTGGCGGCACTGCCCGGTGAAGTCCGGCGACAGGCCGCCGTCCGGCCCCACCGGGATCTGGCCGGACAGGTGCAGCCAGCGGGTCGCGCCCGTCACCTCAACCGCCTGCGGATAGCCGCCCTGCACAGGCGGCGAGCCGTCGCCGGTCATGGGGGTCAGGCGCGCCGCCATGGCCTAGTCCCGCGCCGCGTCGCTGCGGGCCCGCACCGGGCCGAACTCCGACGCGGGCTTCCACCCGGGCCAGCGCTCGCTGTCGGCCAGATCGATGGTCAGCCGGTAGAGCAGGGTCAGGTTCTCCACCGCCGAGGTGAAGTCCAGGTCCGCGCTCCACTCGTCGCTGGGCTGGTGGTAGTCGCTGCGGAACCTGGCCTGATAGGCCGGCAGCCCGACCTCGCGTCCGCCCTCGTCCAGGTCCACCCCGTGCCACGGCATCAGGGCCGGCACCCCCGCCCGAGCGAAGGCGAAGTGGTCCGAGCGGAAATAGAAGCCCTGCTCCGGCTGGCCGTCGTCGGTGACGTACCGGCCCTCGGCCTCGGCCAGCCCCTGCAGCTCGTCCTCCAGCGTGTTCTGGCCCAGCCCGAAGATGGGCAGATCCCGCGTCGGCGCCGACAGCGGCAGCATGTCGATATTGATGTTCGCCGCCGTGGTCTCCAGCGGATACACCGGATGGGCCGCATACCAGAAGGCCCCCAGCAGACCCTGCTCCTCCGCTGTGACGTGCAGGAACACGATGGACCGCTCGAACGGCCCGGCGGCCTTCAGTTCGCGCGCCATCTCCACCAGTCCCACGGTGCCCGAGGCGTTGTCCCAGGCGCCGTTGTAGATGTGGTCGCCCTCGCCGTCCCCGCGCACGCCCACATGGTCCCAGTGGGCCGAGAAGACGATGGTCTCCTCAGGCCGCTCGGTCCCCGGAATGCGGGCCAGCAGGTTCCACGAGCGCTCGGTCTCCACCGTCTCCTCGGCGTCCACGTCCAGGGTCACGCCCTCCAGCGCCATGGCACGGAAGGCCCCACCGCCCAGATCCGCGGTCAGGTCTTCAAGGCTGCGCCCCGCCGCCTCGGCCCACTGTCCGAACGTGGCGGCCAGCACCGCGCCGGTGAACTCCAGATCGTCATTGCCCGGCGACAGGGTCCGGCGCCGATCGTTGAACTGGGCCCGCCGCCCCCACGCCGGCTCGCCGGCCTCGGCGTCCACCAGCGTCAGCACGCCCACCGCCCCGCGCCGGTAGGCCTCAGCCGCCTTGGCGGAGTCGCTGGCGTGGGCGGTGCGGTACTCGCCGTTGAACAGCTCACCGTCCGGCTCGCCCGACATGAACACCACCACGGCGCCCTCGACGTCGATGTCGCCGTAGTCATCCCAGTTCCGCTCCGGCGCATGGATGCCGTAGCCGGCGAACACCACCGGCGCGCCGCTGACCTGGGCCCGCCCGTCGTTGGACGCCGCCCGCAGCAGGACGCCTTCCGCCAGCGGGTGGATATCGCCATCCGCCCGCCAGGCCGCCGCCGCAGGACGAACAGGCGTGTAGCGGGTCAGGTCCACCGGCTGCAGCCATTCACCGTCCGGCCCGCCGGGCTCCAGCCCCAGCATCTCGTAGCGCGCCTGCAGCCAGCCCAGGGTCAGGCCCTCGCCGATCTCGCCGGGATAGCGGCCGGCGAAGGCGTCGGTGCTGATGCTGCGCACGCCGTGCGACAGGCGCTCGGCGGAGAAGTCCTGGCCCTGCGCGGGCCAGGCGGCGAGCAGCAGGGCGGCGGCGGCCACGCGGCCGGTGATCTGGAAACGGGTCACGTCATTCTGTCCTGGGTGAAGATGGGGCGGCCGGGTCCGCCCCGGCCGCCGTCAGGTCTACTGTCGGGCCGAGGCGCTTTCGGCGCGCACGGTGATGAACTCGGACGTCGGCCGCCATTCCGGCCAGTCGCGGCTGTTGGCCAGACGCGCGCCCACCGCGTACCAGATCTCCATGTCCTCGATCATGCCCGCATAGTCGAAGGTCGGCGACCACTCGTCGCCCGCCTGGTGATAGCGGGTGCTGCCATATTCGGCCCGGGCGTCGATGCGGGGCTGGACCGGCTCGTCGCGGAAGGTCGTGCCCCCGCCGGCATAGATCATCGGCACGCCGCGCTTCACGAACGGGAAGTGGTCCGAGCGGAAATAGCCGCCCGCCTCGGGACGCGGGTCGGGCGTCACCGTGCGGTTCAGCCCGGCCGCCGCCTCGCGGACGTAGTCGTCCAGGGACGACTGGCCATGGCCGGTCACTGCGATGTCCGTGGTGCGGCCATAGACGTTGGCGCTGTCGATGTTCACTCCCGCCACCATGGTCTCCAGCGGATAGAGCGGGTTCGAGCCATAGAATTCGGCGCCCAGCAGGCCGCTTTCCTCGGCGGTGAAGCCCATGAACACCACCGAGCGCTCCGGGCGCGGACCGGCGCCGAAGCGGCGCGCGATCTCGATGATCGCGGCCATGCCCGAGGCATTGTCCACCGCGCCGTTGAAGATGCCGTCGCCGCTCTCGTCCGGCTCGCCCATGCCGATGTGGTCCCAGTGACCGCCGTACAGGATCGTCTCGTCCGGGCGGGTCGTGCCGCGCAGGATGCCGATGACGTTGTCGGTCTGGATGGTCGAGGTGGCCACGTCGAAGCTGACGTCCATGGATGCCCCGTCCAGGGTCACCGGCTGGAAGTCGCGGCTGCGCGCGGCGACCTTCAGGGCCTCGAAGTCCTGGCCCGCGCGGCGGAACAGGTCCACCGCCACGTCGCGTTGGATCCAGGCCTCCACCGGGATACGCTCGGCCGCCGCGTTCTGGCGCACGATGTCGAACTGCGGCCCGCCCCAGGAGTTGCGCACCGTGGCCCAGCCGTAGGACGCCGGCGCCGTCTCGTGCACCACCAGCACGCCCGCCGCCCCGCGCCGCGCGGCTTCCTCGTACTTGTACGACCAGCGCCCGTAGTAAGTCATGGCCCGGCCGCCGAAGGTGTTCAGCTCGGGCTGTTCAAAATCTGGATCGTTCACCAGAACAACCAGGATCTTGCCCCGCACGTCCATGTCCTTGAAGTCGTCCCACTGGCGCTCGGGCGCGGTGACGCCATAGCCCACGAACACCAGCTCGGCGTCATTCAGATCGACTGCCTCGCCCGGCAGGCGGGTGGAGATGGCCACCTGTTCGCCCTGGGTCACCGGCAGGGTCCAGTCGCCGACGCTCAGGCTGGCCTCGATGTCCGACGCCTCGAACCGGTTCAGGGTCACCGTCTGGGTCCAGCCGCCGTTTTCGCCGCCCGGCGCCAGCCCGGCGTTGGAGAACTGCTCGATCAGATAGGCGACGGTCAGTTGTTCGCCCGCCTCGTCCTGACCGATGCCGCGTCCCTCGAAGCGGTCATCCGACATGGTGCGGATGTGGTCCGACAGGCGCTGGGCCTCGAAGGCCACAGGCTCGCCGCCCATGTCGGCGGTGGTGGCGCAGGCCCCCAGCGAAAGCGGCAGGGCGAGCGCGGCGCTCGCCATCAGGATGGCGGCGAAACGGGCAGGACGCATGGGAACCTCAAACAGTGGATTCAGATGGCGCGCACCCTATCCAGCGTCAAAGGTCGTGTCGATGCGCTCAGATCAGTCCCGCCAACGGCGACGACGGGTCCGCATACATCCGCTTCTTCATGCGTCCGGCCAGATAGGCTTCCCGCCCGGCGATCACCGCGTGCTTCATGGCCCGGGCCATGCGGATCGGTTCGCGCGCCTCGGCGATGGCGGTGTTCATCAGCACCCCGTCACAGCCCAGCTCCATGGCCACCGCCGCGTCCGAGGCCGTGCCCACGCCCGCGTCCACCAGCACCGGCACCGAGGACTGCTCCACGATCAGGTGAATATTGATGGGGTTCTGCACCCCCAGACCCGACCCGATGGGCGCGCCCAGCGGCATGATGGCCACGGCGCCCGCGTCCTCCAGCTTGCGGGCGTAGACGGGATCGTCGGTGCAATAGACCATCACCTCGAACCCTTCCGCCGTCAGCAGCTTCAAAGACCGCAGGGTCTCCTCCATGTCGGGGAACAGGGTCCGGGGGTCCGACAGCACCTCCAGCTTGACCAGGGTCCAGCCGCCCGCCTCGCGCGCCAGACGCAGGGTGCGCACCGCGTCCTCGCCGGTGAAGCACCCGGCCGTGTTGGGCAGATAGGTGTAGCGCTTCGGGTCCAGGAAGTCGGTCAGCACCGGCTGGCCCGGATCGGTCAGGTTCACCCGCCGCACCGCCACGGTCACGATCTCGGCCCCCGCCGCCTCGGCCGCCGCCGCGTTGGTGGCGTAGTCCTTGTACTTGCCCGTCCCCACGATCAGGCGCGAGGAGAAAGTCCGTCCGGCGACGGTCCAGGTGTCGTTCGTCTGGCTGGTCTCGGTCATGCCGTTCACCTAGGCCGCCGCGCCCCCGAGGGAAAGGGTCGGAAACGGCTTTTGATGGCTCCGGGTGCAGAGCCCGCAAAGAAGCTCTAGCCGTTCAGCGCCTTCATGGCGGCTTCCGGATAGCGATCGCCGTCCGCCGCGCCCCTGGGAAACACCGCCTCGATCCGGGACAGGTCGTCCGGCGTGAGCGTCACGTCGAGGGCGCCGACGTTTTCCTCGAGCCTGTTCACCCGCTTGGTGCCCGGGATGGGGATGAGATCGTCGCCCTGCGCCAGCACCCAGGCCAGAGCCAGCTGGGCGGGGGGGACGCCCTTGTCGGCGGCGATGGCTTTCACCTCGTCCACCAGCCGCAGGTTGCGGGCGAAATGCTCGCCCTGAAAGCGGGGATTGGATTTGCGGGAGTCGCCGTCTTCGAAGTCGTCGGGCGACCGAAGTGCGCCGGTCAGGAAGCCCCGGCCCAGCGGACTATAGGGCACGAAGCCGACGCCCAGTTCACGGCAGGTCGGCAGGATCTCGTCCTCCACGTCGCGGGTCCACAGGGAGTATTCGGTCTGCAGCGCGGTGATGGGATGCACGGCGTGGGCGCGGCGAAGGGTGGCGGCGGACGCCTCCGACAGGCCGAGGAAACGGACCTTCCCCTCTTCCACGAAGCGGGCCATCTCACCGACGGTGTCCTCGATGGGCGTCGCCGGATCGACCCGGTGCAGGTAGTAGAGGTCGATGGTCTCGACGCCGAGGCGCTTCAGGCTGCCTTCCACCGCGCGACGCGCATTGGCGGGCGAGCCGTCCAGCGGCATGCCGCCGCCCGCCACATAGTCGGTGCGGATGCCGAACTTGGTGGCGATGAAGACCCGGTCGCGTTTTCCGGCCAGCGCCTTGCCGACCAATTCCTCATTGGTGTGGGGGCCGTAGATTTCGGCGGTGTCGAACAGGGTGATCCCCAGATCCAGCGCCCGGTGGATGGTGGCGATGGACTCCGCCTCGCTGTCGGCGCGGCCGCCGTAGAAGGCGCTCATGCCCATGCAGCCCAGACCGATGGCCGAAACTTCGGGGCCGTTGCGGCCCAGTTTGCGCGTCTTCATGGGGCGCTCTCCTGCTGATGTGGGGAAGCGGCGACATGGTCGCCGACCGCTTTCAGTTGGGCGCCGTCCGGGTGGGATTCAAGGCGCGTTGATGGCCCGGATGGTCGGGGTTGCGTCCAGGGCGTTCGGCTCGATGGCGGGGGCGCGCAACTTCAGATGGGCGAACATGGTGCGCGCGCCATCGAGATCGTCCTCGGCCAGCGGGCGTAGATGCTCGCCGTCCCGCACCCCGGGCAGGATGGTAAGGGTGACGCTGTTCATCACATTGCCGCCGATCATGTGGAACAGGCCCGCCTCCGCATCCACACGCACCACGATATCGCAGTGGAGGGGCGCGTACTCGCCGCTCTCGCGGCGGCGGTCGGCAAGGGTGCGATAGCTGGACGAACCGCGCGCGTTGCACAGCAGATCGCCGGGCTGGATTTCGGCCTCGCCGGCGTCGTGCGCGACGAACGCGGCCTCCGGCGCCTGGCGGTCGCGGGCGCGGATGGCCTGGTCGATATAGACCCGGTGCGAGATGTCGCGCGCGAACTGGCTCATGTCGCCCAGTCCACCCTCGCACATGACCCAGCTGATGAAGGCGGCGGACCAGGGCTGGACCCAGTCGATGGCGCGGTCGGTGCGGCGCCATTCGCGGTTCTGGTCGCCGATGACCTCGGCGCCGTCGGGGGTGGCGGACCAGTAGCCGGCGACCGTGGCGGTGACCCGCTCCCGGTCCTCCCAGTCACCGAAGCGCAGCATGTGGCGCGCCTGTCGCGGCGCCGGGCGGCGGGGGTTGAGCGCGTCCGGCACGACACCATCGGGCAGGCGTCCCGCCTCCACCGGACGCGCGTCCACGGTCTGGAAGCCGAAGAAGGCCCACTCCTGAACCGCCACATCCACGATGCGGCGACGGGCCCAGTCCGTGGGGCCGACGCGGCAGCCGGGCTGGATGATGCGCATGGCGCCCGGCTCGCCCGAGACGCGCTCGGACGGCGGGATCACGTCGAAGACGTCGCGGGACAGGCGGGCGGTCTGGGCCTGAACCGGCGCGGCCAGCCCGAGCGCGACAAACGCGGCTACAGCGGCGCGCACGCCGCCTCCAGCCAGGCGCGCACATCGCCGTCCACATGGGGCCCGATCTTGTCAAACACCTCGGCGTGATAGGCGTCCATGTAGGCGCGCTCGTCCGGCGTCAGCAGACTCACCTCGATCAGGCGCCGGTCGATGGGGGCGAAGGTCAGGACCTCGAAGCCGTGCATGGGCCGTTCGCCGCCCTCGATGGGCGTGGCGGGCGTGACCACCTGCAGGTTCTCGATGCGGATGCCCCAGTGGCCGGGCTTGTAGTAGCCAGGCTCGTTGGAGAGGATCATGCCCTCCAGCAGCGGCTGGGTGTTGGGCGCCTTGGCGATGCGCTGCGGGCCTTCGTGGACGCCCAGATAGCTGCCGACGCCGTGGCCAGTGCCGTGATCATAGTCGAGGCCGGCCATCCACAGGGGCAGGCGCGCCAGGGCGTCCAGCTGATGCCCCGTGATCCCTGCCGGGAAGCGCACGACGGTCATGGCGATGTGGCCCTTGAGGACGCGGGTGAAGCGGTCCTTCTGTTCGGCGGTGGGGTCGCCGATGGCCATGGTGCGGGTGATGTCGGTGGTGCCGTCCAGATACTGGCCGCCGCCGTCCACCAGCAGCAGGCTGCCCTTTTCGATGCGGCGAATGGTGCTGGTGACGGGCTTGTAGTGCGGCAGGGCGCCGTTGGGCCCGGCGCCGGCGATGGTGTCGAAGCTGAGGTCCTTCAGGGCGCCGGTGGCCTCGCGGAAGCCTTCCAGCTTCTCCACGATGGCGCGCTCGTCCGGCAGGGTCTGCTGCGCCTCCGTGGCCACCCAGTGGAGGAAGTTGGCGATGGCGGCGCCGTCGCGGATGTGGGCCTGACGCGAGCCCTCGATCTCCACCGCATTCTTGGCGGCGCGCGGCAGGGCGCAGGGATCGGCGCCGCGGACGACCGTCGCGCCCTCGCTCTCCAGTTGGTCGAAATACCAGGCTGACGATTGCGCAGGGTCGATCAGGACACGCTTGCCTTTCAGGTCGGCGATGGCGCCGGGCAGGTCGTCGGGCGTCTCCAGCGAAACCTGATTGCCCAGCCACGACGGCAGGCCATCCGTCACCTTGGCAGGGTCGAGGAACAGGCGCGCCGTCCCGTCGGCCTTGAGGATCGCCTGGGCCAGCGGCAAGGGCGTGCGGATCACGTCGCCGCCGCGGATGTTGAACAGCCAGGCGATGGACGACGGCGCGGTCAGGACGGCCGCGTCGGCGCCCGCCTCATCCAGCCCCTGCCCCACCCGCGCGCGCTTGGAGGCGCTGGCCTCACCGGCGTAGTTGTCCGGGTGGGGGACCACCGGCGCCTGGGGCTGCGCCGGGCGCCCGGCCCAGGCGGCGTCGACGGGATTGATCTCGACCGGCTTCAGCGCGGCGCCGGCCTTGTTGGCCGCGCGCCTGAGACCGGCCAAGGCGTCGGGGCTGTGCAGACGCGGATCGTAGCCGATCACGGCGCCCTTCGGCGCCCTGGCCAGATAGGTCGGGACATCGTCGGGATAGGACAGGATGTCGAACTGGTCGGCGTCCACCTGGGCCCGGACCTGAACGGTGTAGCGGCCGTCGGCGAAGACGGCGGCGCGGTCGGTCATGACCACGCCCGCCCCGGCCGAGCCGGTGAAGCCGGACACCCACGCCAGCCGGTCGTTTGCGGCGGGCAGATATTCGTTCTGGTGCTCGTCCTCATGCGGGACGAGGAAGCCGTCGAGGCCCTGGGCCTTCAGCTGTTCGCGGATCAGCGGCAAGTGCTTGGCGCCGAAGGACGGGTCGGTGGTTTCGTCGAAGGTCTGTCTCATGGGCACCGCATAGCATTTCTCTCCCCCGGATGAGGAGAGGCCATGTGCCGGGTCAGGCATCTAGGGCGTGAGGCAGCGGTCGCAGTTGTCCGCCGTGAAGCGCCCGTTGCACTCCCTCAGAGCCACCTCCCGACCCAGGCTGGGCACGGCGCCTCTGTAGGCCTCGCAAGCCTCGGGCGGGATCGGCGTCACCGGCGTCTGGTGACGGACCAGTCCGTCCTCGACGATGGTCATGCGGGTCCCGGCCGGATCCGTACGAAGATCAATGGCGTCTCGCCCCTGCCAAAGGCGCAGGGCCGCTGCATTGTCGGGTCCCGCCACAAACAGGGCGTTCTGTTCGCTCTGCCGGTTGTCGAGCGTCAACAGCACGTTGCCCGACGGCTCGAAGGTCGCATAGCCGCTGCGCTCGCGACCGGCTCCGTCATAGAGGATGACGCCCGCGGCTTTCTCGCCGCGAACCAGTCGCCGGCCATCCACCACGGCGTCAGGCAGATCGCCGCTGATGCGGACGCGCTCGACCCCGTCGGGATCCACCACCACCAGTTCTGACACCCGCAAGGCGCGGGGCTCATCCGACACGAAGGCCGCCAGGCCGACCGCCATCATGACCGCCAGCACCCCCATCTGCACGCGCGACTGCAGAGTCACCCGACGCAGTCGCCGGTTCATGTCCGCAAGATCTGACGTCCCGTCCATCGTCACCCCTCCCGATCGACCGGTCCCCCGCCGGCCCCTGAAAAGGATAGCCCGCGACGGACGCGACACGAGTGAATTCCGATTAATGTCGGGACGAGGCCCCTACCCCACGCGCCTCAACACCAGCGCGCTCCAGGCGTCGCGGTGGATGCGGCGCTCCAGCCGGAAGCCGCGCGACAGATAGGCGGCGGAGACCCGGCGCTCCTGGGTCCGCAGCAGGCCCGACAGGATGGCCACGCCGCCCAGCTTCAGCGAGGTCTTGATGTCCTGCGACAGGGCCACCAGCGGCGGGGCGAGGATGTTGGCGAACACCAGATCATAGGGGCCGTGGCCGCGCACCGTCTGGTCGTTCAGACCCGAGGCGTGGACGAAGCGGGCGGAGGCGGCGTTCAGCTTCGCGTTCTCGTTGGCGATGCGCACCGACGGCTTGTCGATGTCGGTGCCCAGTGCGACGGCGCTGCCGGTCTTCGCCGCCGCGATGGCCAGCACGCCGGTGCCGGCGCCCACATCCAGCACGCGCTCGAACCGCTCGCGCTTGAGCAGTTCGTCGAAGGCGACCAGACAGCCGACCGTGGTGCCGTGGTGGCCGGTCCCGAAGGCCGCGCCCGCATCGATCATCAGATTGACGGTGTTGACCGGTACCCGTCCCTGGTCGTGGGCGCCGTAGACGAAGAACCGCCCCGCCCTCACCGGCGGCAGACCCGACAGCGACATGGCCAGCCAGTCGGCGTCGGCCAGCTTCTCGATCGCTACGCGCAGTTCGCCTTGGTCGCGCAGTCGCGCGGCGATGCCGTCCGCTTCGTCAGTGGAGGTCGGGAAGGCGTCGATGCGCCATATGCCCTTGTCCTCATCCTCTTCCAGGATCGAGTAGGTCGCGCCCTCCAGCAACGGATCGGCGTCGATGGCGGCGGCGGCGGCCTCGGCGGCATTTCGCGCGCCACGCGCAATTATTTGAACGGCGGACTCGGACATTTCTCAAACATCGGTATGCTGTGGAATCGCAAGACAGGAGCGCGCCCCTGCGCGCTCGTATCACCGAGGGGTCGGGGAATACATGGCCAAGAGTCCAACCACGTCGAAAACCACCGCCGCGAAGAAGCCCGCGACGGCCAAGTCCACGACGACGAAATCCGCCGCGGCTAAACCCGCTACGAAGGCTTCGGCGCCCAAGGCCGCCGCCAAGCCGAAGACCACCGCCGCCAAGGCTCCCGTGAAGACCACGGCGGCCAGGACGCCTGCCGCGCCGAAGGCCGCCGCCAAGGCGCCGGCCCGCAAGCCCGCCGCGAAGGTGACGACGGCCGCCAAGAAGCCCGCCACGGCCGCCAAGAAGCCCGCCGCGCGCACCTCGGCCGCCAAGCCCAAGACCACCGCCGCGACCCGTTCGACGGCGACCCGGTCCACGGCGCCGCGGCGCACGATCACGGCTACGCGTCCCACCTCGGCGCCCGCGCCGAAGACCGCCCCGGCTCCGGCGGCCTCGCCCGCTCCGGCCGCTTCCGCGCCTGCCGCTTCGACGTCGTCGTCACGCAGCGCTCCGGCCAAGAAGGGCTTCTTCGCCCGCATGGGCGACGCGATCTTCGGAAAGAAGTAATCGCGCCTGAAACGACAAAGCCCCGGACGGTCCGACCGTCCGGGGCTTTTTCATGCCTTGCGCGCGGCGGTCACGCCGGAGGCAGATCCTCGGCCAGGATGGCCATCTCGAACATGAACGAACCGTCGTCGTCCTCGTCCTTGAAGACCACACCGATGAACTCGTCATCCACATAGACCTCGGCGGAGTCGTTCTGCTTGGGGCGGGCCTTCAGGTTGATTCCGCCGGTGTTGAAGGTGCGCTTCAGATGGGTCTCGATGCGCTTGATGTCGGTGTCGTTCACGGTGGACGGCCTCTATGATTTGAAGGCGCGGACCCTATTGAAGCCCGCGCCGCTTTTCAAACGCACTGAACAGAAATCAGATCACGAAGTCATAGGCTATGTCGGCCAGGGTGTGGTCCATGGTGCGTGCGGGCTGTTCGCCGGTGGGACAATTGACCAGGCGCGCGGGCACCCCGGCGGCGGTGCAATGTGCGGGCACAGGCTTCAACACCACCGAACCCGACGCGATCTTGGCGTAGTCGCCGATAGCGATATTGCCCAGCACCTTGGCTCCCGCACCCAGCAGGACGCCGCGCCCGATCTTGGGGTGGCGGTCGCCGCGCTCCGCGCCCGTGCCGCCCAGGGTCACGGCGTGCAGCATGGACACCTCGTCGCCCACCACCGCCGTCTCGCCGATGACGATGCCGGTGCCGTGGTCGAAGAACAGGCCGGCGCCCAGGGTGGCCGCCGGATGGATGTCCACCTGGAACAATTCCGACATGCGGCTCTGAAAATGAAAGGCCAGGGTTTCGCGCCCCTGGCTCCACAGCCAGTGGGAGACGCGGTGCGCCTGGATGGCCTGGAAGCCCTTGAAGTAGAGGAACGGCTGCAGCAGCGACTTGATGGCGGGATCGCGCTCCTCCACCGCTTGAAGGTCGGCGCCGGCGGCCGCGACGATGGCGGGATCGGCGGCGAAGGCCTGGGCGCAGACCTCGCGCACGCTCATGGGCCCCAGTTCGGCGTCGCCCAGCTTGCGCGCGATCTGATAGCTGAGGGCGCTGGCCAGATCGCCATGGGACAGGATCGTGGCGCTCATCATGGATGACAGGCGCGGCTCGTCTCGCGCGGCCTGTTCAGCGGCCTCACGCAATTGCCGCCATCGTGACGGCGTGTCGCTGACCAATTCCAGTGGCTGCGCCATGAGCATTCCTTTCGCGCGGGCCTGAGCGAGACGAACTTAGGCCTCCACGGCGGCCTGCAAAAGCCCGCAGCGAGAAAATGAGACCGACTCGCATTCAGGGTCTGGCGCGACGGAGGACGCGGGCCTAGCTATTGATCATGAGCCCATACGCCCCCGTCGGCGCGCCCCTGCCCGCCCCCGAACCGTCCGAAGCCTATCTGAAGCGCCTGTCGAACCGGCGCTCGACCCCCGCCCAGACCATCGGCGCGCCGGGACCGGGCGAGGATCAGATCGCGCGAATCATTTCTGTGGCGGCCCGAACACCGGACCACGGCAAGCTGGCCCCCTGGCGTTTCGTGATCCTGGGCGCGGCGGCCAAGGCGCGGATCGCGGCTGAGCTGGAACCCATGGCGCCGGATCCCAAGGGCGTCGCCGTTCTCGCCAAACTGCGGGCCTCGCCGGTCTGCGTGATGGTGGTGGCCACGCCGGTCGAGAGCCAGAAAATACCGCAGTGGGAGCAGGAGCTGTCGGCGGGCGCTGTGTGCATGAACCTGCTGCACGCTGCCGACGCGCTCGGATTCGGCGCCAACTGGATCACCGACTGGTATGCCTATGAGCCCGCCGCCACCGCCCTGTTCGGCGTAAAGGCTGGCGAGCGCATCGCCGGGTTCATCCATCTGGGCACGCCGGCCGCGCCGCCACTGGAACGGGACCGGCCCGATCTGTCCGCCCTGATCAGCCGCCTGGACTGAGGGTCTCGCGCGCGGCCGTGTGGATCACGCGCCGCGTCTCCTCCCAAGCCACCAGATCATCCACCGCCGAGAGGGGATGGAACGCCGCCTCGGCCGCATCGTCACCCGCCACAGGCTGTCCACCCGTCCATTCGGCGCGGTAGTCGATCATCACATAGTGCCGGTCGTGGTCAGGGAAGACGCCGTCCACCACAGCCAGCAGGCCGGTGATGACCGCGTCGACGCCGGTCTCTTCCTTCAGCTCGCGCAGGGCCGCGTCCAGAACCCGCTCGCCCGGCTCGATCCGTCCGCCCGGCAGACTCCATTCCCCCAGACGGGGCTCGGTGCCGCGCCGGATCAGCAGCACCTGGTCGCCCTTGAGGCACACCACGCCGACGACGGGCACAGGGGTCATTCAGCAATCCTCACGCGGGCGATCACGCATTCTGGCTTTCCTGATCCATGCGGGTTTGAGACAAGCGTGTCCATGCCCGCACCCTCCCCCGCCGTCATCGACGAACTGAAATCCATCCTCGGCCCCAAAGGCTGGACCCAGGATGCGGACCTGATCGCGCCGCGCGTGGTCGAGTGGCGCGGCGCGTGGGAGGGCAACACCCCCATCCTGCTGACCCCGAGTTCGACCGAGGAGGTGGCGCGGGCCGTGGCGGTCTGTGCGCGCGAGGGCGTGGCCATCACCCCCCAGGGCGGCAACACCGGGCTGGTGGGCGGCCAGATTCCCTACGGCGAGGTCCTGATCTCCATGAACCGCATGCGTGCGGTGCGTCGGGTGCTGCCGCTGGAAGACGTGATGGTGGTGGAGGCCGGGCTGACGCTGAAGGAGGCGCAGGACGCCGCTGCCGGCGCCGACCGTTTCTTTCCGCTGAGCCTCGCGGCCGAGGGCACGGCGACGGTGGGCGGGGTCATCTCCACCAACGCCGGCGGCACGGCGGTGCTGCGCTACGGCGTGGCGCGCGATCTGGTGCTGGGGCTGGAGGCGGTGCTGCCCAACGGCGAGATTTTCCACGGGCTGAAGCGGCTTCGCAAGGACAACACCGGCTATGACCTCAAGCATCTGCTGATCGGGGCCGAAGGGACGCTGGGCATCGTCACGGCGGCGGCGCTGAAGCTTTTTCCGGTCATGCGGTCGCGGGCCACGGCGGTGGTGGGGCTCGAGACGCCCGCCGCCGCGCTGGAGCTGCTGGCCGTGGCCAAGGCCGAAACCGGCGGGGGCGTCGAGGCCTTCGAGCTGATGAACCGACAGGGCATCGAGATCTGCCTGGCCCACATCCCCGACACCCGCGATCCGCTTGACACGCCGACGCCGTGGGCGGTGCTGATTGAGCTGGTGTCGGGCGAACCGGGGGCGGCCGAGCGGGGCATGGAGCGCATCCTGGGGGACGCCTTCGAGCGCGGCCTGATCTCGGACGCGGCCATGGCCCAGAACGCGACGCAGGCGGCGCAGTTCTGGCGGCTGCGCGAGGAAATGTCGGCGGCCCAGAAAGCGGCGGGCGGCGGGTGGAAGCATGACGTGTCCCTGCCATTGACCGCCTTGCCCGAATTCGTCGAGCGCGCCCACGGTGCGCTGAACGCGCAGTTCGAGGGCATCCGGCTTGTGACTTTCGGACATCTGGGCGACGGCAACCTGCATTACAATGTGGTGCCGCCGGTGGGTGCGTATCCCAAGGCTTTCGCTGCGCGCAAGGACGAGGGCGCGAGAATCGTCCACGACATTGTCGGCGAACTGGAGGGCTCCATCTCCGCCGAACACGGCCTGGGGCGGCTGAAGACCGAAGAGGCGCTGCGCTACAAGGACCCGGTCCAGGTGGCCGCCATGCGGGCAGTGCGGGCCGCGCTCGATCCACAACGGATCATGAACCCGTCAGTCCTTTTCTGATCGTCAAGGTTTCAATCGTCACCCGCACGGCCTATCTGCCCCGAAACCTCCGGAGGCCGTGCCTTTGCTTTTTGTCCTGTCGCCCGCAAAGCGTCTGAACTATTCCGAAGCCCCGACGGCGATCCAGCCGACCCGACCGCGCTTCGACACCGATATCGCCGAACTGTCCAAGGTGACGCGCAAGCTGACGCGCGCGGACCTGCGCCGCCTGATGGACATTTCCCAACCGCTGGCCGACCTGAACCACCAACGCTTCCAGGCCTTCGACCCTGACAGCGACGAGGGCTCTTTGCCCGCCGCATTCGCCTTCGCCGGGGATGTCTATGAAGGGCTGAAGGCTCGCGAGCTGGACGACAAGGCGCTGGCGTGGACGCAGGATCACCTGCGCATCCTGTCGGGCCTCTACGGCCTGCTGCGCCCGCTGGACGCCATCCAGCCCTATCGTCTGGAGATGGGCACACGGCTGCGCACCAAGCGGGGCGCGAACCTCTACGATTTCTGGGGCGATCGCATCGCCAAGCGGCTCAACGCCGACGCCGAGGGTCAGACGGACAGTTCGCTGGTGAACCTGGCCAGCCAGGAATATTTCGGCGCCGTCGACGCGCGAGCCCTGAAACTGCCTGTGGTCACGCCCCAGTTCCGCGAAGTGCGTGACGGCGAAAGCCGGATCATCTCGTTCTTCGCCAAGAAGGCGCGAGGCCTGATGGCGCGGTGGGCGATCGACAACCGGGTCGAGCGTGCGGAGGACCTGAAGGGCTTCGATCTCGAGGGCTATGGATTCGACAAGGCGGCGTCCAGTGACAACGAATGGATATTCATCAGATCGGGAAAATCCTGACACCCTGTCGCCACCAGCGCAGACTGCCGCTAGATTGACCTGAAGAACCGGTGACTCGCCGGCAGGATGAAAGACCCCGCATGTTCCAGTGGCTGAAAGGCATCTCCGGCTCTGACACGGCGAAGGACACGCCGCGCCCGTACAACCCCGACGTCAATGACCTGAAAGGTCAGGTGGCGGTGATCTCGGGTTCGACGTCCGGCATCGGCCTGGCGCTGGCCCGCGCGGTGGCGTCGCGGGGCGGCGACGTGGTGCTGAACGGCCTGGGCGATCCGGCCGAGATCGAGCGCACCCGCTCGGGCATGGAGGCCGCCTACGGGGTCAAGGTCCGCTATCACGCCGCCGACATGCGCAACGGCAGCGAAGTGGCCGACATGGTCGCCTTCGCCAAGCACGATCTGGGCCGTCTGGACATTCTGGTGAACAACGCGGGCGTCCAGCACGTGGAGTCCATCGACAAATTTCCCGCCGACAAGTGGGAGCAGATCATCGCCATCAACCTGTCGTCGGCCTTCTATGCCACCCGGGCTGCGGTGCCGATCATGAAGGCGCAGGGGCGCGGGCGGATCATCAATGTGGCCTCGGCCCACGGGCTGGTGGCCAGCCCCTACAAGTCCGCCTATGTCGCCGCCAAGCACGGGGTCATCGGCCTGACCAAGACCGTGGCGCTGGAGCTGGCCGAGCAGAACATCACCTGTAACGCCATCTGCCCGGGCTTCGTCGAAACCCCGATCGTCGAAAAGCAGATCGCCGACCAGGCCCGCACCCGCGGCATTCCGCGCGAGAAGGTGCTGGCCGAGGTGATCCTGAAATCCCAGCCCACGCGGCGGTTCGTGACCACCGACGAACTGGCGGGCATCTTCCTGTATCTGGTCAGCGATCTGGGAGCCTCGGCCAACGGGGCCAGCTTCTCCATCGACGGCGGCTGGACCGCCCAGTGACAGCCCCGGAGGGACCAGCTTGCTGAAGCGGAAGAAGCCCTCCGATCCGAACCGGCTCCGGCCCATCTGTCTGGCGCTGCAGGGCGGCGGCTCCCACGGCGCGTTCCAGTGGGGCGTGCTGGACCGCCTGCTCGAGGACGGGCGTCTGGAGATCAAGGCGGTGACTGCCGCCTCTGCCGGCGCCATGAACGGTGCGGCGCTGATTTCCGGCATGGCGGCGAACGGGCGGGACGGCGCCCGCGAGGCCCTGGACAAGCTCTGGCGCGAGATGAACCAGTCCGGCGGCCGCAACGTCTTTGGCGACAGAGGCGTATGGAACGCCATGACCAATCCCGGCTGGCTGAAGGAGACGCCCTTCTGGCGCTCGTTCAAGGCCATGGCGATGTCGTCCAGCCCCTATGAGTTCAACCCCTTCAACCTGAACCCCCTGAAGCGGGTTCTCGACGCCTCGATTGATTTCGAGGCCGTGCGGGCCTCGCCGATCAGGTTCTTCGTGTCGGCGACGGCGGTGAAGCACGGGCGGGCGCGCATCTTCAAATCAGACGAGATGAGCGACGAGGTCCTGATGGCCTCGGCCTGCCTGCCCCACCTGTTCCAGGCGGTGACCATCGACGGCGAGCCTTACTGGGACGGCGGCTATCTGGCTAACCCGGCGCTGTGGCCGCTGTTCTATGACGACACGCCCGACGACATTCTGCTGCTGCCGCTGAACCCGTTCGAGCGGGACGACACGCCCAAGGCGCCGGGCGAGATCATGGACCGCATGAATGAGATCGCCTTCAACGCGCCCCTCACCGCAGAGCTGCGCGCCGTGGCCTTCGTGCAGGAGCTGATAGAAGAAGGCCAGCTGACCGAGACGGCGCGGGGCCGCTATCGCCACATGCTGCTACACGCCGTGTCGGCGGACGGGCATCTGGATGACCTGTCGCTGGGCTCCAAGTTCAACACCGAATGGACTTTCCTGCTGGACCTGAAGGCGCGGGGAAGGGAGGCGGCGGACCATTGGCTGGAGAACTGCCTGCCCGCCGTCGGCGAGCGGTCCAGCATGGACATGAAGCGGTTTCTATCGCTCCATGCCTAGGCCGCTGCGGCCGCCTCATCCTCGCGGCGGCGGCGCGTTTCAATGAAGCGCACGCACCAGATCGAGATCTCGTAGAGCACGATCAGAGGGATCGCCAGCATGGCCTGGCTGATGGGGTCCGGCGGCGTGACGAAGGCCGCCACGACAAAGATGCCGACGACGGCGTATTTGCGGCCTTTCGACAGGGCTTCGG
This sequence comes from Brevundimonas sp. BAL450, assembly GCF_015767455.1. Classification (NCBI taxonomy): domain Bacteria; kingdom Pseudomonadati; phylum Pseudomonadota; class Alphaproteobacteria; order Caulobacterales; family Caulobacteraceae; genus Brevundimonas; species Brevundimonas sp. BAL450. The sequence continues at coordinate 28,659 of NZ_JADWOW010000018.1, forward strand.
CGTTGACGATGCCGGCCAGGCCCAGAAGGGTCATGACCACCGGCAGCTGGAAGCACAGGCCGAAGGCCAGCAGCAGGGCCGTGACCAGGTTCAGATAGTCCGAGACCCGCGTCATCAGGGCCACTGACACCTCGGCGGTGGCGATCTGCTGGCTCAGCGAGAACCACATGACGAAGGGCAGCATGATGAAATAGACCATCGCCGTTCCGATCAGGAACAGGATAGGCGCCGCCAGCAGGAACGGCAGGAAAGCCTTGCGCTCGTTGCGGTAGAGGCCCGGCGCCACGAAGCCGTAGACCTGCCAGGCCAGGATCGGGAAGGTGATGACGATGGCGCCGAAGGCCGCCAGCTTGATCTTGGTGATCAGGAACTCCAGCGGGGCCGTGGAGATCAGGCCCACGGCCGATCCACCCTCCGGCAGAGGCGTGATCCCGGCCGTGGCCAGGATCAGATCGATCGGTGACACTCCCTCCCCGCCTGACACCTCATGCAGGGCGAAGGCGGCGGCGAACGGCTTGACCAGAAACACATAGAGCGGCCCGGCGAAGGCGAAGCACAGGATGAAGCCGAGGATGAAGGCGGCGACGCAGACCAGCAGGCGGCTGCGCAGCTCGGTCAGGTGCTCCAGCAGCGGCGCACGCGAGGATTCGATGTCGGCTTCTTCGTCCTCGGGGCGGCTCATGATCCGGCCTTCGAGGTCGTCTTGGCGGCGGGCTTGCGGCGCGGCGCGGCGCCGGCAGGCTTCGTGTCGGCGGTCGTGGCAGCAGCAGCCTTGGCGGTCGAGGGTTTGGGTTTGGCCTTGGTGGCGGCCTTGGAGGCGCCCGAGACCTTCGCATTCGTGACGGCTGCAGTGGAGGGCTCGGCCGGTTCGGTCACCACAGGCGCCGGAATGGCCGGGGGCGCGGGCTGGGCG
>NZ_JADWOW010000019.1:0-29882 GCF_015767455.1 Brevundimonas sp. BAL450
CGCCGCCACCGCCCAGAACCTGCGCAAACTGGCCAAGCTGATCCCGCCAACGGCGCCAGCGACCGCCTGAGAAAGTGGCGAACCGTCACGTCCGTTACTCGCGCCGATCTCAGCGGCGGCCTTTTTCAACGGAATCCGCCATAAACGGACATTGGCACAATGAGCAGATCCAGTCGGTCCGAGTGATTGCCAGTCAGGGATGGTCATTGCCTCTTTCGTCATCGGCGATGGTGCTGCGGCCTTAGGAACACCTCGGACGGAACGTTATCCCCGCAGAGCGTCTTCTCGCGGTGGGTTTTCCAAGCGCCTGAACGACGCTTGATCTCATCCATGACCCCGGGTTCGAAGGCTTTCATGATGCTGTCGGCGGGCAGCTCGGAACGGTCCCACATGTCGCATCGGCTATCGACGATCTTGAGAAACAAGACGCTGGCCCGCCAGAACTCTTCCGGAGAGGTTGCCTCGGTCATTTCGTCATACCAATCCTTGGCCCAGACATTCCGTTCGTAGGCGTACTTGGCGGCCTTCAGAGCCTTGCCTAACAGGCCTTCCTCCGAAGCAGTGCGGGACAATATCTCGTCCGCGAAGGGTGTCTGGAGACCGAAGCCCAACACCATCATCCCTCGCGCATTGTCCGCCGGCACCGGGCTCTGAAGCTTGCTGCGCGCATACGCCTCAAGAAACGCTGACTTGCCCGATTGCAACGCGGCGATGACTTCCTGTGCGATCTGGTGGTCTGTCTTAGCAGCATCCAGGCGCTGCGTTCGGATCGCGTCCATCTCAAAATTGTCTGCCGCCTGCCAGATGGTGAGCGCTGTGAGCGAAACGGACGAAGCCCCCATGATGTAGGTCACGACGCCTTGCTCTTTCGCGAACCGATCAAAGATCTTTTTCGCCAGCGTCGGTTCGGTTCCCGACAGACCCTGAGCGACTCGCAGCGCGAAGTGGGTCAGTCGGTATGCCTTCTTGCGGTCGAGCCCGAGCAACTCCTTACCTACGCTTAGGGCGATGTCCGGTGCCGTGTCGATCAGTGCCGAGATGGCGGCGCTGCCCACATCTTCAACGATGATGCGAGCGTTCTCTCTCGTCAGGGATTGATCGAAGCTACGGAAGGACTCCCAATAGGATCGATGACGAGCGTCGAACTCCTCGTCCGTTTCGTTCATCCGTTTTACGAACGCTTCCATGCCACCTTTGTCTTCTTCCGGTTCGATGACGTCGAAGAAGCCAAAAGCGGGCGGTGATGAGTTTGAGATTCTTTGGGTGACGAGCGGCGGAGTGAGAGGAATGTCGATCGCCAGCGCTCGGGCAACGGCGGCGTGGACCCGGGCCGCCACGTCGCGTTGGGTATCCTCACCCAGTCTCACCCCCGCATAGCCAAAGAGTTCGGGAACTACATTGTCCAGGATGTTCGTCGTGGACGTCAGCCCATGATGGGCCGCCTCAATGAACGCTAGCGATCCGTACCAACGTTCGAAGCTTTCGTTTCGCGGGTCGAGCCGCGACATCCGCCAGTCGCTAGCGATAAAGGTGCGCAAAAGCTCTTGGTCTTCAGTATGCGCGACGATGTCGAAGGCGATCGCCCTCACTGCCGAGCGCGGGTGTTCGATGAACGCTTCGATCGAAGCACGAGCCTCATCGTTTAGAGGCGTGCCGGAGTGCCTGGCGAAAGACAGAGCGGCCAAGGCGCGGTTTTCATCCTGACTTTCCAGGGCCTGTTGCAACGCAGCAGCGAGCTTGTCGGGATTGGCGGGTTTGACCACCTCTCCGAACTTGATCAACGGCGACCCGGGGGACGCCAGTCCCATCAGGTAATCGAGCTGCGCGTTCCCCCCAAGATGGGGAAATCCAATCAGGATCGCGTATTGGGTGGTGATCCACGATACATTGGATTCCGGGGTGTCTTTTTGGCGCGGCCTGCTGATGTCCGCAGCGGTTCTGAGAAGGTCCGCCACCACCTCTCGGTCCATGGCGGCGCTGTGCTGCTCCATCGAGCAAACCCCCAACCGACGCACCTCGGGCTCACGGCTGAGCAATGACCGCGTATAGTCGCGGACCACCTGCATGGCGGTCTGAGGCCGGAAACGCGCTACGGCGGGGCGCGCATCTTTAAAATGATGATCCTCGATGCCCATCGAGCGTGACTTGGTGAGGGAGGTGATATCGATCTGTGCGTAGTCCTGCGCCGCTTGCCCCACATTCGGCGGCTCGACCGATGCGGGGTCGCATGGGTCGGTGGCGCTGTAGTTTTCAACCTGCCGCCAAGATGGGTATCGTTCTCGATCAGCGGTCAGTTCGTCGACGAGCTCGTTTGCCCGCAAACCATCCTCCTCGCGGCTCAATCCGCGCAGGAGCTGAACCAGCGCCCATTTCGCCGTCGCAGATGCATCGAGGGCACTCAGAAACTCCGCTTCATGGAGGAGGGCGTCGCGGGTCTCCACCCAATCGACGCGATTGAACCGAATGAGGCCGATCAGCTCTTTGTAGGCGTCGCGGATACTGGAGTGCAGAGCCGTCGCAAATGCGCAGGCGACGATCTCGGCGGCGAAGCCCGCTAGCGCTCCACCCGCCAACAGTTCGCAGGCCTCCTGGTGGAAGCGTGCGGGGTCTGATTCATCGTTTCGGTCCAGTTTGTCGGAGAGGTATGCACGCTCGGCCTCGCTCAGGCGGTCCAGCCGACCGGCAAGTTTCTCTGCCTGTTCTTGGACCTTCCTATCGTAAGTGTCCTTACCCTGGTGTCGTATGCTGATGAACACCGACAAGCTTGGTTCCAGACTGTAGGTGCGGAGCCATCGCCGAACATACGAGCCGATCGCGTCCGCGCACTCCGCATCGGACCGGACAGCACGCAGGGCCTCGGTGAGCCAATGCTCGTTGGGACGACGGAGGTCGCTGGAGAACAGCTGTTCCGTCGCGCTTAGCGCGGCATCCGGTGACAAGCGAACAGTCCCGACAAACGGTTCGTAGTCTTCATCATCAGTGTTTTGGAGACCGACGAAACCGACATACAGGGCTACCTTCAGCGTCTTGGACATCTGGTCGTCGACGCTGGCGACAAGCAAGGCAGAGAGCATCGCGTCGGCCGTCATATCCAGCGCGGCAATCGGCTCCAGCATCTCGTTGAGCGCCTCTTCGACCGGGCGCCCGTTGCGCTCGGCGCCGCGCAACGCCTGGAGAATGGCGAAGCCCAGCGCTAGACTGAGGGCATCCTCCGGCAATGTGTAGAGAGTCGGCTCTCCCGGTATGGCTTGGAAAAAATGCTCGGCGGCGGTGGCCAAGCGCTCAGCGGTAAGGACGTACTGTCCCGAAGCCGCAAACTGATCGAAAATCAGGCGATCGTCGCGCTGTTGGGCTTTGACGCGCTCGATGATTTCGCGGGCATGATCCGCCATCCGACGTTCAAAGAGCCTTGGGGCTTCGGCTGATACCGTATCGGTGTCGCTGGCGCGAATGTGCTCATAGAGGAGGCGCTCGACGCTGAGCTCGGTGAAGCTTTGAATTTGCGCTCCGTTCAGAAGCCGAGCGGCGATCCCCAAGATCCTAGGATTTCGAAGGCGTTCACGAACCGGCGCGGCGACTTCTTGAGGATTGATCCCTTGTTGGCGTAGCAGCTCATCAAGCTCGGCGAGCGTCCATTCGGGAACGCTTACCGGCGTAATGGGTGTGTTGAGAGAATGCCGGAGCCGTTCGTTGTAAAACCCTTGGCGGACGGTGATGATCAGAGCCCCGCCGAGACGCTCGATGTGGGCTGCGGCGTCGTCGATCCAACGGCGCCATTCAAACGTCGGCTGTTCGTTGAGCCCATCGACCCAAAGAAGGAACCGGGGCCTTTCTGGTTTAGGAGCTTCGGACCAAGCTTGGGTCCGGCGGAGCCAGCGGTTGCGACTGCGATCGTCGTCTATGTCTGAGGACTGCCGGATAACTTGGCTGATGAGAAAAGTCGGGAACTGACCGTAAGCCGCCGCTGGACTCATATCGGTGGCGGAAACCACCAACATGAGAGGGCGTGGGTCCATCTCCAGCCAAGCTTCGGCGGTGAGCCAGGATTTCCCATTTCCCTCGCCGCCGACAACCGCCACGAGTGACCGTGAGGGCGGCGCAAGCAGGTGCGTCTGAACCTGCGCTGACAGAGCTTTCCTCGGGCAAAGGGGCAAGGGCCCCGATCCTTGAGGGGCCAAGGCCTGCCCGAAAGCGGCTCGCGCCTTGGCCCGATCGGAAAACTTGTCTGAGAGCCACAGCTGGTTGGCTACAGTGGCGTTCGCCATGCCGAGAGACGAGGTGCGTACCTCTGACGCTATCGCCTGCGCGTGCCTGTCGAAGTCCGGCATAGCGCGGAGCGCGTCCAGCGCCACCTTGGCGTTAGCAATCAGGCTGGCGTTATCGACATGCGTCTCAAGGAAATCCGCTGTGGTGTCGACTGCCATGGCCAGAGCAACCGCAAGAGGCGGATAGGCCGACGTCGCGGGCCAATCGAGGATCAAGACGCCTAAGCCGAACCGAGTGGCGGCGGCCTGCAACGTTCCCACGAGCTGGCTGCCGGCCTCCACCGTCGCGGCCAACGCCCACACGTCCGGTGGGTCGGCGCTACCGGCGAGTTGCGTGATCTTCGCCTGGACGTCAGCACTGCTCAAGGCGCTCGTATACAGCTTGCATTCGTAGGAGATGTGGCTTGTCACAGCCGCCGTATCGCCATCTCTGCCTGCCTGAATTCCGGAACGAGCTAGTCGGAAAGGTTGACCGGCGACCTTTTCAAGCACAGCTCCTAGCAAGCCTTCAAAACCTAAGGGGCCTGTGGCTGTGAGCTTTAGGATTGCTTCTCTGATTTCGTTTAGTCTGGACATGTTGCTGACTTCATCACCTTAAGCGGAACGATACCAGAACAAAACGATCTTGCTTTAGCGTTGGATATCCAATCGGCGATGCTGAAAATTGACAACTTAAGTTCGCTCGGGCGGAAGATGCCAATCTCCATCCCGATTTCAGGCTACCGGGGGCGCGGCCGCCCGTGTGGCTTCGGCATGCCTCGTAGTATGCAAAGGACAGATCGACCTTGTCGCGCCCGTGCGAGCTTTGGACCGGCCGTGAAACCTGAGAGGTTCGGGCCTGAGGTATCGAACGATGCAGACTTGCCTGGTCATTCTGAGCCCCCGTCGCGCCTCAAGCCAAGGCACATTAGACAGATCAAACCGCTTGGAGTGCGAGTTGGATCGATGACATAATTCAGCTAGTGCGAGAGTCAGAGCGAAAGCTCGCTTCGGGGCCAAATTACGCATGGGGCACAACTACAAACCAACCGCGATTACGAGAGTTGGCTTCGCTTATCAGGATTTGGTCGCCGCCGAGACGCTCCTCGACTTCTATCGAGACCCTCAAAAGTATCAGTGGGTCCAGGTAGAGGCGTCGGACCCCTCTTTTCGCGCTGTGGATGATGTTGTTGCGTGCCGCGCCGACGGACGCTTTGAGCTTACCCAAGTCAAATTTGCTGTCGATCCGGACAACCCGGCAACAGCCCTCGATTGGGAATGGCTTCTCGCCAAAAAACCCAAAGGAAAGTCGCTCCTTCAACATTGGGCCGGGCCTGTCACGGCACATGTGGACGCCGGGACCCTCGCGAGCGCGTGCCTAAAAACCGACCGAAAGCCCGACGCGGATTTTGCCAAAGCGCTGAACGGTAGCCGCGTCAGCCACTCGGAGATCTCAGCGCCCATCCGCAAGCGGATCGCTACCCAGCTTGGATCGACCGCCGCCGCTCAGAAGTTCTTCGCGAACTTTGACTTTGTTCATTCCCAGCCGCTGCTGGAGCATCTCGACGCCGTCCTGTGGACGCGCATCTCATCTGACACAGACCGCGCTGGCTGGGCTCTATTTCAGAAGCAGCTCCAGTTGTGGGCCACACAGAAGAACTGGCCGCACCCCGACGGGCGTGTCCGACACGTCCATCTCCAGCAGGCCTTTTCGACTGAACGAGCCAAGCCCCTCCCGCAAGGCTTCAAGGTGCCCGCTGACTATCGAGTGCCCGACGCGGTTTTCGCCAAAAAATTCTCCACGCACGTGCAGAACGAAGACGGTGTCACGGTTCTTTGGGCACCCCCTGGACGAGGAAAAAGCACGTTTCTCAGCCACTTCACGTCCGCCTTGGATAGCAAAAAAGTGGTGTGCATCCGGCACCATTACTTCCTCAGTCTCGACGACCGATCCGAGGGCCGGTTCCATGTACAAGCTATCGCACGATCGCTTGAATCACAGCTTGAAGACGCGATCCCAGATTTTGCTGCAGGAAGGCAGAGTCTGGGCGAAACGATCGAACGCGCCGCGCAGCAGGTCGTGGCCGACGGCAAGCGCCTGATCATCATCATCGACGGACTTGATCATGTCTGGAGGGAGGGCCGTGATCGCGAGCACGCAGAAGAACTATTCAACGCGCTCGTCCCCATAGTGCCTGGCGCTCATCTGGTTGTCGGTACCCAAAAGATTGCTGAGAAGCATCTTCCCACAAGATTGCTGGCCACTTCGCCGATGAAGAGTTGGATCGAACTCCCGCTTATGAATCGCGAGGCGGTGCAGGCCTGGGTCGCATGCCAACACCGTGCAGGAAGGCTCAACCTCCTCCGCTGGCCGCATCAGTCCGAGGCGAACGCGGTGGCCGCTGTTTCAGATGCGTTCTTTGACATCTCCAAAGGCCTCCCTCTGCACTTGATCTATTCATTCGAGGCAGCCGCACGCGCGGGCAATGAAATAACGCCCGATATCGTTCGAGCGTTGGCTGCCTGCCCCACCGGCGACATTCGAGATTACTATGCCAGGTTTCTCTCGCAGCTTTCCCTACGTGGTAAAGCGATCTTGCATGTGCTCGCCGGTCTCGATTTCAGCCCACCGCCATTCGCGCTCAATAGCTGCTTCGGCGTGGACGATCAGAGCATTTTGGGACTAGCGGAGATCGGCCATCTCCTCGACTTCCGAGAGATGGAATTGCGGCCGTTCCACGGAAGCCTGTTTGCCTTCCTTCGCGATGACCCCGACCACCACTCAACATTCATGGCCAACAGCGCGCCGACGCTGACGTGGTTGGAGACGGAAGCGCCTTCCTATTGGCGAGAGGCGTGGCTTTGGATCACTGAGGCAACTCGTGGGAACACAAAGAACCTCATCGAAGGGCCGACCCGCGAGTGGGCACTGTCGTTTGTCACCGCAGGGTATCCGATTGACCGCTTGATCAATGTACTTGATCACGCCGAACGGGCGGCATTCGAAGCATTCGACCTCTCAACCGTCTCGCGTCACCGATTCCTGAAGGTACGCGCGATAAATGCCAAAGAACTACAACACGAAGAACTCGCCCAAGTCTGGTACCTCGCCGCTGCGCTGAGCGGCGACCCTTATGTTCCCGGGATCCTCCGCGCCGACCTGAACAATTTGCCACCATCGCTGATCCCGGCGCTCGTCCAGATGACTGACGAAAGTCAGCGAGCAGCGCTCGTCAAACGGGCGATTAGCGAACTCAATGGACGCATTAGTCAGAACCGCCGCGACGAGTATGTCAGCAATGATCGGTACGGCGAACTTGCCAGGGCCGTGGTTGCCGTTGTTGCAGCGAGCAAGGATAATGAGGTTAGTCGGGTGCTCCGCTTTGCGCGCAGTGCCGCCAATCCTGATCCTATCCTTGCCGCTTTTGCCCAAAGCGCTCGGCTCGTTGGGGCGACTGACTTCGTCTTCGAAACGGGCAAAAAATTCAAAGGTGTCGAGTTCGACCGCGAATTGCTCGCGTGTCTGTGTCTCGAAGGTCTACCGCCTTCCAGTCAGTCACCGTTGAAGGCTGCAAAGCATCCCGCCATCCGCTGCCTGGGGCTCGTCAAAGGAGACACTGTCAAAGGCAGCCACGCTGGCAAGGATTTCACGAAGCTTTTTGCCGGCGCTGAAGGCCCGGAGGATCGCCACCAGACTGACGTTCGAGGAATCGTGTACACGAATTTCATGTCAGCGCTGGCAGCGGCTCTGGCCGGCAAGCCAACAAGCAGCTGGGCAAAAATCCCAGATCATGCGTCCAAGAGCTGGCTTGGAAGCGCTGTGCGTGCGTTCGAAAAACTGGCGCAACGCATCGCAGCATACTGGGCCAGCACGCAGCGTTGGCCAACTCTAGGCGAAGTGTTCAGTTGGTACGAGGGACGACCTAGCTACGAGCGAGGGTATGACGCTCAAAGCCGCTTCATTGCTGTACGCCTCGCCCTGATCGACGCCGCCTTCGACCTTTGCCTTATCGGCAGAGGGCTCGATGCAGCATATCAAATCGACGACGTTGCTCTCTCTGAGGCGCGTGAGTCGGCCTTTTGGCTCGACGAACTTTGGCTAGAGAAACTGACAGCACGACGAGTCTCATTGCATGACGATGCGAGCGCCGAGACCTTCATCTCCACCTACATGCATGAGCTAGTTCGCACAGTGGCTGAGTTCAACGAGAAGGCTGCCACATTTGGCAAGCTCGCCCTTGCCGCCCTCGATCACAATAAGCCTCAACTCGGGGCGCAGGCGCTGAAGCGATCTGTCGATTGTCTGCTTGGGTATGGTTGGCGGAAGGATGTCTTCGCCGGGGACGTTCTCACTGCCTTGGAAATGATGATCGAGGCGGGCGATCAAGACGCGAAGCCAACTCTCTTGGAACTGGCCGCCGCGTTTCACAACATTACGGACTACACCGATGGCTCCGAAACCAACCACATCCGCAGCAGCTATTATGCTGCGGTCGCAAAGCATTACCCTGACCGCATCGCGCCGATGCTCGATGACCTGATCAAGGCTGAGGATTGGCGCTACGTTGAGGATCTCTACGAAGAACTTCCCTCGCTGCCTCTCGCCCAGACTGTCGAAGGAGCCGCGCTTCTCTCGACCTACATTACGCCGAGCGAAAAGCGCGCCGTTGAGAACGCCAACCTAGTTCCCGCCATCGGAGATGCTCTTCGCAGAAAAGTCGGCCCCAATATCGAGCATGCCCGCAAGGTCGACCGCTATTCATCGAGCAGCCCGAAGGACACGGAAAAGAGCGAGGTCGAGCTGCCAATGCCCGGCGACTATCCCCCGGGGAAGCTCTCAGCACTGATCGCTGAGCGTGGCCGCCTGAACATCTACGATAGTTCGAGATCGGCAGTTAGAGAATGGCTCGCCCATTGGGATGCCAATGGCCAAGGCGCGGCGGCACTGGCTGACTTGGAGGTGCGACTGTCCGAGACACGGTTGCACCTGGACATTGAAAGCGGCCTGGATACCGCAGCAGAGATGGCCACCAAGATTCACGGTCGCAGCGAAGCGTTCAAGTGGTTGGTGCGCGCCCACATCGTGCGCCACGGCTGGCAAAGATACTTCACTAGCAACGACGAGGCGGAAGCTCGCCTTCGGTTGGTTGCTCGCGACTACAAGCCGCGTTGGAAGGATTTTATCAGGGATACGAGCAAACCAGCCCTCGATCTTCGGGAAAGCAGAAACGGCTTGGTGATCGGCCTCACGCGGCTCATCTATTTTCTCATTCAGTTGGGCGAGCTTGAGCTCGCCAAAGCCCATACCGCAGCCATAGTAGACACCTTCAAAGCGGAGCTTGCCCAGCAGCCGCTGGACAAGCCGTCATGGGCTTAGCTTTGCCAACGATAGATATCTTGCTGACGCGCCTTCTGTGGCCTGTCCCTCGCGTTCGGCTGGAAGCTGCGAGGGCTCTCGCCGCACTGATAAGGAGTGGTGATCGAAATGCCGCTGATCGCTTGCTGGTGTGGATCAGCCAGAGGAGGTTTGAAAGCGAGGTGATTATCGGCCTCAACATCATCGAGGCTTTCGACCTGGCCACCCATTTCACCTTTGCTGAAGTGCGGAACTCGGTGAATGCAGCCTCGCATCTGTCTGACTGGCTGATGAAAGAAAATTTCGCCCAAGCCGACGGACTCTTTCCGTTCAGATACGCTTATGCGCCTGAGACAAGAGCGGACCTGCCGGAGTCAGTGCGCCACTCCTTTTCCGCCTTTAACGGCGTGCCGCAGATGTTTCACTCCCACCTATCTCATCTGGAGAAGATTTCTGGACTTCCCTTTTTGATGCGCTGGCAACACGAGTGGGATTGGCTACAGGCGGACGAGCTACGCAGCCAAGGCGATCCCTCCTACTTCTTTCATGGCAACCGCGAGATTACCGGCCAATTCGACTTTGCTGACCGCGAAACCTACGTGTCGGCGTACCTACGGACGCTCGCTTTTGCCGCTGTGGAGTGGGGGGTTCCTCACGAGATCGCTGAGCGGCATTCGCGCGCTGCACTAACCTTGAATCGAGGTCTTGCCAGCGTTGAGCCGATCGAACGTCCCAAATGGTCAGATGGCATTTTGCCAGGCGATCGCGACATAAGGAACATTGCTTCAGCCATCTGGGCTGCCGCATCGTCAGACACGAATTCCAATCACATGGTGGCCGCACTGCGCGCCGTTGAAGTGGCCGAGACCGACTATGCTGTGTTCGAATTCGAGGTTGTAGTCGGCAGCGCTACTGCCTTCGCAAGCCATAACGAACCCGCCGATGAACAATGGTCCTATCTAGCCAATCCTGCGCGCTACGAAGGCGGATTCTATTCACTCCAGGATGTCCATGATGGCTCGATGCCAAGGCTGTTTTGCGGAACAGCGATAGCGTTCGAGGTGGGACGTGGCTTGGTCGAACTCGTCGCCCATGTGCATCTGCCTACACCCGACATCGATCATCCCAACTTGACGATCGCCTGCCGTCACAACGGCGTCGAGATGCAGGATGGCGCACTGCCGATCGCGCATTGGGAGTACTGGTACTGCGACTGGGAGCCCACATACCCTCGCAAGGTTGACGGGCTCATTGGATACAGGACCACAGTGAAGCGGGATTTCGTCGAGGGCGTGCGCGAGCGCAACTCTCTCAAAAGCGCCGTGTGGTGCAGCGTGAAATCAGGCACGCGGCAATACAGCTATTCGGATTTCCAAGAGCAGAAAGCGGGTTTCTGGATCGACACGTAGTTCGCAGTACGGAAAGATTGTTCGGCCGCGCAATAACCGCAGGCCTTGCCCACATAGATCAAATGTCTGCTTTCTGGCAGGAGGCGAATGTCTGCGGCTTGCGCTAAATGGCCTCCCAACCGGGCAGCCCCCGAAGGATTCTGGCCGCGTTTTTCACCGGATTGATGTGGCCGTAGTGGTCCTCAATCATTTTGACCGACGTGCCCATTTGCTTGGAGAGGAAATAGACGTCCACGCCCTCGGTGAGCCGGAACGTCGCGTAGGTGTGCCGGAAGCAGTAGGTGGAGCGGGTGCTGCCTGACGCGCTCTGAAGCAGTCCTGCTTCGCGAAGCAGGTTCTCCACGTGATCGGTATAGAGAGTGGCTGCGGGCGCGCCCAGGCCGGTGACGAAGACGGCGCCCTCGGGCTCCGTCCCTTTGTTGGTGAGGGAGCGCACGCGCTCCAGATAATTGGCGACATTGCCCGCTGCGACCAACTGGCGAGCCTTGTCCTTGCCCCTCACATTCAGAACCACGAACTTTCGGCCCTCGCCATCGGCGCGGATCGAGACGTCGCGCCATTGCAGATTCTTGGCCTCGGCCGGGCGCATGCCGGTGTTGCACATAATCAGAATGAAGTTGTAGGCGACCTGCCGCGCGGTCCGGCTGACGTCGGTCTTGGCCCGCTTCACCCATCCGCGCGCGAAGGTGTGTAGTTTGCGGTACTCTTCGGGGGTGAATTCCTCCCGCCGCACCTTGGCTAGTGGGAGCCGGCCTTTGAACAGGTGGCTTTCAGGCACCCATCGCTTTGCCACGGCGAAGCCGACGACAGAGCGGAAGATGGCCATCTCATAGCGGATGGTGGCGTCAGACACCTTGCGACCACCCCGGCCTTCGCCGTTCTGGCGACGCCACAGCGGATAGCCGAGGAAGTCATCGTGCGAGACGTGGGCGATCTGCTTCGGACCCACATACCGGTTCAGCTGCGCGCGGATGATGGATTCCACCACCACCCACCGATGGTTGGTGATCTCGCCCGCCTCTGAGCGCGCCTTCTGATGCTCGGCGTAGGCCTTGGCCACCTGGGCGAAGGAGCGATTGAACACCGGTACCCCGTGTTTAACCCGGAACCTCAGCTCCGCGTCGGCGTCAAAGGCCAGTTCGGTGGCCGACTGAACGTCGGCCGTCTTCAAGGACACGGTCTTGTAGCGGTCGGATCGCGGCACCCGAATCCGGCAGTACCAATTGCGGTGTTTCACATCGGCTCGACGAAAGAGGATCAGGCCGGGTTTCAGCGTCTGGGCGTCGATCAAAAAGGACATGGCGGCGCGGCTCCCTGTGCAGGGTCTGTGTCGCCTCAGCGCCTAAGTCCTTGACTTTGCGTCGGCTGGATAGACCCTGGGCAGGGCTCCAGCATCAACGAACGCGAGCGAAAACAAACCCGTAGGTTCACCCCCTCTCCCCTTGTGGGAGAAGGTGGGCGGCGGAGCCGCTCGGATGAGGGGTATGCCGGCCAAGCCCCCGAACGACCGGCACGCATAGGCCCGGCGGCTAGGGCTTCGTGATCTTGCCGAAGCGGTTTCGATGAAAATCCAGCTTGCAGGTCGCACATCTCCAGGGCGGAAGCGGCAGAAAGGCCGCCCCGAACAGGCTCTTGCCTGAACCGGGAATTCTCCATGCCCAGGTGTAGTCTCCACACCGCGGGCACCGCAGGAGACCGAAAAAGACCAGCACATTAAGAGCGAATACAATAAGCATACTATATGGGAACAACACCCCTGTGACGACCACTCCTAACGTGAGCACACTCACCAAGACTATCCACAATATGGTCACGAGAAAGATGCTCATGGCCGCCACCCCCGATTGCCCCGAAGCGACACAGTGGCGCCCGAGCCGATCCGCGTCACGCTCTGAGGCGCATCACCCTGAATCCACCCCCTCGTTCACAGCGCGTGTATGATGCCCTGTCGCTCTCCGGAGCCTCTCGCTGATTTCAGACAATTCAGACGATTCAGACCCTCTTTTTTTTTCGAGTCCGGAACGCCCTTGCCCTTCCCCTTCCACATCAACGCCACTGAAGGCGCCGCCCGCACCGGGGTGCTGAAGACGCCGCGCGGCGACATCCGCACGCCCGCCTTCATGCCCGTGGGCACCGCCGCCACGGTCAAGGCGCTCAGCGTCGATCAGGTGGCCGCCACCGGCGCCGACATCCTCCTCGGCAACACCTACCACCTGATGCTGCGCCCCGGCTCGGAACGCATGCACCGGCTGGGCGGCCTGCACCGCTTCATGCGCTGGGACAAACCCATCCTGACCGACTCCGGCGGCTTTCAGGTCATGAGCCTGTCGGGCATCTCTAAAGTCACCGAGGACGCCGTCACCTTCGCCAGCCACATCGACGGCTCGAAACATGTCCTGTCGCCGGAGCGCTCCATCGAGATCCAGGCCGACTGCATCGGCTCTGACATCGTCATGCAGCTGGACGAATGCGTCTCCTGGCCCGCCGAGGAAGACCGCGCCCGCAAGGCCATGGAGCTGTCCGCCCGCTGGGGCGCCCGGTCAAAGGCGGCCTTCGGCGACCGCGACGCCCAGGTCCTGTTCGGCATCCAGCAGGGCTCCACCTATGAGCACCTGCGCCGCGAATCCTCCGAGCGCCTGATCGAGACCGGTTTCGACGGCTACGCCATCGGCGGCCTCGCCGTGGGCGAGGGGCATCAGGCCATGTGCGAGACCCTGGACCACTGCGTCGGCCACCTGCCCGCCGAGCGCCCCCGCTATCTGATGGGCGTGGGCAAGCCGGTCGATCTGGTGGAGGCGGTGGCACGCGGCGTCGACATGTTCGACTGCGTCCTGCCCACCCGCTCCGGCCGCCACGGCCAGGCCTGGACCTGGGAGGGCCCGGTCAACCTCAAGAACGCCCGCTTCGCCGAGGATCAGGACCCCCTGTCCCCCGACGTGGATTGTCCCGCCAGCAACGCCTATTCAAAAGCTTATCTGCATCATCTTGTCAGATCAGATGAGATTTTGGGCCAGGTCCTGCTCAGCTGGCACAACATCGCCTTCTTCCAGGCCCTGACCGCCGCCATGCGCGCCGCCATCGCCGAAAACCGCTTCGACGCCTTCCGCCGCGAGTTCCACGCGCGGCAGAGATCCTAAGTCTCCTCCCCCGCTTGCGGGGGAGGGGGACCATCCGAAGGATGGTGGAGGGGGCGACCCCATCCACCGGCGCTGGCGGCCGCCCCCTCCACCGCCTGACGGCGGTCCCCCTCCCCCATGCGCTTCGCTTTGGGGGAGGAGAACGCGCGACGTTACCGAAACCGCAACAGAATCCCCCTAGTCTGGCCCGTCATGAACACGCCCCGCGACGCCAGTCTGGAAGCGGCCCTGGCCCACATCTTCGCCGCCGAGGGCGAGACGCGGGCCAGCTGGTTCGCCCTGACCGGGGGCGAGCGCCTGTTCACCGCTGGCCAGCCCGCCGACACTCTCTATCTGGTTCGCTCCGGCCGCCTCGGGGTTTTCCGCCAGAAGGAAGATAACCCCGAGCCCCAGTTCCTCGGCGTCATCCGGCCCGGCGAACCGGCGGGCGAGATGTCCCTGATCGCCGGCACCCCCCACACCGCCACCGCCGTCGCCCTGCGCGACAGCGAGATCCTGGCCCTGCCCCGCGAGGCCTTCCTCGACGCCGCCCGCGCCCATCCCGACGTGATGGTCGAGCTGGCCAGCCTGATGGTGCGCCGCTCGCGCGAGACCTCCCAGCGCGCCGCCGACCCCAGCGTGTTCGGCTTCGTCTCGGCCCGCGAAAAGCCCATCCGCGAGTTCGTCGAGCGGGTCCGCGACCAGATCGGCCATCTGGGCTTCACCGCCCGCGTCATCGACTCCTCGGCCCTCAACTCCGCCGCCGAATGGCTGTCCCTGATCGAGCAGACCCACGACTTCGTCCTCTATTGCGCCGAGCAGGACGAGGCCGCCTGGGCCGGGCTGTGCGCCCGTCAGGTGGACCGCCTGTTCGTCGTCGGCGATCTGGACGGCCCCGCCCGCATGCCGCCGGTCCAGCGCAGCGGCTCGCTGGAGGAGCATCAGCTCACCGACCTGATCCTGCTGCGCCCCGCCGCCGGTCCGCCGCCCCGCGACACCGCCCGCTGGCTCAAGGCCGTCGACCCGGCCCGCTGGTTCCATGTGCGCGAAGGCCTGGCCGACGACGAGGCCCGCATCGCCCGCACCCTCACCGCCACCTGCGTCGGCCTGGTCCTGTCCGGCGGCGGCGCCCGCGCCTACGCCCATCTGGGGGCCATCGCCGCCCTGCGCGAGGCGGGGGTGCCGTTCGACTTCGTGGGCGGCTCGTCCATGGGCGCCGTGATCGGCGCCGGCGTGGCCCTGGGCTGGAGTCAGCAGGAGCTGGAGCACCGCATCCGCAAGGCTTTCGTGGTCAACAGCCCCCTGACCGACATCGCCTTCCCCATCGTCGCCATGACCCATGGGCGTAAGGTTAATCAACTATTGATCGACGCCTATGGCGACGTGGACATCGCCGACCTGCCCCTGCCCTTCTTCTGCGGCTCGTCCAACCTGACGGCCAACAGCTATGTGGTCCACCGGCGCGGCATGCTGAGACAGGCCCTGCGCGCCTCCATCTCCCTGCCCGGCGTCCTGCCGCCCGCGGTGATCGACGGCCAGGTGCTGGTGGACGGCGCGGTGCTGCGCAACCTGCCCGCCGACGTCATGCGCGGCCTGCAGCCCGGCCCCGTGGTCGCCGTGGACGTCTCGCGCACCCACACCGTCGATCCCAGCGTGGTGGAGAATCCCAAGACCTGGTGGCGCTGGATCATCTCCGGCGACTGGCGCCAGGGCCCGCCCATCGTCTCCATCCTGATGCGTTCGGCCACCATCACCAGCGCCGCCGACCTGGCCGAGTCCCGCGCCGCCACCGACCTGCTGGTCATGCCCGAACTGGGCGGCGTCGAGATCCGCGACTGGAAAGCCTTCGAGCCCGCGGTCAAGGCCGGCTGGACCGCCGCCACCGCCGCCCTGGCGGAGCTCAAGGGCCCCGTCACCCACCTGCGCCTGCGCCGCGCCCTCAAGGCCGCGCTCAGCGAGCGGCGATCAGGAACAGCCTCGGAAAAGGCATCAGGGTCGTCCCGTCCGTCCGCCGCGGGAAAGCCGACGAAAGCCGCCCCGAAAGCGCCGAAACAAAAGCGTCCTGCAGCGCGCCGGAAAGCGCCGTCAGATACGGCCTGAGCGCCGTGCCCTTCATCCACTCCAGCACCGCGTCCTCCCCGTCCAGCACCTGCAGATAGGTCGTCGCCCAGATGTCGATGTCCGAACAGACCCCCGCCAGCGCGTCGTAATAGCCCTCGGGCGTCAGCAGCGGCGCGATGGTGTCCACGCCCTCCAGCGCCCCGGCCCACGGCCCCTCCGCCGCCGTCTCGCGCATGATGGTGTGGTGCCGCGTCTCGAAGGCCATGGGCATCTGGCAGGCGAACACCCCGCCTGGCGCCAGCTGATCCGCAATCCGCCCGAACAGCGCCCCATGGTCGGGCAGCCACTGCAGCGAGGCGTTGGCCAGGATCAGGTCCGCGGGCCGCTCCGGCGCCCACGCCCCCGCGTCGCCCTGTATCCAGTCCACCTCATCCGGCAAGGCCCGCGCCCGCGCCAGCATTTCGGCGCTGGAATCCAGCCCGTGCACCGACGCTTCAGGCCAGCGCCGCTTCATCATCGCCGCATGCTCCCCCGTGCCGCAGCCCAGGTCCCAGATCTCATGCGGGTCCATGTCCGGCAGTCGGCTGAGCAGGTCCAGCGCGGCCCGATCCCGCTGGGCGCGGAAACGCTGATACTGGTCGGGGTCCCAGGCGGGGGTGTCGATCACGAAACAGTCACCATGCGGAAGAAGCCCTTGCGAAGTCGCCGTTCGCTTCTAACCTCGTGAGTCCTGGTACAACAGCTGAAAGGAGGTGATCCGGTGTCTCATTGTCACTCGACGCGAGCGGAGATCGGAACCCGGACCTCTTGCGAGGCCCGCGCCTGACCTTTCAGGCAAGGATCTGATCGGCCGCTCAGCGGTCAGACAATGCGAGGCCGCCGGCGCAATCCGGCGGCCTCAATTGCGTTCAGACGCCTTTGCGAGAGCCCTTGGCTGCCCTGAATCCCGCTCATCCCCGCGAACGCGGGGACCCAGTGATTTGGGCGACGAACGATGCACGTCCTGCACCGACATATATCCCGTGCACGTCTGCGCGAACGAAAGGACTGGATCCCCGCGTTCGCGGGGATGAGCGGAGAAGCGAGAAAGCTCGAGTCTTTCTCAGAACACCCGCCCTGCCCAGTCGCCGATCGCCTCGACCGCAGCCGTCACCGCCGCCCACACCAGAAACAGATAGATCACGCAGGCGGTGGTCCCCACCGCGCCCAGCAGGATCGCTGCGCCATCGCGCTGCATGATCCCCAGCCCCAGCACGATCAGGGTCAGGCCCGGCAACAGGTCGCCGAACGGCACCGGCAGGGCCAGCATCACGGCCAGGAACACGCAGGTCAGCCCCGTCACCACGTCGGCGACCTCGCCGGTCAGCCACGGCATGCGCGGCTTCGACAGCCGCTCCACGAAGCGCACCGGCTTCATGATCCGCCCCACGGCCCGGGCGAAGGTCTGACGCGGCAGGCTCCGGTTCAGCGTCCATCCCGGCAGCCACACCCGGTCCCGCTGAAACGCCAGCTCCAGCGACAACAGGACCATCGGCACGCTCAGGATCGCCTTGGACCCCGGCGGCCACGGAAACAGGCTCACCAGGGCGATGATCAGGATCAGCGCCCCGAACCCCCGCTCCCCAAACGCATCGACGATCTCGCCCAGGGTCAGCCGGGACCCCGGACGTTGCGCGAGATCGTCCAGCACCTCGGAAAAGGCCCGGCGCTCATCGGGCGGCAGGGTCTGGGCCGTAGACGTCATCAGGCGTCCGTCATGCGCGGGGGACGCCGGGCCGATCCCCGCCGTCGCCCCACAGATGGGACGCCCGCGCGGGCCGTCAACGGTCGCTCTTGTGCTCGGGTTTGTCCTTGCGCGAGGTGGAGGCCATCTTCTCCAGTTCCGTCGCGCTCATGGACTCCGCCATCGATTTCGACGCGCCCTTCAAGTCAGACTTCGGCGTGTCCCCACGCTTGGCCGACAGGGCGGCCCCGGCGGCTTTCTGCTGTGCTGCGGATTTGGCGGGCATGGCGGTCTCCTTCTGAGGGAGAAAACCGATCGTCGCGGCGCCGGTTCCGTCAGCGGATCAGCACAACCTCGACGCCCACGTCCACTTTCGACCACGCACGATCCCCTGTCAGCACGGGCGCCTGTTCCCGCAACGCGAGGGCCAGACAGGCGCGATCGCCGAGGGACAGGCCCACGCTGCGCGTCGGGGCTTTCAGTCGCGCCGCTATGGCCGCGAGATCCGGCGTGAAATCGACCAGCATCAGACCGAGGGCCTCGAGCATGGCGAGGGTCCGCGCCGTCGTATCGCCGTCGGCGCCCAGACGTTCCAGCACTTCGCAGAGATTGACGGCGCTGAGCAGGAACGGACCGTCGCGGAGGGCCATCTCATCCCCGCCCGGTTCATCGAGAATGGCCGCGACCACAGCCGACGAATCCACGACGACCCTACTCACGCGCGGCGTCGGCCCGCCGGTCCGCGATCAGTTCGTCAACGACGCTCCGCCCTTCCGGGACCAGTCGCCGAAATTCCTTCCGGATAGCCTTCAACGCCTTGTCGGAGGAGTTGATGCGCACCTCCTCGCCGTCGGGCCGCATCACCAGCCGCTCGCCGGGCGCCAGGCCCATGGCCGCCACCGCTTCCGGGGTCAGAAAGAGCGACCCGTCCGCCGCCACCTTCGCCATCCAGCGCCCGCCGCTGAGCGGTTGCGGCGCCGTCTCATGATCGAAGGGCGCGCCCTGCTCTTCCAGGCCCAGAAGCGCAGCGGCCCGGACCTCGCCGTCCGTGGCGGCCTCAATGCGTTTCGCCAGCTCCGGCGACGGGCGGCGATGGCCGCTGCGGATCGAACTCAGCGTCCCCGCCCCGAGGTTCAGCCGCCGGGCAAGCTCGGCCTGCATCCCTCGTCGTCGCGAAAGATAGTCGTCAAGGTTCGCCATTTGCGAACTATAGGCGAGCCATCTTCGCAGAACAAGGCTGCGCGCGAGCAGCTCCCCGAAAGCGGGGTCAGCCCAGGGCGGCGATGGAGGCCGCGACATTGGACCGGGCCCGGGCTTCGAACCGGTCACGCCCCCAGTCACTGAAATACAGCGTCGGCCGCTCCAGAAAGCGTTCCAGAATTCCCCGTCTCGCCGCCCGGAACAGCGCTTCGGGCACAAAGGCGTACTCGTCGCGTATGGCGCGCTCGTATCCCTCGAAAACCGCCGGCGCTGCGCCGAGGATGGAAAGGTCCATGTCGAGGAACTCGGCCATGTCGCTTCGATCGTTCTCATCGAGATTGTCCGCCAGCCCATGGGCGGCGGTGGCCTCGATCATCCGGATGGCGCGGAGCCGCGTATCGTCGGTCACGTCCGGGAGATCGGCGTCTTCAAGAAGGCGCGCGCTCTGGGCCTCGTTGTCGGATCGCGCCGGGTCATAGACCGCGTCGTGGAACAGAATCGCCAGCTCGACCGCGACCGGGTCGTGCAGATGATCCCGCCGCAACGCGAACCAGCCGAGCAGGGCCTCGATGTGCGCCCATGTATGGTAGCGCCGCTGCGGCTCGGCATAGCGGTTCCGAAGGTCCGCAAGGACGTCTCCAGGTGCTATGCCCAACCCGACGGTCACGCCCCCAGCAGCTCCCGCCCGATCAGGAAGCGCCGGATCTCGTTGGTGCCCGCGCCGATGTCGTACAGCTTGGCGTCGCGCACCAGCCGCTCCACGGGCCATTCCTTGGTGTAGCCCGCGCCGCCCAGGGCCTGCACGGCCTCCAGCGACACCTTCACCGCGTTCTCGCTGGCCAGCAGGATCGCGCCCGCCGCGTCATAGCGGGTGGTCTGGCCGGCGTCGCAGGCCCGCGCCACCGCATAGACATAGGTCCGCGCCGAGTTCAGGGCCACGTACATGTCGGCGATCTTGGCCTGCATCAGCTGGAAGCTGCTGATGGCCTTTCCGAACTGCTTGCGCTCGCGCACATAGGGCAGCACCACGTCCAGCGCCGCCTGCATGATGCCCAGCGGCCCGGCCGCCAGCACCGCGCGCTCATAGTCCAGGCCGGACATCAGCACCGCAGCGCCGCGCCCCTCGCCGCCCATGATGTTCTCTTCCGGCACCTCGCAGTCCTCGAACACCAGCTCCGCCGTGTCCGAGCCGCGCATGCCCATCTTGTCCAGCTTCTTCGAGACGCTGAACCCCTTCATGCCCTTCTCGATCAGGAAGGCGGTGACCCCGCCGTTGCCGTCGCCGGTGCGGGCATAGACCACCAGGGTCTCGGCCGAGGGCGCATTGGTGATCCAGAACTTCGTGCCGTTCAGGACGTAGCGGTCGCCCTTCTTCTCGGCTCGCGTCTTCATGGACATGACGTCCGAGCCCGAGCCCGCCTCGGACATGGCCAGCGAACCCACATGCTCGCCCGAGATCAGCTTGGGCAGATATTTGCGCTTCTGCTCTTCGGTGCCCCAGCGGCGGATCTGGTTCACGCACAGGTTCGAGTGGGCGCCATAGGACAGGCCGATGGAGGCCGAGGCGCGCGACACCTCCTCCATGGCCACCACATGCTCCAGATAGCCCAGACCCAACCCGCCGTGCTCTTCCTCCACGGTGATGCCGTGCAGGCCCAGCTCGCCCATCTCGGGCCACAGGTCGCGGGCGAAGGTGTTGGTCTCGTCGATCTCGGCGGCGCGCGGCGCCAGCCGGTCGGCGGCCCAGCGGGCGGTGGTCTCGCGGATCATGTCCGCGTTCTCGCCGAGGCCGAAATTCATGCTTTGGGGGGCGTTGGGAATGCTCATGGCAGCGGCGTAGCACCGCCCGGCCCGTTCGCAAAGCCGGGCTCAGTCCTGTTCCCGGCGGGCCCAGTGCAGATACAGATTATAGGCCGAGATCCCCACGCACAGGGCGCCGATCAGCGCCAGCACCCCGGACGCGACCGTGGTCTGGTCCAGCACCGCGCCCACCGGACGGTCCGCCGCCATGGTGAAGCCCGCCACCGCCGCTCCGAACGCGGTCAGGCCCACGGCCCCCATGCCCAGGAAGGCGCCCGTCTCGCTCCAGTCCAGCCGCCCGCGCCGCTCCGGCTCGAACGACTCCGGCATGAACACCGGCTCGGCGCCCGCGCGCATGGCGGGATCCTCGATGAACAGGGGCTCTTCCTCGACGGCGGGGCCGGGCCGTTCGGCCTCGGGCCAGACCTCGCGGGTGGGCGGCTCCGGCTCGACTTCGGGCGGCGGAGTCAGCACCAGGACGCCCTCGCCCGGCTCGGCGGTCTGCGGCGCGGCCGGCGTCTCGCCGAACACATGCAGGCCCGCCCGCCTCGGCGCCACGTAGGGCGAATAGCGCTGCATGGCCATGACCGTCGCCATGACGGCGGCGGGCGGCGGCGCGGGGGCGACCGGAGCCGGCGCGGGCTCAGGCTCAGGCTCAGGCTCAGGCTCAGGCTCAGGCTCAGGTTCGGGCTCGGGCTCAGGTTCGGGCTCGGGCTCAGGTTCGGGCTCGGGCTCAGGAGCCGCCTCGGCAGCGATCTCGTCCGCGCCGTTCTCATTGGCGGCGACCACCGGCTCGGGCGCGGAGGCCTCTGCAGGCGCCGCAAAGGTCGGCGTCACGATGGGAGCCTCTTCGGCGGGCGCGTCAGCCTCCCCCTCGGGCGCGGCCTCCGGCTCACCCTCCGCCTCGGCTTCAGGCTCCGCCGTCTGTTCCGGGGTTTCGTCCAGCGCCGCAGCCGGGGTCTCGCCCAGCAGGGCCGCCACGGCCAGGGCGCGGGCCCCGTTGGCCTCGGGCTCCGGAGTGTCTTCAGGCTCCGCCGGGCGCTCCTCCGGCGTCTCCGGCGTCTCCGGAACCGGCGCGGGCGGCGGGGCGGGCGCATTCAGCAACGCCGCCAGATCCGCCTCCTGTCCCGGATCATGCCGGAACAGCGCACTCTCGGCCGCACGGCGGCGCGCGGCGGGATCGGGCGCCGGCGTCAGCGGCGGGGCGTCACAGGCGATCAGGGCCCGCGCCGCGTCCTCGGGCTCGCCCGCATTGACCCAGACCAGCACCTCCGACGCCAGGAACCGCTCCAGCCCCACGGCCTGGCCGAAGCTGGCCAGGGCGTCCACCTGATGCTGGTTCAGCGGCAGGGCGATGCGCTCGGCGATGGCGTTCAGAATGGGCAGCAGATCGTACTGGAGCAGGAGCTCGGCGTCCGCCGCCGACACCTCGGCGCCCTCGCGCGCCGACAGCGTATGCCCGTGACCCACGACCCAGCGGCCGTCCGCCAGACGCTCGGCGCGCGCGCGGAAGCCCTCGAAGCTCTTGATGAGCTCCAGGCCCCGGCGGGACACTTTCAGCTTCGGCTTGTCGATCTGCGACAAAGGTCCTGACCCAGAATGAGACGGGCGGGTTCGCCCTGACGGGGAACCAGCAAGCTCCGGGCCGCCCACCGCCCGGTGCATCCTGCATGGAAGAGCGCACATTTTTTTGTTCGTCATGGCCGGGCTTGTCCCGGCCATCCATACCCTCGCCGGATCCGTCAAAAGCCCGGATGTTCAAACCGTCCCGGCGCACCCCGTCGGTTCAGGGCGTATGGATCACCGGGACAGGCCCGGTGATGACGATGCCGCCCTACAGAAGGATCAGCCCGGCCAGTCCCAGGAAGGTGAAGAAGCCCACCGTATCGGTGATCCATGTCACGAAGACCGGAGAGGCCACCGCCGGGTCGCGGTCCAGCCGCTCCAGGATCATGGGGATCAGCGCCCCCGCCAGGGCCGCGGCCACCAGATTGATGGTCACCGCCAGCCCGATCACCAGACTCAGCATCGGCATGCCGAACCACACCGCCGCGATGGCCGCCAGCAGCACCGCGATGGCCGCCCCGTTCAGGAACCCCACCACCACCTCGCGCCGCACGATGCGCACCGCATTGGCCGCCGACAGCTCGCGCGCCGCCAGCGAGCGCACCGCCACGGTCATGGCCTGGACCCCGGCGTTGCCGCCGATGGAGGCCACGATGGGCATCAGTATGGCCAGGGCCACCAGCGCCTCGATCTCCTCGGCGAACGCCCCGATCACCAGCGAGGCGGCCACCGCCGTGCCCAGATTGATGATCAGCCAGGGAATGCGCGAGCGCACCACGCCCATGACGCTGGCGTCGCGGCCCTCGTCGGACACGCCGGCCAGACGCAGGATGTCCTCGCGGTTCTCTTCCTGGATGATGTTGACGATGTCATCGACGGTGATCTGGCCCACCAGCCGCCCGCCCACGTCCACCACCGGGGCCGAGATCAGGTGGTACTTCTCGAAGATGTAGGCCACCTCTTCCTGGTCCTGGTGCACCTCGATCTCGTTGACCGGCTCCATCAGGGCGGACAGCTTCACCTCCCGCGCCGAGCGCAGCAGGCGGCTCACCGCCACCCCGCCCACGGGCCGGTACTGGGGGTCCACCACATAGATGTCGAAGAACAGCTCGGGCAGGTCCTCGCCCTGGGCCCGCAGGTGGTCGATGGTGTCGCCCACGCTCCAGAACTCGGGCGCCGCCATCACCTCGCGCTGCATCAGGCGCCCGGCGGTGTCCTCTTCGTAGCCCAGCGAGCTCTCGATGGCGGCCCGGTCCTGTTCGGGCATGGCGGCCAGCACCGCGCGGCGCTGGTCGTCCTCCATCTCCTCCACCACCGCAGCGGCGTCGTCGGAATCCAGTTCCTGCAGCGCCTCGGCCAGGGCGCCCGAGGGCAGCCGCTCCAGCACCTGCTCGCGGATGCTGTCGTCCAGTTCGGGCAGCACCTCCGCCAGCACGTGGGGCGACAGCCACAGCACCAGCACCGAGCGGTGCTCGGACGTCAGGAAGCCCATCAGGTCGGCGATGTCGGCGGGGTGCAGGTCTTCCAGCAGATCGCGCAGACGCTCGCCGTCCCCGGCGTCGGCCGCGTCGATCACCTTCTCCACGAAGGCGGCCGTCAGGGCGTAGTCCTCGCCCAGGTGTTCGTCTTCGTCGTGTTCGGGGTCAGGACCGGCCGGGGCTTCGCGCACGTCGTCAATGGTCACGAGCGTCCTCCCCTTTCAGCAGGTCAGTCCTGTGGTCGGCTTCGGGGCAAACCCTGCAAGCGGCTGATCCGCCGATACGAACCCCCACCCTACCCGTCATCGCCGGGCTTGTCCCCGCGATCACGAAGTCCCGGCGCAGGCCGGGAATGACGGATATGGGACCAGGAGCCGATCACTCGGCTCTTGAGGTGATGGTGCGGTCGAGAAGACTCGAACTTCCACTCCGGTTAGGGAACAGCGACCTCAACGCTGCGCGTCTACCAATTCCGCCACGACCGCTCGCATCGGAGCGGGGGCAATAGCCGAGGATGACCCGAAAGGAAAGGGCCGTTCGCAACAGCAACCCATTCTCCCCACTTCGCCTCCCCTCAAGGCAAAGGGCCCCCGCGCAGCGGGTCGGATGTGGGTGAATTTGGTGGCCGCCGCTTCCGGCGGGCGGGCTCCGGCAGGCGAGGCTGGCCAGAGCGGCCCGGACGCGCAATAGTCAGACAAATAGGATGGTCGGGAGGTTTGAGGTGCGCCAAGTCATGTCTGGAGTTGCGTCCGCCGCTGCGGCGGTCGCCGTCATCGGGGTGCTGGCGTGGCCGGGCGTCGGTCAGGCCCAGCTTCCGGGGGCCCAGCGGCCTGCTTACCAGGACCATGGCTTGCCGGCGGAAGCGCGCGCCGCCGACCTGGTCGCAAGGATGACGCTGGAGGAGAAGGCGTATCAGGTGCTCAACGACGCGCCCGCCATCCCCCGGCTGAACATCCGCGAGTACAACTGGTGGAACGAGGGCCTGCACGGCGTGGCGGCGGCGGGCTACGCCACGGTCTTTCCCCAGGCCATCGGTCTCGCCGCCACCTTCGACGAGCCGTTCGTGCGCCGGGTGGCGGCGCACATCGGCGTCGAGTTCCGCGCCAAATATCTGGACGCCCGCCATCGCTTCGGCGGCTCGGACTGGTTCGAGGGGCTGACCGTCTGGTCCCCCAACATCAACATCTTCCGTGATCCGCGCTGGGGCCGGGGCCAGGAAACCTATGGGGAAGACCCCTATCTGACCGCCCGTCTCGGCGTCGCCTTCGTGCAGGGCCTGCAGGGGGATGACCCCGACTACGCCCTCACCATCGCGACCCCGAAGCATTTCGCCGTTCACTCCGGTCCGGAGGCGAGCCGCCACCGGGACGACATCCTCCCCAGCGCCCGCGATCTGGCGGACACCTACCTGCCCGCCTTCCGCGCGGCGGTGATGGAGGGCGGGGCCCGCTCGATGATGTGCGCCTACAACGCCGTGGACGGCGCGCCCGCCTGCGCCAATGAGCCCCTCCTGACCCACTATCTGCGCGAGGCCTGGGGCTTCGACGGCTTCGTGGTCTCCGACTGCGGCGCGGTGCTCGACATCCATGCCGCGGATCGACACGCCTACGTCCCCACGCCGGAACAGGCGGTCGCCGTCGCCTTCAACGCCGGCATGGACCTGATCTGCGGCGGGGCGGAGGACGGCGAGGCCATCGTGCGGGCGGTGCGGGACGGCCTGCTGGACGAGGCGGTGATCGACCGGGCCCTGGTGCGCCTGTTCACCGCGCGGATGCAGTTGGGCCAGTTCGACGAGCCGTCGCGCGTGTTCCCGTCCATCACGGCGGCCGACTTCGACACCGCCGAAGGGCGCGCACTGGCCCGGACCGCCGCCGAGCGCGGCATCGTCCTGCTCAGGAACGACGGCCTGCTGCCGCTGGGAGACAACCCCGGCCGCATCGCCGTCATCGGGCCGAACGCAGACAGCCTCGCGGCCCTCGTGGGCAACTACAACGGTGATCCGTCACAGCCGGTGACCATCCTGGACGGCGTGCGTCGACGCTGGCCCCAGGCCGAGGTGACCTATGTGGAAGGCGCCGGGCTGATCGATCGGGCGCTCGAGCCCTTGCCAGGCGACGTGCTGTGCCTCGACGCCGCCTGCAGCGCCCCGGGCGTCCGCGTCGAGCACTTCAGCGACCGCGCCTTCGAGGGATCGCCGGTTTCGACCGACCATGCCGGTTCGGTCGAACAGACATGGGAAGGGATCCTGCGCAGCGGCGCGGTCCGCTACACGGCGTGGCTTACGGCGCCGGAGGACGGCGACTACGTCTTCCGCTACGCCGCCGACGGCGGCTACCGGGTCTTCATCGACGATGCGCCCGTGGTGGACGCATGGAATGTGGACTGGCGCCCCGCCATCGTCGCCGGCACGGTCCGCCTGAGGCGCGGGCAGACCTATCGTCTGCGCGTCGAGGCGTTCCAGCGCACCACCCGGGGCGAGGAGCGGCTGCTCTGGAGTCCGCCGTCCGATCCCGGCGGCGCCCGGGCCGAGGCGGCGGCGCGCAACGCAGACCTGGTCATTTTCGTCGGCGGCCTGACGGCTCAGCTGGAGGGCGAGGAGCTCCCGCTGTCCACACCCGGCTTCTCGGGCGGAGACCGGACAAGCCTGGACCTTCCGGCGCCGCAGCAAGCCATGCTGGAGCGGCTTCACGCCACCGGCAAGCCCGTGATCCTCGTGCTGGTCAACGGCAGCGCCCTGAGCGTCAACTGGGCGGACCGCAATCTCCCCGCGATTCTGGAAGCCTGGTATCCGGGGGGTCAGGGGGGTGATGCGGTGGCCCGCATTCTGGCGGGCGACGTCAATCCCTCCGGGCGGCTGCCGGTCACCTTCTATCGCTCCAAAGACGACCTGCCGGCCTTCACCGACTACAGCATGGAAAACCGGACCTACCGCTACTTTGACGGGCCGGTTCTGTATCCGTTCGGCCACGGCCTCTCCTACACCCGCTTCGCCTACAGCGGGGTTCAGGCGAGCCCCGGCGACATCCGCGCCGATGAAGCGGTTGAAGTCAGCGTCGTCGTCGCCAACGCCGGCGATCGGGCCGGCGACGAGATCGTGCAGCTCTACATCAGCCGCCCGGGCATCGAAGGGGCGCCCCTGCGCGCGCTCGCCGGCGCCCGGCGGGTGTCCCTGGCCCCGGGCGAACAGCGCCGCGTCGCCTTCACCCTGGACCCGCGCAGCCTCAGCACGGTGGACGACCGCGGCGTGCGACGGATTCTGCCCGGCCCCGTCGAGCTGTGGATCGGCGGAGGCCAGCCCGGCGGCCTCGCTCCGGGCGAGGCTGGAAGTCTGACCGTGACCACCACCGCAATCCTGCCGGAGTAAGACACGCGCGGGTGCGCCGGGCGAAACTCAGGCGTCCGCCCCCAGATACAACACGATGAAGTTGATCGTATCGACGACGCCGTGGACGAGCACGATGGGCCAGAGGTTGCGCTTCAACAGCAGGAACGCGGCGCCGAACGCGATGCCGATGGCCGCCGTCGTCACCAGCCCGCGCAGGCCCTGATAGTAGAAATGCCCGAGTCCGAACAACAGGGCCGGGATCAGAACGGCGAATACGGGGGCGAGGGGCACGCCACGGAACAGCGCCAGGGCGCGGGTCACCAGAAAGCCGCGAAAAAACATCTCTTCCCCGAACGCGGCCGCGGTCCAGACAATCCCGAGCCATAGCAGGAGCATGGGCAAGCTGCCTTCGACGTCGCCCCAGCGATCCCCGACGCCCTCGGGAACGGTTTTCAGGAACGTCCAGCCGAGCGCTTCTCCGCCGTACAGGACGACCGTGACGGCGGCGGCGAAAAAGCCGAACACCAGCAGGGCTTGCGGCAGGACCAGCAGCTTGGCCTTGACGCCCCTGAGCGGGATCAGGCCGACCGATGACCATCCCTCCCCCCTTCGGCGCAGATAAATCGCCAGGCAGACCAGGGTCGCGATCAGCGACACAGGCCCGGCGAACCGCCAGAACAGCGGGTCAAAGGCGATGCGAAGGATCAGCGCCAGCGCGCCGAACGCCGCCAGCTCGGCGGCGGCCCTGCGCCGGCCTATCATGGCCTTCGTGCTTTCCGGCCCCTCCGGCTGGAGGGCCCCGCGCTGTTCTGCGGGATTGATCTCGTCGGTCATGGCCAGGCTCCGGTGTCGGGACAGGCCGGGATAGACCACGCGGTTCAGGCTGATCTTGAACGTCTGTGCATGGCGGCCCAGATTCTCGGCGTCATGCCGTAGGTCTTCTTGAAATGCCGGGTGAAATGGCTCTGGTCGGCAAATCCGGCGGCCTGGGCCACCTGGGCGAGCCCTGCGCCCCGGCTCATCATCCCGCGCGCCCGGTCGAGCCGTCGGAAGATCAGATAGCGGTAGGGACTTGCGCCCAGCAGGGCCCGAAAATCACGCGAAAGCCGCCAGCGATCATAGTGCGCGGCCTGTTCCAGATCGGCGAGCGTCGGGGCGCGATCCAGATTCGCCTCGATGAAATCGCGCGCCCGCAGCACGGCGGCGTGGTTCTGAACCCCGGTCGGCAGGTCCGCGCCGGACGCCTGCGACAAGGCCGCCGTCAGATCCGTGATCGCCTGCTCGCGCTCAAGATCCTCCATGGGGCTGTCGAGATCGTCCAGCAGTTCACAGACCACGCGGTGAAGCCCCGGATCGTCCGATACGTCGCCCTTGATGAACGGAAGCGGGCGGCCATCAAGAACCCTCTGGATATCGGCCGGCGCCACATAGGCGGTCTTGTACTGAAACGGGAGGCCGTCGCCCGCGCGCCCGTCGTGGAGTTCGTCCGGATGCAGCACGACGATCTGGCCGGGCAGCGAATGGCGCGACGCGCCCCGATAGTCGAAGGTCTGAACCCCGGCCACGGTGATCCCGATCGCATAGGTGTCGTGTCGATGCGGTGCGAAGGCGACGCCGGTGAACCGCGCCTCCAGACGGTCGATGCCGCCGGACGACCTGAACACCCAATTGTCCGCACCCGCCGCCATCCGCCGATCCCTCATCATCGTGGAGACCCTATCCGCTGTTCGGACCGGGCGCCGCGCCACCGCTGAAAGAGAAGACGGGCAATCGCCTCCGCGTCCACTTACCGCTTGTTAATCCCGCATTTCCGACGGCCAATCCCTTGTGAAACAAGGCCCGGTCCTCGAAATTCGGCCTTTTTCACCGCCGCGCCCGGGGGCGCCTCACACTGGCGGGATGTCCATTCGATATCTGCCTGACAGCCCGCCCGTCTTCGACACCGCAAAAGCCCGCGCCCGCTGGGCCGCCGCCAAGGCCGACTATCTGGCCGGGGGCGGCGCGCCCGAGGTCTGCGAGCGCCACGGCCTCAGCCTGCGCACCTTCCGCTGGCGCGCCCGCAAGGAGGGCTGGCGCCGCGCCGACCAGCCCGCCCCCTCCCTCGCGCCCGACCCGGCGCCGCCGGCGCAGGACGACCCCCTTGTCATCCCCGAAGCGCCGCAGGCGCCATCGGGGACGCCCCTCACCACCTCGCAGATGGTCGACACATGCTGGTCCCACGTCCAGGCCGCCGTGGCCGCCGGGCAGCTGATCCAGGCCCGCGGCTGGCTGCGTCTCTACAAGGAGCTCAAGCCCCTCGTGCCCTTCACCGAGATCGAGGCCCGCGAGGCGGCCGAAAGCGCCGCCGGGGAAGAAGACGTTGCACGGCCATTGCACTGTTTTTCCGATCCCGAGCCCCGCACGCCCGAACCCGAACCGCCCTCGCCGTCCGCGCCCGAACCGGACCCCACGCACGATCTGGTGCGCCTGACCACCCATCTGGCCGCCGCCGCCCGTCAGGCGGAGACCGCCGCCCTGGGTGGGGACGTTGCACCCCTGTTGCACTGTTTTTCCGCTCCGGAGTCTCACCAACCACCCCCCGCCGACGACCCACCACCGGACGCC
>NZ_JADWOW010000002.1:0-552 GCF_015767455.1 Brevundimonas sp. BAL450
CCAGAGCCCCCGGTGGGCACGCGTCTTAGGCGCTAGCCGGTGTTCAGGCCCTGAACGGGCGGGCATGGACAGCGCTCCATGTCCCGGACCCGGCGAGTAATCCGCCCCGCCGCTATATCCCGCTCGATCACAGCCCGTCGCCGCAAGGTCGCCGGCCGAGCGCCCTTCCCGTGCGACGGGATGGGAGAAGGATAAGGCGGTGGGCAAGGCGGTCGCGAAAACGGACGAAGATTTTTCGCGAAGCCTTATCCGGCAATGCATTGGCCCGGGAAAATGCGGGACGAACTCGGCAAATCCTCCCCCATCGGGGGAGGTGGATCGCCGTCTTGCGGCGAGACGGAGGGGGCGGAAGCCGGGCTGTGCGGGTGTGGGTGGGCTGGATCGACGGGCGGGTGGGCGGCGGTCGAACATCCAGACTGCAGGCCGGCCCCCTCCACCGCTACGCGGTCCCCCTCCCCCGATGGGGGAGGATTTGTTGTGAAGGCGCGGCCGAAAGCGTAATCCGCCCATCTTCAGGGGAGCCGCATCCATGTTTCGAAGCCAGCCTCCGGC
>NZ_JADWOW010000020.1:0-342 GCF_015767455.1 Brevundimonas sp. BAL450
CAGCCAGACCTGCACGCTCCCGACGAGCGCATCCGCGTGCAGGTCTGGCTGCGCGGGATCGAGTTCTACCGCGACCTGCTGCGCGCGAGCTGACGTCGAAGCCGGCGGCGGGATCGCGCCGGAGGCTGCGCGGCCGCCCGGCCGGGCCCGGGTCGCCGCGGCGGTCGGGTCTCAGCCGAGCGCCTGCACCAGGTCGGCGATGATCTCGTCGGGATCCTCGAGGCCGATCGACAGTCGCACGGTCGTCTCGGAGATGCCCGCCGCGGCTCGCTGGTCGGGCGTCAGGTGGCTGTGGGTCATGGACGCCGGGTGGGCGACCATGACCCACAGCCACCTGACGCC
>NZ_JADWOW010000021.1:0-27882 GCF_015767455.1 Brevundimonas sp. BAL450
CCATGCTGCGCATGGTCCCCCTCCCCCGATGGGGGAGGAGTGTTGGGTGCAGGACCCCGTCAGGGATAATTTTCCGCCTTCCCCGGCGGGATCCCGTGATCCTCCCGCCATGCCTCCCGGTTGGCGTCCAGGGTGATCACGTCCAGCGCATGCAGGTGTTTCAGCCCGCCGTCCTCGCGCCAGAACGCCTCGGTCCAGGCGTGCTTGCGCATATAGTCCCGGTCCGCCGCCGCGATCTCGGGCCCCAGCCGGGTCGCGCGCCAGTCCAGCACGAAGCCCGCGTGCCACAGGGGCACCTCATGCAGCGCCCCGCCCAGCATGGCCTCGGCCAGCTTGACGGCCAGCAGCCGCGTCTCCTCCCGCCGGATCAGGAACGCGTCCAGCGCCCGCTGCGCCCGCTTGTCCCAGCCCTCCACCGGCTCCGGCGCGGGGTCCTCGGGCCGCCCCCGCCGCCAGCCCTCCGACGCCCGCCGCCGCCACAGATTGGCCAGCCCCACGTCATAGCGCTGCGCCAGCGAGGCGCCCGTCTCCCCGCGCTCCCACCCGCGCCGGATCTCGGCCCATGTGTCCTCGCACCGGATCTTGTGGGGCTTCCGCTCGTACATGCGGGCAGGGTAGGGCGCCGAAACGTCAAAACCGGACGCACCAATCCTCCCCCATCGGGGGTGGAGGAGGAGCGGCGGAGCCGATCCGACGACGGGACCATGCGCCGGCATTGGGTAGTTGTCACACCTCGCCTCGATCAAGCGTTGAGGCCTGCCGATAGGCGGGCTATCGGGCGTTCATGAACGAAGAAGAAAAGCTGGGTATCCGCTTGGCGAAAATCCATGGGCAGATGCTTGGCGAACTTGAGCGGCTGGACAAGCCACCCAAACGCCTGTTGCGCCTGATCACGGATCGCGAGGCCTACGAGGCGGCGGCGCCGGCACGCGAAGAACGCCGCGCGGCAATCTTGGAGGCCCTTCCTCACCTTGCCTACGTGGTGAAGATGCTGAACCCCGACTGGGATCATGCGGCCGCCAAGCCCATCCGACCCAGGGAACCCAACCGGGGCATCCCGCCGCAGGGCGTGGCGGGAACCGCGATGGACATCATTAAGGAGACGACCCAGCCGCTGACGATCGCGGAGATCGTCGATCTGCTCGGCGAACGGTTTGGCTACGATCTATCTACGGTCGCGGAGCGCCAGAGGTATCATACGGCCGTCAACAACGGCTTGATGAACACCTATCGACAGGACCTCGTCGAACACCCCGGCTCCCCCACAAGGTGGTCTTGGCGGGTGGATGACGAGGAAGACTAGCGGCGCACTCGCGGGTGCGGTTGGCCTTCAGGCTTGGCCCAGCCGCTGACGACGTCGTCCCGGAAACGCCTGCGCAGGTCCTGGAGTGCATCGGCATAGGCCGACGGATTGCTCCGCCTCAGGTTGAACGGGCTGGCCGTCGCGTCGAGGATCGCCGTCTCGACGTCCTTGACGTAGCTGCACGAGCGGTAGCCCACTAGGATGTTGGCCTTCATCCACTCAGTCAGGGCCCGTTCGGCCTGAATGCGGCCGGCCTCGACGTCAGGCCCGTCCGGGAGGGCTCCGCCACCCCATTGCAGCGCCATCAGGGTCTCGCGCAGGTTGGAGACCAAGATGTCGCCCGCGAGGTGACTGAGGATGCGCGTCCGAAGGCCATAGGTTTCACCGGTGTAGGCGTGATCCGCGTCATCGTGCCGCCAGACGGGACGCTGGGGGACATCCTGGTAACCGGTGGCCCCAAAGATGGCTTGCCCACCCCGGACGAACACCGCGTAGACACCGCCGTGGTCGGGGACCAGCGAAGGGGCGGCCAGGAACTGCTCGGCGGACAGGAAGGTAAAACCCTCGCGCCACGTCTTCGCCAGCGGTCGGCGCGGCTTGTATTCGATCGGTTCCGCGTCCTTATCGATGAACGTCACCGTCCCCTTGCGCGGCTTCGGCTTCCAGTCCTCGATCGTGCCGTCCACCTTGCACAGCGGAAGCGAGCGCTTGCGCCCCTGAAAATAACCAGCGAGCGGCGAACGACCCTGACGGCTCATCCACGCCATCAGGTTGGTGAAGTCCTCACCCTCGGCGCGCTTACCCTTCTGGAGGGTCCAGGCCGCCTCAGCGGCATAGAGGTCCAGGTAGTTCTGCGAGATGTGACGATGAACGCGTTCCATCACGCGCATCAGAGCCCACAGCGTCTCGGCCTGATTGGTGCAGGCTTCAGGCGTGCAGTAGGCGCGCTTGTGGTTGATCCGAAACAGCTTGAACTTGCCCCGCAGCTTACCCCAATGCGGTGCCATATCCGTGAAAACCACGCTGTTGCGTTGAACGGCATCCTTCACGAAAGGTCGGGTATCGATCTCGTTCTTGCCCACCCAGGTCCGGATCGGACCATCACCCCGCTGCCGCGCGACGACCACGCACAGCGCCCGATCGTTAGCGCGATAGGGAATTTTGCGGAGGTCCTTGCGGGTTTTGGCCTGGTTCTTCGGGCGAACATAACCGCCAAAATACGCGCCATCGACCTCGACTTCTCCTGACAGCAGCGGGGTAGCCGTGGCGGCGCGATTGGCGATCTCAGCGCGCAGTTTGTGAAGCCAGAGCAGCACAGTCTTATACTGCACCCTGATGTGTCGGCAGATCGCCCGCGCTGTCTGAGCCTGCACGTTGTCGACAAAGCAGGCGATCAAATACATCAGCTTGCGGAACTTGATTTTTCGCTTCTGCCAGGGCGTCCCGGACGTTGCCGAGAACTGGCTTCCGCATCCCTTACACTTGTAGATCGGCCGGCACTTGTAGTGGCTCACAGCCACGCAGCCACACTTCCCACAGAACGGTTCCCCGCCGTTTTCGGCGAAGCGGAACTTTACGAACTGGGCGCGCGCCTCCGCCTCGGTCCATCCACCGATATCGAAAGGCGTCACGGCCGTGGCCGGGCCCATATCGCAGTTCGATGGCGACAAGGACAAATCCGGATACAAATGTATCGAATTTGGCGATATACGCGCGCTTCTTGGCCGTCAAGATAAAAGTAACATTTTTGGATATATTCGCGTGCTTATCGATGCGCACGGTGACGTTGTTGCCCCGCCGCGCGATACAAACCTCACGATATATGAGACGGCCGCCTTGCGATGGGGCGGGCCTCCGCCTACCCTCCGACTCGACGATGGAGGCGACGGTGGAAAACCTAAAAGAGTTGGCCGAGGAGGAGCTCCGGGATTGGTCCGGAGAGGCGAAGGGGCTGCTGAAGGCCGAGCTGAAGCGCAGGAATATGACTTACGCCCACCTGGTGCAGGCGCTCGGCAGGATCGGCATAAAGGAGACGGAAGCCAACCTTCGCAACAAGATCAGCCGGGGAAATTTTTCGGCGGCCTTCCTGCTTCAGGTCCTCGACGCCATCGGTTGCACCTTCCTACAACTCTCCAGCAGCCAGGTGCAGACCTACACGTTCACGAGGAAGTTTCCGGCCGCGACCCGGGCCCTCGTTGCGAAACGGACGGCCGAAATCGAGGGCGGGGAGGAGGAGAGCTAACCTCCTCCATCATTAAGCGGCCTCCTCTATTCAGTAGTTTGCGCTCGGTTCGGCGCAGAGGCGGCCCGCGTTTTCGACCATGGCATTGCCAACGGACCCGCAGGAAGCTACACGGGCGACAGGAGCCTTAAATCTTGCCGCACGCCCTTCGCCACCTCTGCATCGGTCTGTGCGTCGCCATCTTGGCGGCCATGAACCTGCAGTATGTGTCGCAGTCGCAGCATGACTTCGCCCACGCAGCGGACTGGCCCGCTGTCGCGCTGATTGCATCAGATCACGATCATCATGCGGCGCATGTCCATGTGGCTCCGGAAGAAGTTCCCGATACCGGGACGGATCGGTCAGGTGACGGGTCAATCCCTGTCGGGCATCACCATCATGGCGGCGGCGACGGTCAGCCCGCCATGCCGTCCTCAGGCCGGGTTCTGACGGACACGTCGTCCGTTACGTCCGCGCTCCGGCGACCGGGGCCTGATCCTGCTCTGTCGAGCCATACCGGCGACGGGCCGGAATATCCTCCAAAACGGATTCGCACGGTCGTCTGAACCGACGCGGCCCCTTTCGGCTGCGCGCAACCCGTTTCCCGGAGATACCCTTGAAGACCCCGATTGCCGGCTCTGCCGGATCGTGGGCGCGTCTGGCGGCCGTTTCGGCGCTGGCGCTCTCACTGGCGGCATGGCCGTCTAACACCGCCGTGGCACAGGAGCCGACAGGCTCGGCCGCCAGTGCGTCGAGTCTGTCCCTTGACCGGGCGCTCGCACGCGCCGCCGAGGTGGACCCTGGACTTCCGGGCTTGGAGGCGCGTTCGCGGGCGGGTTACGCCGCCGTGCGCCAGGCCGACGTCCGGCCCAATCCGACCCTGGGTCTGATGGTTGAGAATCTGCCCACGCTGGGCGGCGGCAACATCATCGATCGCACCGAGACGACCCTGTCCTACGAGCAGCGGTTCGAGCGAGGTGGTGATCGACCGGCCCGGGTGGCTCTGGCCCGGGGCGAAGCCGCCCTGGTGCAGGCCGAGGCCGCGATCCGGCGGCTGGATCGGCTGGAGCAGGTGCAGCGCGCCTGGGCCGATGCCCTCGGTGCCCAAGCCGACCTTGAAATCGCGCGCGAACGTCTCGCCCTGGCCGAACGCTTTCAGACGGACGTGCAGCGTCGGGTTGATATGGCGCGCGACCCGCTGTTCGCCGGCGCCCGCGCCGAGGCCGAACTGGCCCAGGCCCAAATTGACTTCGACCAGGCCGAGACACAGGCCCGACTGGCCCGCGCCACGCTAGGCCGGTTCTGGATCGGGGCGTCGGACTTTTCCCTCGATCCGGCCGATTTCGAAGACACCAGCGCCGCCCGCGAAGTCGCCGGCGAGGCCAACGAAATCGACCTCGCGGTTCTGGCCGCGCAACGGGATATCGCCCAAGCCAGAGTTCGCGTCGAACAGGCGCGGGCCACGCCCGACGCGACCGTCAGCGTCGGCGTCCGTCATTTCTGGGAAGGTCAAGACCTTGGTCTGGTGGTCGGCGGGTCGATTCCGCTGGGACGCTATGACCGGAACGAAGGGGCCATCGAACGGGCGAGATTCGAGGGCGTGGCGGCCCAAGCCGACATGGCGGCCCTCCGCCAGGAGCGAGAGCGCGAGATCGCCCGCCTCCAGGTGCAGTTGATGGCGCAAGCCAGCCAGGCGCGTCGCATCGCGGAAGAGGCCTTGCCACAAGCCGAACGCGCGGTCGACCTCGTGCGCGATGGATTCAACCGAGGCGGCTTCACCTACAACGACGTCATTGCCGCCCAGACCGCGCTTCTCGCTACGAGAGAACGGCGGGTCGCAGTTCTCAAACAATTTCACATGGACCGCGCCCGCCTTGACCGGCTGACCGGCGCGCACGCCGACCTGCTCGGCCTGGAGACCCGCCCATGATCCGCTCCATTTCCTGCCGGCGCATCATCGCCGTGGCGTTGTTGGCGCTCGCCGTCGGCGTTTCGGCTTGCGGCCAGGGCGCTCCCGAGACGGCCGAGGGCGAGGTCGCCGCCGGCGATTACGAGCGTGGCCCGCATCGCGGACGCATGCTGCGCGACGGCGATTTTGCACTGGAGGTGACGATTTACGAGGACGGGCCTGAGCCGCTGTTCCGCCTCTATCCCTATCTGAATGATCGGCCCATCGATCCGCGTCAGGTGCAGGCGACCATCACCCTGGAGCGGACGGGACCAAAGACGGATCGCTTCACCTTCGCGCCCGAGAACGACTACCTGACCGGGCCAGGCGTGGTGTCGGAGCCGCACTCGTTCGATGTGGCGGTGAGCGCAAGCCATGCCGGCAACCAGCACCGCTGGACCTACGCTTCATACGAAGGCCGCACGACCATTACCGCCGACGCGGCACGAGCCGGAGGGGTCACCGTCGAACGGGTCGGCCCCGCGACCTTGGGCGAGAGCCTGTCGCTGACCGGACGGGTCGAGATCACGCCTGAGGGTCAGGCTGAAGTCCACGCGCGCTATCCGGGGCGCGTCATGGCGCTGAACGTCGAACTGGGAACCCGTGTTTCTCGCGGCCAGGTCATCGCCCGTGTGGAGTCCAGCGAGAGCCTCCAGACCTACGCGATCACCGCCCCGATCTCCGGCATGATCGTGGCCAAGAACGTCAACGTCGGCTCCATCACCGGCGGCGGCGAGCCGATGCTGATGATCGGCGATCCCACCCGGCTGCACGCCGAGTTTCTGCTCTATCCGCGCGATGCCGAACGGGTGCGGGCGGGCCAGCCGGTCGTCGTGAAGAGTCTGGCGGGGGACTACACCTTCAACGGTCGGATCGAGGCGGTGCTACCTTCGGCCGATCTGACCAGTCAGGTCCTAATAGCCCATGTTGACCTGCCCTATCAGGGTGGCGTCTGGCGGCCGGGCCTTGGCGTGTCCGGCGAGGTGCAGGTTGGGGCGGGTCAGGTGCCGCTGGCGGTGCGGACCCGCGCGCTCCAGCCGTTCCGCGACTTCACCGTCGTCTATGCCCGCTTCGGCACGACCTATGAGGTGCGGATGCTCGAACTGGGCCGCCGCACGCCCGAGTGGACCGAGGTCCTCAGCGGCATCGATCCCGGCACCGAATATGTGGTGGACGGTGCCTTCCTCATTCGCGCGGACGTCGAGAAGTCCGGCGCGAGCCACGATCACTAGGGGCGCGGAAAATGCTTGAACGCATCATCGCGCTGTCGATCCGGTTCCGCTGGCTCGTCATGGCGCTCGTGGTCCTGGCCTGTGCGGTCGGCGTCTGGAGTTTCCAGCGTCTGCCCATCGACGCCACGCCCGACATCACCAACGTCCAGGTCCAGATCAACACCGAGGCCCCCGGCTT
The DNA here is from genome assembly GCF_015767455.1 of Brevundimonas sp. BAL450. NCBI lineage: Bacteria > Pseudomonadati > Pseudomonadota > Alphaproteobacteria > Caulobacterales > Caulobacteraceae > Brevundimonas > Brevundimonas sp. BAL450. The sequence continues at coordinate 6,883 of NZ_JADWOW010000021.1, forward strand.
CTCGCCGCTGGAGTCCGAACAGCGGATCACCTTCCCGGTCGAGACCGCCATCGCCGGGGTGCCGGGGCTGCAATACACCCGCTCGGTCTCCCGCTATGGCCTCAGCCAGGTGACCGTCGTCTTCGAGGACGGCACCGACATCTATTTTGCGCGCCAGTTGGTCAATGAACGGCTTCAGGCCGCGAGGGGGCAGCTGCCTGAAGGCCTGACCCCCGAACTCGGCCCCATCGCCACCGGGCTCGGCGAAATCTTCATGTATACGATCGAGGCCGAACAGGGCGCGCGCCGCCCCGACGGCGAGCTCTATACGCCCGAAGACCTGCGGACGCTCCAGGACTGGGTCATCCGTCCGCAACTGCGCAACACGCCGGGCGTCACCGACGTCAACACCATCGGTGGGTTCGAGCGTCAGTATCACGTCACCCCCTGGCCCGACCGCCTGGTCGCCTATGGCGTGACGATGGCTGAAGTCGTCGAGGCCCTGAACCGCAACAACGCAAACGTTGGTGCCGGCTATGTCGAACGCTATGGCGAACAGTATCTGGTCCGTGTTCCGGGCCAGGCCGAGAGCCTTGCAGACCTCGGCGCGATCATCGTCTCCAATCGCAACGGCGTGCCCGTCCGGGTCGCTGACGTCGCCGATCTGGTCATGGGCGAGGAACTTCGCACCGGCGCCGCAACCGAAGACGGCCGCGAGGTCGTCCTAGGCACCGTCTTCATGCTGGTCGGCGAGAACAGCCGCACCGTCGCCCAGGCCGTCGCCGCCCGACTGGAGACGGCGGCCGAAGCCCTGCCGACGGGCGTCCGCGCCGTGCCGGTCTATGACCGCACCGATCTGGTGGATCGCGCCATCCATACGGTCGAGAAGAACCTGGTCGAGGGCGCGCTGCTGGTCATCGTGGTGCTGTTCCTGCTGCTCGGGAACATCCGCGCCGCCCTGATCACCGCCGCCGTCATTCCCATCACCATGCTGATGACCATCACCGGCATGGTGCGCACCGGGGTCTCGGGCAATCTGATGAGCCTGGGCGCGCTGGACTTCGGCCTGATCGTCGATGGGGCCGTCATCATCGTCGAGAACTGCCTACGCCGCTTCGGCCAGGCCCAGCATCAGCACGGTCGTCTGCTGACCCGTGACGAACGCTTCGCCCTGGCCGCCTCGGCCTCCAGCGAAGTGATCCGGCCGTCCCTGTTCGGCGTCCTGATCATCACCCTGGTCTATGTGCCGATCTTCGCCCTGACCGGGGTCGAGGGGAAGATGTTCCATCCGATGGCGATCACGGTCGTCATTGCCCTGACCTGCGCGCTGGTCCTGTCGCTGGTGTTCGTGCCCGCCGCCGTCGCCATGTTCGTCACCGGCAAGGTCGAGGAGAAGGACAGCTTCGTCATGCGCGGCGCCCGCCGGTTCTACCAGCCGGCGCTGGAGATGGCCCTGCGGCTGCGCGTGGCCTTCGTCGCCGTGGCGGTCGCCCTGGTCGCCATCGCGACCCTGGGCGCCAGCCGGATGGGGTCGGAGTTCATCCCCAACCTGGACGAAGGCGACATCGCCCTGCACGCCCTGCGCATCCCCGGCACGTCTTTAAGCCAGGCTGTTGAGATGCAGACGGCGCTGGAGCGACGCATCGCCCAGTTCCCGGAGGTGGAGCGGGTCGTGGCCAAAATCGGCACGGCCGAGATTGCGACCGATCCCATGCCACCGTCGGTCGCCGACACCTTCATCATGCTGAAGGACCGCGCGGACTGGCCCGACCCGAGGAAACCTCGCGCCGAACTGCTGGCCGAGATGCAGGCGGCCGTGGCCGAAATCCCCGGGAACAACTACGAGTTCACCCAGCCCATCCAGATGCGGTTCAACGAACTGCTCTCCGGGGTGCGGGCGGATGTGGCCATCAAGGTGTTCGGCGACGATCTCGACCAGTTGCTGGAGGTCGGCAACGCCGTCGAGGGCGTGATCAGCGGCATCGAAGGCGCCGAGGACATTTCGGTGGAGCAGGTCACCGGCCTGCCCGTGCTCCAGATCAGACCCGACCGCGCGGCTCTGTCACGACTCGGCATCAGCATGGACGATGTCCAGCAAGTGGTGTCGGCGTCCATCGGCGGCGTCGTGGCGGGTCAGGTGTTCGAGGGCGACCGCCGCTTCGACGTGGTGGTCCGTCTGCCCGAAACCCTGCGTCAGGACACCGACGCCATCGGCCGGCTGCGCATTCCCGTGCCCAGCTCCGGAGGAACCGCCTTCGTGCCCCTGGAGGAGATCGCCACCATTGCCGTGGAGACAGGACCGAACCAAATTAGCCGCGAGGACGGCAAGCGCCGGGTCGTCGTCACCGCCAATGTTCGGGGCCGCGACCTCGGCTCGTTCATTTCCGAAGTGCAGGAAGAGGTCGGCACCGAGGTCGAGGTTCCTGCCGGCTACTGGATCAGCTACGGCGGCACGTTCGAGCAACTGATCTCGGCCGCCAAGCGGCTGCAACTGGTGGTGCCGGTGGTGCTGCTGCTGATCTTCGGCCTGCTGTTCGCCCTGTTCCGGTCGGTGAAGGACTCGGCCATCGTCTTCTCCGGCGTGCCCCTGGCGCTGACGGGCGGAGTGGCCGCCTTGGCGATGCGGGGGCTGCCCTTGTCGATCTCGGCGGCGGTGGGCTTCATCGCCCTGTCCGGCGTCGCCGTGCTCAACGGCGTCGTCATGGTCAGCTTCATCCGAAGCCTGATCGCCGATGGCAAGCCGCTCGGCGAGGCGATCCGCGAGGGCGCCCTGACCCGGCTGCGGCCGGTATTGATGACCGCCCTCGTCGCCAGCCTCGGCTTCGTGCCGATGGCGCTGAACGTGGGAGCCGGGGCAGAGGTTCAGCGCCCCCTGGCCACGGTCGTGATCGGCGGAATCATCTCCTCGACGATCCTGACCCTGCTGGTCCTGCCCGCCCTATACAGCCTCGTCCATGGCCGCCCGCCACGCCCTGCGGGCGCGCGGCCGTCGTGGCTGAACCGTCTTCCCTTCAACCGGAGTAATGCATGACCGCCGCGACCCATCGATGGGCCGCCTGGCTGAGGACGCCCGCCGGCGTCCTTCTGCTCGGGCTGCTCGTCTTGTTCCTCAACGGCCTGCTGACGGCCGCCTTCGCCCACGGCGTCGCCGACGGCGACAAGGGCTACATCCAGGAGACCTCGGGCTTCCTGTTCTGGCCGTTCCTGTATCTGGGGGCCAAGCACATGGTCACGGGCTACGACCACCTGCTGTTCCTGCTGGGTGTGATCTTCTTCCTCTACCGAATGAAGGACATCTCGATCTATGTGACCCTGTTCGCCATCGGTCACTCCTCCACCTTGTTGCTGGGCGTGCTGACCGACATCAGCGTGTCCAGCTATCTGGTCGACGCCATCATCGGCCTGTCGGTGGTCTACAAGGCCCTCGACAACATGGGGGCCTACCAGCGCTGGTTCGGCTTCCAGCCCAACACCAAGGTCGCGACCCTGGTGTTCGGCCTGTTCCACGGCTTCGGCCTGGCGACCAAGCTCCAGGACTTCAACATGTCGCCCGACGGCCTGATCGGGAATCTGCTGGCGTTCAACGTCGGCGTCGAGATTGGCCAGCTTCTGGCGCTCGGCGCCATCCTGATCGTCATGGGTTTCTGGCGGCAGTCATCCAGCTTCTGGCGCCACGCCTACACCACCAATGTGGTCGTCATGACCCTCGGCTTCATCCTGGCGGGCTATCAGCTCGTCGGCTTCTTCGTCACCTGACCGGAGACTTGACCCATGTATAATGCCAACAAGCCCGACGCCTCCGAACTGCCCTCGACTGGCAAGCTGTTGAAGTCGACCGGCATCGCGGTCGTGATCGCCTCTGCTCTGCTCGTCACCGTGGTCCTGCCCGCCGAATACGGCGTAGATCCGACCCGGGTCGGATCGCTTCTGGGGCTGACGGAGATGGGCCGCATCAAGATGCAACTCGCCGCCGAAGCCGAGGCCGAAGAGGCGGGCCTGGCTGTGACGGCGTCCGCCCCCGCCGCTGTCACCACCACCTCCCCAGCCACTCCGGCCGGAGCGACTTCTGTCCCGAACGGCCAACGCTCGGACGAAACCGTCATCACCCTCGCACCCGATCAGGGCGCCGAGATCAAGCTGGTGATGGAGGAAGGCTCCCGGGTGGACTTCACCTGGACGAGCAGCGGCGGCGCGGTCAACTTCGACACCCACGCCGACCGTCCCGGAACGCCCTACCACGGCTACGGCAAGGGCTCGGAGCAACGGGTTGAGGGCGAACTCGTCGCCGCCTTCACCGGCAGCCACGGCTGGTTCTGGCGCAACCGCACCGGGGAGCCGGTGACCATCACGCTCCAGACCACCGGCGCCTACACCGAGGTCAGGCGGGTGGTCTGACCCGGTGTCGCTACTCCTTCGTCGTCGGCCAGCGTCTGTGCCGCTCATCGATGACGAAGGGGTGGGCGTGGACGCCAGCCGCCCCGTGTCCCTCCGCGAGGTGAGGGTCGTCCGCCCCGAGGTCATCATGCCGATGCGGCAGGTTCTCCGGATCGTGCGCGGGCCAGATCACGAGGGCGAGCACCGTGCCCGTCGCGCACAGGCCGGCGAGCACGAGGAAGGCCGCGCCGGGATCGACTTCGGCGCTGACCATGCCCGCCACCGGATAGGCGATCAGCCAGCAGGCGTGGGACAGGGCGAACTGGGCCGCGAACAGGGCGGGTCTGTCAGCGGCGTTCGATGATCGCCGCAAGGCCCGGCCCGCCGGGGTGATGGTCAGGGAATAGCCGAAGCCCATGACGACCCACAGCATCAGCAGCGCGGGATAGCTGACCGCGACCCAGGGACCGGACAGCAGCACCAGCGTCATGACGCCCGCGCCCAGAGCCATCGCCGTTCGGTCCGACACCCGCACCAGCAGGCGAGGCAGAACCACCGCCGCCGTCATCGATCCCCCGCCGAACGCCGCCAGCGCCCAGGCCGTCGCCTGTTCCGACATGGCGAAACGCGACTGCACCAGGACCACGGTGTTGACGAACACCATCGCCCCGCCCGCCGCCGTCGCCAGACTGATCGCCAGCAGGCCGCGCAGACGCGGCGTCAAGGCGAACAGCCGGAGCCCGCCCGTCAGGCGTTGCAGGAACGGACGGGGCCGTGCCGTGCTGAGCGCCGGGAGGACGGCGCTGACGACGAACAGGGCCGATACGACGAACCCGACTGCCGTGCCCGCGAACAGATTGCTGTAACTCATCACCGCCAGCAGCAGCGCCGCCAGAACCGGGCTGGCTACGCTCTCCAGATCGGCCGCCAGCCGCGAGAGCGACAGAGCCTTGGTGTATTCCGTCTCATCCGGCAGCAGATCGGGGATCATGGCCTGGAAGGCCGGGGTGAAGGCGGCTGAGGCGACGTAGAGAACCGTCATCAGCGCATAGACCTGCCACGGCTCGGCGACGAAGGGCAGGGACGCGGCGACGCCCGCCCGGACGAGGTCGAGCGACACCAGGAGGGTCTTCCTCGGCAACCGCGCTGCGAGCGCGCTCGCGAACGGGGCGACGCCAATGTAGGCGACCATCTTGATCGCCAAGGCCGCGCCGAGGATTTGCCCCGCGCTCGCGCCCGCCAAATCATGGGCCAGCAGGCCGAGCGCAACGGTCGCCATGCCCGTTCCGAGCAGGGCCGCAACCTGGGCGGTGAAAAGGTGACGGTAGGCGCCGTGGCGGAGGGGGGAGAACATCGGACCAGACTAGCAGAAGCAATGCCGCCTTTGGCCCACGAAGGGCTCCGACGTTCTGGATTGCACGATGGGGGTTTCGGCCAGCTTTGCGCTAAGCCCCCCAGATCACGGCCCTCGACCAGAGGATTCAGGCCACGCAGCGCACCCCAAAGACTTATCACTGGACCAACGGCCACCCGCCGACACCCTACGATGGTGGAGACTATCGAGCAGGAGAAGCGACCGTCATAAGCCGGTGATGAGAAGTCGCGCGACCTGCGAGGCTTCCGGGGCTCGCGCAAGGACCCGCCCGTCCCGCAGTCCGATGAAGCCCGTTTCGCCTTCGGTATAGGCCTTGGCGATGTGGAAGACATGCCCGCCACGGATGAACCGCAGTGGCTCCTTGCGACCCGCCCTCATTCGGCGATCTCCCAGCCCTGGGTCCTGTCGGCGAAGGCGACCGGCTGGACCATTCCCCGCATCCGCTGGGCGCGCAGGCACGCACGGACCCGCTTCAGCATGACGTCGAACAGTTCGCGGTCGGCGCCGTTGAGGCATCGGACTTCCATCAGCCGTTCGGTGATCGCGCGGGGCGTCACCGGGTCGTCCGCCTCGCGAAGTGTGTCGATTACGATCCTGGCGATCTCCCCCTTGTGGGCCGGGTCGCGCAATGGAACGGTCTTGGCCCTGATCGCACCGATGTCGATGGCAGGATTAAAGATGCGGATCGTCGCGTCGATGTGCTCCAGTTCGACCGCCAATTGGCGAAGGACCAGTCGGGCGTGGCCGATCTTTCCGCTGATCTCGGCGTGCTTGCGGGTCAGAGCGTGAAGGACATTCGGTTGGTCCGCTCCAGTCGGGACAACACAGTTGGGCATTTCCATTCTCGCAGCAGTGGGTCCGTGCGAGCCGATTTGGCAGCGCTTGGAAAAAGCTACGAAAATCAGAGGTGAAGCGGAACGATGTCTAGGTGTGATAACTACCCAATGCCGCCATGCGCAGCATGGTGGAGGGGGTCTTTCCGCGCGCACCACGTCCCCTCTCCCGGTGGGAGAGGGCTGCGCGCAGCGGGACGCGGAGCGGCCCGCTTCTTCGCGCGCAGGGTGAGGGCCCGGTGGCAGCCTTGACTCACCCGCCCCTCAACCCCCGCGCCAGGACCGTCGCGCTATGCGCTCCGGTGCGCGGGTCCCCCTTCTCCCATCGGGAGAAGGTCAGGAGCCCCCCAGCTTTCCCTGTTTGGCCTTGAGCTCATACTCCTCACCGCAGTCGCCACAGCGGAAGTCGGCGACGGGCGCGTTGTTCGGCAGCTGCGGCAGGCGGTCGGCGGCGCAGGCGGGACAGAAGCCGTGTAGCGCCATCCACGCCTCGGTGACGGATCGGGCGGTCTGGGTCGGCCCCTTGAAGGCGACGGCCGGTTCGGCGAAGCCCAGCTCACACCAGTGATTGTCGTCCTGCCCCATCCTCCCACCGTAGCGGGCGGCAGGTCAGGGGTCAGCCCTTGCCGCAGCGGGTCTCTTCGATTTCGTCGCCGTTCCCTGCCTTGTGCAGGGGGCCCCGACGCGCGGAAACTTGATGGTCAAAGTCTTTCTAGGACACCTCGAAGGTCCGCAACTGGCGCTTCGACATCCCCAAGAATTATATATTGCCGAGCGTATATATTAAATATCTCGGCTGTTTCTCTATCAATGCGTTTCGATTCTAAGAAGTATTTACTGACACGCTCAATGTCGCTCTTGCTTAAATAGCGACCATTTCTCCCTTCTTCATAAATCCAATGAATAATTCCTCTTTGGGCCAAGGCGGTGTATTTTCCGTCAAAGGCCATTTCAACAGCCCGCTGGTAGTGCGCCGCTCCGGCAGAAGCATCTCCGCTCCGGTATGAGATGCATCCTTTTGTTGCGATAATGCAAATCGCGTCTGTATCATCTAGGGAACGGACGGCAGACGCGGAATTTATGTCTTCTACCGCACCGATCAGATCACCTAAGCATGCTCGAGCGTAGGCTCTATTATTAAGAAGGACGGGGTCGTGAGCGTTTGCCACAAGACCAGATGTCGCGACACGCTCGGAGACTGTGAAATCCTGCAATATTTCTGCGGCGACAAAAGCGCCAGTAGCAGCAGCACGCGTGGAAAACGGCTCATCACCTAGCCAAGTCGATGCGTTATCGACAGCATCAACCCACTTTCCTTCCTCCACAGCTTGCCCAGTACGGGCTTCGAACGTAAGCGCGTTTTCAAGAAGGTTTTTGTTGAAGGGAACGCCACAGGTTTCGTGGGCCCAGCGAACTTGAGCGATAGTATTATCGGTTGGACTTTCGCACCCTATCTTGAAGAGTTTCTTTGCAAGTTTATCTGACCCGTTCTCCATCTCAAGTGTGGCTAAAGCAGCGGCTAGTTCCGTAACCTGGGCCGGCCTCCCTCTATCGATAATTTCTCTGAGCTTACGGCTGCTCTCTATAGGCTTCGCAGTCAAATCAGCGATTGCGACTCGTGAGGCAAGGAGCCAAGTATCCTCTGAAGGCGCATTTTTCAAAATTGACCAAGCTCGATCAACATCTTGATCCAGGACATAAAATCTCACCGCGGATCGAAGTACGTATCGATTGGAAGGAGCGATCGCTAAGGCAATGCGAAACGAATGCCGTGCTTTATCTATTTGCCCTAAAGATACGTAAGCTCTTGCGAGCTCGACATGTAAAACCGCATTGCGGGGATATAGCGAAAGCTCCCCCTTCATCTCGGCAATCTGTCTGTATTTTATCTCTCGCGTAATCAAAACTCCATGAGGAGCCGCAGGAGTAAATCCGTCGTCAAAATATGAGAGAATTAGTTGCTTCGTGCCAGGAGATAAATCGGCAATATGTGCCTTTAGAAATTCAGCGGCCGCATCAGTTTCGGAAGATCTACCGTCTACGATGGCCATCGATATCATATCAGATGCCGACCATATTGTCGGATCAGTCGCCCACTCTTCAGAAGTTATTATATTGGAACCATGAGGCGACCGCTTTAATGATCTCCCCTTAGAGCTCACAAGTTCTTGTTTGGGCGTCAGACGAAGAGATCTCCAACGTGGGATCATCTTCCTGCCTATTTTGTTAGATGGAAGCTGCATCTATTTTCATTCGGATTTCCGAAACCTTTACAAATCTATCAAATGCAGAGATAAATCTCGTCATCTCGTAGGGGTTCCCATGCTTCCGCCGGCGACTTGCGGGGTGACCCCTGAGCTGCGGATCGGGTTCCGAAAGATACGTCGCCAACTCAAAAATCTCTGCGGCCAGTTTGGGGTCATGGTTGGTCAGTGACGCTTCGATACTGTCTTTCAACTGGCCTAGTGCATCAGCAAGTGCAGCGCGGAAATAGGGCAGGACGTCCTCATATGTTCCTTCCCAACCGCCCCCATTCTCCGAAAGCGACTGAGGTTTATGTTCTGGCCGCATGAACGAAATGACGGTGGGTGTCAGCATCGCGCCCGTGAAGAAATAATATAGCATGCTGCCAAAAAGATATAATTCTGACGCGGCCCTGCATCGTGCCTGATCTGGCATTAGAAAGTGATACAAAAACTCCGGGGAAGCATAGTAAGGTTGTCCGGCCAAAGCCATCATTTCATGAGGAGATGCGATTGTTCGACAATGAGATCTTCCGAGATCGGCAAGTTTTGAAGTTGCTCCCCCAGAAAACGTTAAGACATTGGACGGCTTCAGGTCTTGATGAAATATACCTTGGGCGTGAAGCTGATTTAATCCCGTAGCGATTTGATGCAATGCGTTTAAAGACCAGTACGCATCGATTTCATTTTTGAGGACGGCGTGCTTTCTTACGTCGCCATCCGCAAGCTCAAATATGAGATAGCTCACTGTGCCAAATGGAGCGTCTGGAACCGCAATGGAACCATCAGCAATTGCTACAACAACGCGGTCTAGATTTGCGCCCCGGCAAAGTGCAAGGACGTCTCTTTCAAAGTTATATGTGCGTGTCATATCTTCCAGCGCACGCACTTGATCTTCAGCTTCTTGGGCTCTGCTGAAATCAAGTGCTTTTAGGAAGCCCACGCGAGAGGGGTTTTCTTCATGCTGAACCAAGTAGCCAACCGAGAAGCAGCCCCCTGTCTGGTATGCCTGCTTCTTAACTAGTTCTCCGATCACCCAGCCATCACTGGTGCGGAGCCCTGACAACTGTTCTATGGGCTTGGCCAAAGTGAACCTCATTTAGCTTAGCCTTACACCTTACACCTGTTTGTGGACCCGTCTACGAGATGAGGCCTTAGTGGCACGGTGGTCTCCGTCCACCGCCGCCATTGAACCCCCTACAACCGCCCTTTCCTGAACGCCTCCGCCGACGCCGCTCTCGCCGCCGCGCGGTCCCGCTTCGGCGCCTCCTTGTCCACGGCCTCGCCCGCCCCCGTCAGGGCCTCGTTGGCGAATTCCAGGTCCATGAGCTTCATGTGCTTGATCTCGTCGCGCAGCCTGGCGGCCTGTTCGAACTCCAGGTTGGCGGCGGCCTCGCGCATGCGGGATTCCAGGTCCTTGAGGGCGGCCTGGAAATTGGTGCCGACGAAGGGTTTTGAGTCCTCCTTGACGCCGGGGGCGGTGAGCCGGTCCAGGGCGCGGGACTCATAGGGGCTCTCGATGATGTCCTTAATGTTGGACTTGACGCTTTCGGGCGTGATGCCGTGTTCGGCGTTCCAGGCCTGCTGCTTCTCGCGGCGGCGGTCGGTCTCGGCCATGGCCCGCTCCATGGAGCCGGTGATGCGGTCGGCGTAGAGGATGACGCGGCCGTCCACGTTGCGGGCGGCGCGGCCGATGGTCTGGATCAGGGAGGTTTCCGAGCGCAGGAAGCCTTCCTTGTCGGCGTCGAGGATGGCGACCAGGCCGCACTCCGGAATGTCGAGGCCCTCGCGCAGCAGGTTGATGCCCACCAGCACGTCGAACGAGCCAAGCCGCAGGTCGCGCAGGATCTCGATGCGCTCGATGGTGTCCACGTCGCTGTGCATGTAGCGCACGCGCACGCCCTGTTCGTGCATGTATTCGGTCAGGTCCTCGGCCATCTTCTTGGTCAGGACGGTGACGAGGGAGCGGTAGCCGGCGCGGGCCACGTCCTTCACCTCGGCGATGACGTCGTCCACCTGGGAGAAGCCGTCCTTGGACACCGGGCGCACGTCCACCGGCGGGTCGATCAGGCCGGTGGGGCGGATGACCTGTTCGGTGAAGACGCCGCCGGTGCGGTCCAGCTCCCACGGGCCGGGGGTGGCGGAGACGTGGACGGTCTGGGGCCGCATGGCGTCCCATTCCTCGAACTTGAGCGGGCGGTTGTCGATGCAGGAGGGCAGGCGGAAACCGTATTCGGCCAGGGTCGCCTTGCGCCGGTAGTCGCCCCGGAACATGGCGTTGATCTGGCCGATGGTGACGTGGCTCTCGTCCACGAACAGCAGGGCGTTGTCGGGGATGTATTCGAAGAAGGTGGGCGGGGGCTCGCCGGGACTGCGGCCGGTCAGCCAGCGGGAGTAGTTCTCGATGCCGGCGCAGGAGCCGGTGGCCTCCATCATCTCCAGGTCGAAGCGGGTGCGCTGTTCGAGGCGCTGGGCCTCGAGCAGCTTGCCGTTCTCGACCATCCAGTCGAGGGTCTCCTTCAGCTCGGCCTTGATGCCGGTGATAGCCTGGTTGAGCGTGGGGCGCGGGGTCACATAGTGGCTGGCCGCATAGACGGTGACCTCCTCGAGGTCGGCGGTCTTCTTGCCGGTGAGGGGGTCGAACTCGGCGATGGACTCGATCTCGTCGCCGAACAGGCTGACGCGCCAGGCGCGGTCCTCCTGGTGGACCGGGAAGATCTCGATGGTGTCGCCGCGCTTGCGGAACATGCCCCGGTCGAAGGCGGCGTCGTTGCGCTTGTACTGCAGCGCGATCAGGTCGGCCCGCAGCTTGGACTCGTCGATGGTCTGGCCCACCTTCAGGTCGAAGGTCATGGCCGTATAGGTCTCCACCGACCCGATGCCGTAGATGCAGCTCACCGACGCCACCACGATCACATCGTCCCGCTCCAGAATCGACCGCGTCGCCGAGTGCCGCATCCTGTCGATCTGCTCGTTTATACTTGAGTCCTTCTCAATATAGGTGTCTGTTCTCGGAACATATGCTTCTGGTTGATAATAATCATAATACGATACAAAGTATTCGACGGCATTATCAGGAAAGAAGCTTCTGAACTCTGAGTATAGCTGGGCGGCGAGGGTCTTGTTGGGGGCGAGGATCAGGGCGGGGCGCTGGGTCGCCTCGATGACCTTGGCCATGGTGAAGGTCTTGCCCGAGCCGGTGACGCCCAGCAGCACCTGATCGCGCTCGCCGGATTCGGCGGTGGCCACCAATTCGGCGATGGCGGCGGGCTGGTCGCCCGCGGGCTCGAACTGCGAGGCCAGACGAAACGGGGTCTTCAGGCGCGCGGCGGGGCGGGAGGGGCGGTGCGGGGTCCAGTCGGCGTCGACGCTCGGGGCCTCCTCGGGCGTCAGGCGCGGGCCGGTGATCGGCGCAAACATGGGGTCCTTGCCCCGCGTCCTCGGCGCGTCGTGCACGAAGGTCCCCGACATGTCGGACACGCCCGGGGTGTGGACGGGCTTTGCGGATTTCGAAGGGGAACGGGCCATGAACGCCAAGGTAGTGACGCGGGAGGCGGACGGCTAGGGGGATGGTAAGCTGGGGGCCGACTCACCCGGAGGCCCCATGCGCGTCTGTGCCCCCCTGTTGCTGATCCTGCTGCTGGCCGGGTGCGGGCGGATGCTGCCCGACCCGCAGCCGGGGCCCTACCAGCCCGGGCCGACCCCGTCGGGGGCGCCGCCGGCGTCCATCGGCGAGGTGCTGATCGACCGGCCGCTGGACGGGGGCACGCAGGGGGCGGTGCTGGCCGAGGGCGGCCATCTGGGCCGCTGCCTGGCCCAGCTGTCGGCGGCCAATGTGCGCTTCAGCCCCCGGCCGGACGAGGCGCGGGGCGGCGCCTGCGGCCTCTATGACGCCGGGACCCTGGGGCCCGACATGGGCACGGTGGCGCGCATGACGCCGGGCGACCCGACCGTGACCTGCCAGACGGCCCTGGCCATCAGCATCTGGCGGCGCCAGTCCGTGGAGCCCGCCGCCCGCGAGATATTCGGACAAGACGTTGTTTCCGTTGACCATTTCGGCACATACGCCTGCCGCCCGGTCAACAATATGGCCGGCAACCGCCCCAGCGCCCACGGCCTGGCCGCCGCCCTGGACTTCTCGGGCGTGCGCCTGAGGGACGGCCGCCGCATCACCGTGGCCGGCGACTGGAGCGGGAACGGCCCGGAAGCCCGCTTCCTGCGCCGCATCCGCGACGACGCCTGCCGCATCTTCGGCACCGTCCTGAGCCCCGATTACAACGCCTTCCACGACGACCACCTGCACCTGGAGGCCACGGGTGGGCGGGCGTTCTGCCGGTAGTCCGCCCCGAAGCGGAGCGCCCGGGGGCGGGGGCAGGTCTCAAGCGTCGGCGGATGGGGTTGGCCCCCTCCACCACTTCGTGGTCCCCCTCCCCCGACGGGGGAGGAAAAACAGGGTCCGAATAGTGCGAATTGTCCGAAACCGGTGAGACTCCCGGCGCGAAAAACAGTGCAACGGGAGTCTCATGTTTCGGCTCAAGGGACTGATTTCGCGGGGCGTCCGATGCGAGCGTGAGACTCCGGATGCGAAAAACAGTGCAACGGCGTGCAACGACGCCTTGTCATCCCGGAAGCGCCGCAGGCGCTGTCCGGGACGGAGCGCCGCCCTCTTGCCCGGGCCCGGACGGGATCCGGGCCGAGGGTCGCCGGCGCCGGTCGCCCGGCCCAGCCTCGCGGCTGTCAGGGCGGAGCGTCGAGACGGTCGCCGGTCCCGGCGCTCCGCTGCGCGTCGGTCGGGATGACAAGGGCCGTGAGACTCCGACCGCGAAAAACAGTGCAATGGGCGTGCAACGGCCCCTCTCCCACCGGGAGAAGGAAATCAGTCCGATGAAGTCTCGTCTCATGCGCCTCCTGTGCGGCCGGGGATGACCGGACAGGATAAGGGCGCGCCGGAGGGGTGGGTGGAAAAAGCCGGGAGAAATCGGCGGGGCCTTGCGGGGCAAGGGATTTGGCGTGGGAGATGGGGGGATTGGGGGAGTCTAGAACTCGGCGAAGGCGGCCTCGTTCACGGTGACTTCCTCGACCATGCGGACGGTCACGCCCAGGCCCCGGTCCTTGAGCAGGTCGCACAGGGCGTCCCCGTCCACCAGATCGATGGCGGGGGCGCCGTCGCGGGTGGCCTCGCGCCGGGCGTCGGCGGTGAAGGTGCCGGTGGTGATGATGAGGCCCTTGTCGGTGCGGCCGACCATGGCGCCCCGGAAGTCGCGCACTGCGCCCGCGCCCACCGAGCCGGAGTAGCGCTTGCACTGGAACAGGACATGGAAGGACAGCAGGTTCACCCGCAGCACCCCGGTGCCGTCGATGCCGCCGTCGCCCGACTTGCCGGTCACCTCGACCTTGATGAAGCCGTACTCGCGCAGAAGGCGCTGGCTGAGCCGTTCGAAGGCGGAGGGGTCCAGCTTGAGCAGGACCGCCATCAACTGGTCCTTCCAGTCGCCTTCGGTGTCGGCGTCATCCTCGAGAACAGCGACGTCAGGCGTTGAGCCGACTTCGCGGGCCTTGGCGCGAACCCGCGCCATGTACTCCTGCTGGTAGGCCTTCGGGATCCCGGCCACATCTTCGGGCGTCATGGCAGCCCCGGCGGGGGTGAGCGTCCACACGCCCCGCGCGCTGTTTTCGACCGCGCCGCCGTTCTTCAGATAGCTGCGGGCGAAGCCCAGCCGCTGTTCCACCGCCAGTTCGTTCCACTTCCCATGACGCACCGCGCGGACGTCTTCCGGCAGACCCATGTAGGTCGAGATATCGTCCGCCATTTCCTGATTGGTCATCGACCGACCGTGCGCCTTCAGGCGTTCAATGATCGGCCACATGAAGGCTTCGAAGCTGGGAACGTCGTTGATCGTGGCCATCTAGTATTCGTCCTCCGGCAGCCGCCAGTTTTTCAGAAACCCGGGAAACCGCTTTTCCGACGCGATCAGATCCTCGCCCGAAGCCGGTCGTAGGCGGCCATCCGGCTCTTCGATGTAAACACGTCCCTCGAAAGACGAGACGTCCCCACCCGCGCACCTTGCGCGTTCGATCAGCACCGTGGTGGGAGAGTTTGCGAGGGTGGTGGACAGGTTTTCGATCGCCAGCCGGAGCAGTGGATGATCGGGCTGAATTCGGAGCGCCTGTCGTAGGGCCCCCAAGAGGGCGCCGGGGTCGCCATCCTGCTCGGCCATGCTGATTGCGAACGCGCCAGCTGGGGAGAGCGGTTCCGCCTGGAGTTGATCGATTATCTCTTCAACGATCGCGTTTTCTGCTTCCGTTAGCGTGGTTTGATTGTCACCGCCGCTCACTAGGCCTTCCTCCGCCGCTTCGCCTTGCCCGGCGCCGCCAAGAGGCCCGCGGTCATTTTCTCATAGAGGGTGAACAGGTGCTCGACGCGCTCGCGGTCGCTGTCGAAGGGCGCCTTGCGGTAAAGGCGGTCCACGGCCTGATCCAGCGCTCGGTGCGCGCGGCGCAGATCGGCGGGCATGACGTCGGGATCGTAGAGGTCGGCAAGGGTTGCCCCCGGGTGGGCGGCGCGGGCGTTCAGCACCGCCTGGGCAAGTCCGTCGAGGTAGGCTTTGTCGGCCTCGGTCAGGGTGGGCCAAGGGAATGGGTTGTAGACGAGGCCGATCGAATAGCGGTAGTCGCTCTTCAGCCGCCCCCCGATGTGGCGCAGCCACGACATGTGCGTGGCGCTGGTGAGAACTCCGAACTCAGCCAATGAGGCACCCGGCATGAATAGGCAGCTATCATGCGCGATTTCCCCATCCCGATAAAACCCGAAGGGGACGTATCGACGGCGCTCTGAGGAGTGGCGAGGGATAAGGATAAACGCTCCGGCGCCTTGCCTGATTTCACCAAAGAGAGACGGTGTTTCCGCCAAGCGCTGTGTCGCCGGGCGAGAGCTTGCGGAGCGATAGGCACGCACGGCGGCCAGCCTATCCTTCAGGAGGGAGTTTGCACGCATCAACCCTAGGGGAGCACCCTGAAGCCAAAGGCAAAAGCGCGCCTCACCGTTGAGGGAGTCTTGGGCTCCCACCAGTTGGCGGACGTACGGACCGATGGCGGGATCAGCTTGGATCGCATTGGCGGCTTCGGCTTCCGACAAGATCAAATGCCCACCGTCGTTCGGCATATTGCCGAACAGCATCAGCGGTCGGCTCGAGAGAGCCGTAGTGGTTTCCCTCACTACCAGATGGCGATCTGCCAGTTGTGAAGCGTCAAACAAGTACGGCGACAGCGCCGAATGCCGGGTTTCATCCGGATCGCCGTTGATGTCCTCGTAGTTGAAGAGGCGCTTCTCCGCCGGTTCGTGGTCCCGCCGCGTCAGTCCTATGATCACGACATGAACATGGGCCTTGCCGCGTGCGTCTGAGCCCCAGCCGAAGGTTCGATGCGCGAAGGCGATTTCCAAGCCGTAACGTTGGAACAGCAGCGGCCACAGCTGTGCGACCTGCTCTCCTTGGGTGATGGAGTTGGTCGAGACGAAGCCGATGCGGGCCGGTCGCGACCCCTCTACGGTTTCGCCGGCCCCGTCCCCAGTGCGTGGGGAGGAGACGTATTCGCCAGCCTTAATGAACCACGCAGCGACGAAATCGAGGGTGCCACCGGACTTGCCGAGCGCGGCAATGCGTCGGACCTGCGCCCTCTGGGTCTCGCTCTGCACCTTGGCGCCCAGAAACGGCGGATTGCCGAACACATAGCTGCACTGCTCCGGCGGCAGCACGTCGGCCCAGTCGGTTTCCAGCGCGTCGCCATGAACGATGTGTGGCGCGGCCTTGAGCGGGATGCGGGCGAAGACCTGGCCGAACTCGAGGCTCAGCCGGTTGTTCATGATGTGGTCCATCATCCACATGGCCGTTTCGGCGATGCGGGCGGGGAACTCGTCGATCTCGATGCCGTAGAATTGGTCGACATCGACCTTGGACAGGGCGGCGGCCTCCAGCTCGCGCTGGCCCGTGGGGTAGAGGGCCTGCAGCAACTCGATCTCGAGCAAGCGCAGTTCGCGGTAGGCGATGATCAGGAAGTTGCCGCAGCCGCAGGCCGGGTCGAACAGGTTGAGGCCGGCGAGCTTGTCCTGAAAGGCGCGCAGGGCCGCGTCACGTCCTCGCTTCAGCCCCTTGATGCGGGACAGTTCGGCGCGCAGGTCGTCGAGGAACAGGGGCTCGATGACCTTCAGGATGTTCTTTTCGGTGGTGTAGTGGGCGCCCTTGGCGCGGCGCTCCTTGGCGTTCATCACCGACTGGAACAGAGCGCCGAAGATGGCCGGGCTGATCTTCTCCCAGAAGAAGCCGCACGCCTCCAGGAGCCGCTCGCGCATGGCGGTGTTGAAGTTGGCGATCGGCAGGGTTTCGGCGAACAGGTCGCCGTTGATGTAGGGGAATTTGGCCAGATCCTCGTCCAGCCCGTCGCGCCAGGCGGCGTCCTCGGGCGTGTTCAGGGTCTGGAAGATCAGGTTCAGCTTGGCGCCGAGGTCGTGGCCGTCGGTGGCTGTGCGGTCGCGCAGATAGGTTTCCAGCATGCCCCGTTCGGGGAAGATGCCGGTGTCGTCGGCGAACAGGCAGAACAGCAGCCGCACCAGCAGCCGTTCCAGCGGGGCACCGTCATAGGTGGGTTTCAGCGCATCATGCAGCTTGCCCATGATTTCGGCGGCGATGATGTTGACCGGGTCCTGGTCGTTGAAGACCCGCTTCTCGACCCCGACCACGAAGCCGAACGCCTCTACATGGGCGGGCAGGTCGGCGAGGGGGAAGTGCGTCTCCTCGCGCGTGTCCAGATCGATCAGCTCGAACGACTGGAAGTCGCACAGCAGGACGTAGCGCGGGAGTTCGTGGTCCTTGAGGCCGGGGAAGTAGTCGAGCGCCTGTTGGCGGGCGCGGGTCAGGTTGCGGCCTGCGCTCTTCTGTTCGACCAGCAGGACGCCCTTCCAGAACAGGTCGATGAAGCCGCGCTTCTCGCCCAGAAGGCGCACGGGCTCTTCGAAGGCGGCGACCTTGCGGCGGCGCACCCCGAACGCCTCGAAAAACTCATTGTAGAAGGTCTGGGTGTCGCCCTTCTCGTAGTGGGCGTCGGCCCATTCGCGAGCGAACTCTGCGGCCCGCACCCTGATCTCGTTCCAGCTTAGGCGCATCCGTACCCCCCGCGCCGGACATTCGCCCGCTTCGCGCCAGCGTTGCAAGCGGGGAGTGGGGGAGGCCCCTCATCCCCCGCGCAAGAACCTCCGCTGCGCTCCGGTGCGCGGGGCCCCCTTCTCCCGACGGGAGAAGGGGCATTTTACGTCGCCCTATCGCTCTTTCATTCTTAGTCGCCCTACCGCTCGGCCCGCGGGGCCTCGCTGCTTGAGGGCGCTTGACTCCCTCACACAGTATGCCGCATACACTGTATGTCACACACTATATGACGTCTGGAGAGTGATGCGTGGGCGAGGGTGAGCTGTTTGAGGCGATGCGGCTGGAGCTGCGGCGGGGGTCGCTGGTGCTGGCGGTTCTGGCGCGGCTGAGGACCGAGCAATACGGCTATTCGCTGCGCGTGGCGCTGGGCCAGGACGGGATCGAGATGGAGGAGAGCACCCTCTATCCGCTGCTGCGGCGGCTGGAGACCCAGGGCCTGCTGACCAGCGAATGGCGCGAGGAGGACCGGCGCAGGAAGCGGTTCTACCGGCTGTCCCCGCTGGGCGAGACCATGCTGGCGCGGCTGGCGGAGGAATGGCGGGGCATCTCGGCCTCGCTGGAGCGAATGCTGTGACCGGCGCGAATTTCAATCAATCGGGCAATCAATCTGGAAGTGGAGGGCGGGGCATGACCCTGACGGAGAAATATCTGAAGGCGGTGGCGGCGCAGTTGCCGGCGGCCGGGCGGGAGGACGTGATCGCCGAGCTGCGTGACGCCCTGATGAGCCGCATGGAGGACCGGGAGGCCGAACTGGGCCGACCCCTGACCGAGGCGGAGGAGGAGGCGGTGCTGCGCGAGATGGGGCACCCGCTGGCGGTGGCCGCGCGCTTCGGCGCCGGGCCGCACCATGTGGTGGGGCCGGAGCTGTATCCGTGGTGGCTGTTCGGGGTGAAGACGGCGCTGACGGTGCTGGCGATCATCACGGTGATCGGGGCGGTGGTGCGGGTGCTGGTGGGCGACGTGGACGGGGCCCAGGCGTTCGGCCAGGCGATCCACGGCCTGTTGTGGAGCGGCATGATGATCGTGGGCTTCGCCACCGTGGCGGGCTTCATCATCGAGCGCATGAAGGACAAGCCCGCCTTCCTGACCGAATGGCGGGCGCGGGACCTGGGCCTGTTCGAGATGGGGCTGTTCTCCACCGCCTGGGTGGGCAAGGCCGCCGACATGGTGGGCGGCGAGCGGGCCGACGGGACCAGGGATCCTGTGGCGTCATGGGGGCAGCCGGCCGGCATGTCGCCGACGGCGCGGGCGGTGGCGTCGGGCGTCGCGTGGGGCGTGTTCGTGCTGTGGTGGACCGGGGTGATCGGGCAGGAGATCCGGCCGGGCGTGATCGGCGGCGAGCTGATGGTGGACGGGGCCGACTGGGGCCTGCTGCTGAACGAGACCATCGCGTGGATCTGGTGGCCGATGCTGGCCTTCGGCGCGGCGCGGGCGGCGTTCCACCTGATGCGGGCGGCCATGGGCTCGCCGGTGCGGCTCACGGCGTTCGGGGATGTGGCGTTCAGCGCGGCGAGCCTGGGCTTCATCGGCTGGTTCTGGCTGTACTCGCCCATGGCGTCGGCGTTCGCGGTGGACACGGTGCAGGGGTTCACGGACCGGGTGCGGATCACCTTCGAGACCGGCGACATGGCGGCGCCGAGCATCCTGATGCTGATGACGGCGTTCGTGTTCCTCGCCGAGGTGTTCACCCTGTTGGGGGCGGCCGGGCGGCTGGTGACGGGGGCGGACCGGCGGCGGTGATGCCTTGCCACCGGCGGCGCGGCGGGGCATCACCGACGTCTGTTCAGTGACGGGGAGACACAGACCATGCGCAGCGACGTGGCGGCGACCTTCATCATCATCGGGGTGATCGTGGCGATGATCGTGGCCTTCCTGGTGGGATGGCCGCAGTACAATGTCTATCGCAAGCAGATGCAGGGCCGCGCCGCCTATGAGCAGGCGGTGCAGGACCGGCGCATCCGGGTGCTGGAGGCGCAGGCGGCGCTGGATTCGGCGCAGCTGACGGCCCAGGCCGAAATCGCCCGGGCGCGGGGCACCAACGAGGCCAACCGCATCATGGCCGAGAGCCTGGGCGGGCCGGAGAACTATCTGCGCTGGTCCTACATCCACATGCTGGAGGAGACCGCCGGAAGCGGCGACCGCCAGATCATCTACATCCCCACCGAGGCGGGCATGCCGATCCTCGAGGCCGGGCAGCGGCCCGCACGGTAGAGCCTTGCTCCCGCCGCGATCCGGCGGTCAGACTGGCGCCATGAACAGCGACGCCCTGCGCGAGGTCTTCATCACCGGGACGGGATCGGTCCTGCCCGGGGCGCGGGTCGGCAACGACCGTATGGAGGACTTCATCGGCCGGGTCGGCGGGCGGCCGTCGGCGGTGGGGCGCCGGGCGCTGCGCTGGAACGGGATCGAGGGGCGGCACTACGCCCTGACGCCGGACGGCGCGCCGTTGCATTCCAACGCCTCCATGTGCGCCGGCGCGGTGCAGGCCGCGCTGGACGACGCCGGGCTGGGGGTTTCCGACCTGCAGCATCTGGGCGCGGCGACGACGCAGGGGGATTATCTGGTGCCCGGCCACGCCGGCGCGGTGCAGGCCGAACTGGGTGCGGCGGCGCTGGAGGCGGTCAGCTATCAGTCGGTGTGCGCCAGCGCCCTGATGGCGGCCAAGGGCGCCTGGCTGAGCGTGCGGGCGGGGGAGGCGGACGTGGCCGCCGCCTGCGCCGGGGAGTTCTCATCGCGCTGGTTCCGGCCGGCGTTCTATGAGGGCACGGCCCTGACCGACCGGCGCGGGCGGGTGCGGATAGAGGCGGATTTCCTGCGCTTCACCCTGTCGGACGGGGCGGGCGCGGTGGTGATGGAGCCCCGGCCGCGGCCGGGCGGGCGCAGCCTGAAGGTGCGCTGGATCGACATGACCTCGCTGGCCGGACGGTTCGACCCGTGCATGTGGGCGGGGTCGACCTTCGCCGACCGGGCGGACCTGAAGAGCGCCTGGAGCCACGGGG
>NZ_JADWOW010000022.1:0-306 GCF_015767455.1 Brevundimonas sp. BAL450
GCATCGCCTCGATGGCGACCAAAGCGAGCTTGTCGAGGACGGCGGCACGCTCATTGGGGTTCGCCGCCTGTTGATAACTGGAATCTCTCCGCGCCTCACGGATGAAGCGGTTTATTGTTGCGTCACTACCCGCGTCGATGTGTTGACGGAAGGCTTCGACGAAGGAGTCCGGGTCCATCTCCAGGAGAAGAGGCGGCAAGGACGGAGCGCCCGGGGTGGTCGAGCTGAGACCCTCCACGAACCGGCGGATGAGAAGGTCGGCGCTCTCGCGCGCCTCAGCGATGACGTTCGCTCGATACCGGCTGA
>NZ_JADWOW010000023.1:0-17422 GCF_015767455.1 Brevundimonas sp. BAL450
CGCCGCCACCGCCCAGAACCTGCGCAAACTGGCCAAGCTGATCCCGCCAACGGCGCCAGCGACCGCCTGAGAAAGTGGCGAACCGTCACGTCCGTTACTCGCGCCGATCTCAGCGGCGGCCTTTTTCAACGGAATCCGCCAATCCCGGACATTCACCGTGCGCCGGAAACTCGACATTCAGCCAAACTCGTGCGGCCATACGCCGCCCAGAGGACAGCCATCAAACACCCTTCAATTCCACCTTGGCTCGGCCCGATCGCCGGTCGTAAAGAAAAATCTGAATGGGCCTTCAAGAGCTGATTTCGGATACCGGAGGTCACAGTCAAACTAGAACCTTCACTGTGGGCCGGTATCGATCTGACCGACCGCCATATGACGCATCCTGTAATCGCAGACGAGGCAGGCACTCGTCGTTCGTACCGGGGCCTCAGCGCCGATGCTTCCAAGGTGCAGGCAAACAACGATTTGACAGTTTGTCCCGATCAAGCACAGCTTACCGCTGTAATTGATTGCGCAGAGGCAACCGATGGTTAAAGCAACACGTGTGCGCAAGCTTGTCGTGCCCGGACTCCACGCCATGCGCCTCGCGGTCTTCATTCTACTGCTCGCGGTCCCGGCCTACGCTCAGGAAAGCGCTGTTCACCTCAGGAACGGCGACTTCGAACTCCCGCCGATGTCGGGGCGGGACGCCTGGCGGCCGATCCCGGCCGACCTTGAGGTCCGTGCGGACCCGCACGAACCCTATGCAGGCCAAGCCAGTTTCAGGATAACGCGAGACAGGTCACCGCCCGGCTCCTTTGTCGCCCTGGCCCAGGCGCTCGACGCCACTCCGTTCCGGGGATACACCGTCCGCTTCCGTGCGGCGGTGCGAGCGAACGTTCTGCCCGGAGGAGCCGGAGCGGGACTATGGCTTCGTGTTGATCGGCCGGGCGGCGCCACCGGCTTCTTCGATAACATGAGCGACCGCGCGATCCGATCCGCAGACTGGGCCGTCTACGAGATCGTCGGGCCTGTAGCGGAAGACGCCACCAGGCTCACCGTCGGATTGCTGCTCAGCGGCGTCGGGACCGCGTGGATCGACGCGGCCAGCCTCGAAGTCCTCGCAGAACTGCCTGCCGACGCCGGTGACGGCGCCGCGCCCACGCGTGAGGGCCTGCGAAACCTGACGGCATTCACCAAGCTCTACGGTTATGTCCGTTGGTTCTCACCCTATTCCGACCCGGCCGATTCCCGATGGTCCGTCATCGCAGCCCAGGGCGCGCTTGAGGCGGAAGCAGCCGAATCCGACAGTCAACTCATCACCGTCCTGGAGCGATGGTTTCGGCCGATGGCGCCCGGGCTCGTGGTCAGCGGGCAGCCGGCGATTCCCACCGAGCCGGCGCCAACCGGGGCGAATCTCGTGCGGTGGCGTCATACCGGCGTGGAGTTCTCGGCTCCCGTCTATGAGAGCGAACGAATAGCGGCAGATCATTCCGCCGGCTGGACGGCCGAACTCGTGGACGACATCCACATCTGGATGCCGCTCACGGCGCCCTCTGGGGCGGTCAACCTGACGAGGGACGCACCCCTGCCGGCGGCGCAGGCGCCCGACAGCAGGGCGAGCCGCCTGGGTGCGGTGGTCATTTCCTGGAACGTCTTTCGCCATTTCTACCCCGGCTTCAAGGACGACGGGGTGGACTGGGACAGCGGCCTGCAGGCCCGGCTCGCCTCCGCGGCGACCGCGGTGGACGCGAACGGGTTTCGCAACGTTCTGCGGAGGATGGTCGCGGACCTGCACGACGGGCATGGGGCCGTTTCGCCGCGCCCGGAAGGATACCGGCTTCCCCTGGTCTGGCAGCCTGTAGAAGGCGAGATCGTGGTGACCGGACTGCCTGGCGACGCACCGCCCGGAGTGGCCGTAGGCGACATCGTTTTAACGGTGGACGGAGTCCCCGCAGGGAGCGAACTGGCCGCCCGGTCCGCTTACATCTCGGCCTCCACCACCGCCTATCGGCGCTGGCGGGCTGCGGAAGAGATGTTGTGGCGAGCAGACCCACAATCCGTGCACCTGCGCTTGCGCTCCAGGGACGGAGCAGAGCGCGAGGTGGAGGTTATGCCCTCGCCCGCCACGAACTGGAGGGAGATTGCAGGCGAACCCCGTCCGGCCCCCATAACCTGGTTTCCCGCCGGAGCATGGTACTTCGACCTGACGCGGCTCGACCACCGGGCGCTTTCGGTCGGGCTGGAGCGGGTTCAACCTCATGAACCCGTCGTGTTCGATCTTCGTGGTTATCCTCGCGACATCCGCGCCGCTTTCCTGGGACGCCTTGCTGAGCGGCCGATCGAGACGCCGCCCTTCCGGATTCCCGTCCACCTGTTGCCCGACGGACGGGACCGCACATGGAAGCCCGTCGGATGGTCGGTCGCACCGCAAGCTCCTCGGCTCCAGGGTCCAGTCGCGTTTCTCACAGACGCCCGAGCGATCAGCTATTCTGAAACCCTGCTGGCCATGGTGAGGGGGCATGCCCTGGCGGAAATCGTCGGAGAGCCGACCGCCGGCACGAACGGAAACTCCAATACCTTCACGGTCCCTGGCGGCCACAGCATCGTGTGGACGGGCATGGAGGTGCTGAACCATGACGGGTCCGAACTGAGCGGCCATGGGGTCCAGCCCACAATCCCCGCCTCACGCACCATCGCTGGCGTCGCCGGAGGCCGCGATGAAGTATTGGAAAGAGGACTTGAGTTTGTGACCAGCGGCAGCACAGCCCGTGAAAGGCTTTCGGGCTACGCCCGCCCGGAAGGCGAGGATCCGTAAAGTGGCTCGCGCCTAGCCGCCATACAACTGGATATCGCCCTACTTAGAAAGTGCAATTTTCAGTTGCATACCTTTCGGCACTGTATCATCGTTCGTTCGCGCGCCCACGTCGTCGATCGGGACGACCGGCTCTGGGAGGAACGACCTTGTTACGCACATCCATCGAAAATTCGGGGCATGACCCCCTCATAGCGAAAGCGATCCTGTCGTGGACTGACGCGAAGTTCGCCGCAGAAAATGCTTCATTGCTGCAAGCTGATGAGAGGATCGCCCGGTCTACCTGGGATGGCGGACTGGCCAACCCGGCCGGACCGATCCAATTCAGCCAGACGACATACCGCGCCGACCCGTCCAACACGATCGACGGTTGCCCGTCCAATATCTACGACTGTTATACCACTGGTCAGGGCTGCGGCGTCGAAACAAACGACTGCCAAACCTTTGGATGCCCGGATCCGAATCTCACGACCGATTGGGGCGGCTGCCTCCCTGCGACCTGGGGCCCGAACTGCCAGACGCAGAATTCTCTGTGCGACGTGCAACTGCCGAGCAATCCGTAAGTCCCACGCCCACTAAACAGATTGAACTCGCGTCCCCGCCCTCTCTTCCGGAGGGGCGGGGACCTTTGTCGGCTTAAACACGCCATGATTTCCACACGTACGCTGTCGCCAAAGGAGCGCGTTGATCTTTTCAACTCCGGCCCCGGGAAACGCTCCGCAGCCGGGGCGTTGGAGCGTTGGAGTTGGTGGCAACGCGCGTATTTCGAACGCCATGAGACTGCTTGGCTCCATTGGCTGGAGACCTGGACGGGCGGCGGCGACGGCTTGTCGGTCGTGGAGATCGACACCGGGTTCTCTCCAACGGGTCCGTCCCGTGAGGGCTGGTTCGACCACCTCGACGGAGTCCGGCAGAGAGCCGACGTCGCGCCTCCCCACGAGACGGATGACGAAGACGCTCCGCTAAGCGCGATAGCTGCCGTCATTCATCCTTTTCTCGATCATGCCGATGCGCAGTTGCAGAGCGGGTTGGCAGCGTGCGGCTTTACCAACCGCGAAGAAGGCCATTTCCGATCAGGAGCCCTAACCTGGCTCACATCCCGCCTCAGGGCGATCGCGGCGCCTTCGACCTCGGTAGCCGTGAACATTCATCGTTTGGTCGACCATGCATCCGAGAGCGATCCCGCGGAGCGGGCCTGTCGCTTTGAGAAGCTGGTCCGCAGTTGGCCCTCCCGCCAAGCTTTGCTCGAGGCTACCCCCGTGCTTGACAGACTGCTCGCGCAGGTCTGCATGGATTCGATTGCAGCATGCCTCGAATGCGCGCGGCGCTATGCCGAGGACAAATATGTCCTTGAAGCGGAATTCGGCATCAGGCCCACAGGGTTGGAAGGCGTCGTCTTCGGGCTCGGTGATCCCCATCGGCATGGGCGGACAGTTGCGCGCTTCCGCTACGAGGAGAATGACGACCTGGTCTACAAGCCGCGATCGATGGGCGCCGACCTGGCATTCAATGGCCTAGTGACGTGGCTGTCGGATCACCTGGCTGATGCACCTGAACCTGTGCCGACGCTCGGGCGCGGCGATTACGGATGGGCACGGTTTGTGAAGGCGCACGAGTGCGCCGACGAGGCCGAAATCGCGCGTGCCTATCGCCGGACCGGCATCTTGCTGGCTGCGTTTGATCTGTGCGCCGGAAGCGACCTCCATTTCGAGAACATCATCTACGAAGGCGTCAATCCCGTCATTGTTGACCTAGAGACGCTGCTCTGTCCGACGGTTATCCAGAGCGAAGAATACGCCACCCTGTGCTATCAGGCTCGCACCCGGTCGATCCTGCGGACCGGCTACCTGCCGGGGGGGGCCGTCGTAGGCGGCTTTCGGCGGGACTTCAGTGCCTCGGCCCTGCACACGACCTTGGAAACGCCATACCAGGAGCAGGTTTTTCTGGACGGCGACGGCGATACCCTCGCGGTCCGCCTGAAGCCCTTCCTCATGCAGCCGCGCGAGAACTGCGCCAGGATGGGGGCCCGCCGAATACCGGTCGCAGCCCATCTTGAGGCCTTGGCAGAAGGGATCGAAGCGGCCTGTCGGGTTTTCGCCGAACGGGCTGGCGACTTGCTGCATGCGGGCGGCCCGCTGGCGGCTTTTCGCGACATCGAGATTCGTTGGGTCCCGCGCGGCACCACAGCGTACGGCCAGGCCCTGAGGAGCTCCCTTCATCCCGCTCACATGCGCGACGGCATGGACCACGAACTCGCATGGGCCGAACTCGCGATCTGGAGCTCTGGAGGGCGCTCGCGAAAGGACATCCTGCAAGCCGAGATTTCAGACCTCTGGCGCTGCGACATCCCGCTTTTTACGACCACTGCGACGTCGACCCATGCATGGTCATCGGATGGCTTGGAACTGGCCGATGTCTTCTCCGAAAGCGGTTGGGAATCCTTGTGCAGACGTGTTCGCGCATTGGGGCGTACGGCCACCGACCAGTCGGCGCGGGCTGCTTCATGTGCGTTCGAATCCATTGAAGCCAAGGCGAGGCCTCACCCGTTTCTGCCGGCCGAGCCAGTCGAGAATCTCTCCCCGGACATCCTTCTTGAGGAGGCGGCACGGATTGGTCACCGACTCCTCGACGACAGCTTTGATGTCGAAGGCCACCTGTTTTGGGTCACCCCCGCGTCGATGGGAAAATTCGAGTACAGCGCCAGCGTCACCGAGTTCGACCTTTATCAGGGCGGCACAGGCATCGGCCTGTTTCTACACGAACTTGGACTGGCCACCGGATGCGACCGTTTCACCGTCGCGGCCGAAGCTTGTCGGACATCGGTCGAGTTTTGTGGCGAGGCGGCCCGCCCCCGGGCGGGCGCATTCAATGGACTGTCGGGCATTGTATACGCAGGCATGCGCCTAGCCGGCGGCCCATTGAACATTGACGTCGAATGGACCCGGGCCGTCTTGGCGCGTCTGGCGAAGGCGCTGGAGGATGATCAGACCTTCGACGTGATCGGAGGCTCGTCAGGCGCGATTCTCGTCCTCCGCCACCTGGTGACCCATCCGAAGCTCGGCGACGAGGCCGGCGCCCTCATTCAGCAGTGCGCAGCACATCTGCAAGCCGCCTCCCGTGATGATGCCGATGGCGTTTTCTGGCCGTCGGCAGGCCTCGATACACCCTCGGGCGGCTTCGCCCACGGCGCTGCAGGCCACGCCGCAGCCCTGGCGGTAGCCGGGGCCTGCCTCGGCTCCCGGCAGTGGGACGATCTCGTGCTGCGAGCGCTGACCTATTCCGCTCGCTCCGTGGGGGGCGGGTCCTGGTGTCATGGCGACGTCGGGCGTCTGACTGCGATCGATCTCATTCGTGAACACTGTCCGCACCTCGCCGAATGGCCGCACTCCCACGCCGCCGCCTGGCGCCTGACCCGTGAAAACAGCCTGGAAGGGGGCAACGACAGCCTCTGCCACGGCGTGCTCGGCAACCTCGACGGACTCGTCGACGGGGACGAAAAGGATCGCGCCCTCGCGCTGAGGGCCGCATCCGGCGCGCTCCGACGCAGCCGCAATACAGGGTGGCTGCCCAGTGTCGCGAACCTGAATCCCGGCCTGATGCTCGGCCACGCCGGCATCGGCTATCAACTCCTTCGTGTCAGGGCCCCCTCAATCGGCTCGATCCTGAGCCTCGGCATCACAAAATGACGGCCGCACAGTGACGGCCGAGCCGGACCTACCAGGCTTCTCGTTGCAGTCCATCCGGCTGGTTCCTGGATGGGTCCGGCCCATGGTCGTTCTGACAGGGGCCCTGCTGGCCACAGTCGTCATCGGGCTTGCGGTTTTCGACTTCAGTCGCGTATCGCGCGCTCCCGGCTGGGTGGTTCCGGCGGGCGGAATGATCAGGATCACCGCCGCCACTGGGGGAAGAATCAGCAGCATTGCCGTGTCGGAAGGTGGGGCTGTCCAAGCGGGAGAGCCGGTCGTCGAGATTTCAGCCGACGTGACCGGTCAAGACGCCCAGCTTGCCAATGGCCAGGCGCTCTACGCCCAGCGGGTCGAGGCCGGGCGTCAACGCCTTGCATCCCGGGAGACGGGTGTTGCCGTACGGCGGATGCAATTGGCGGCGGAACTTCGAATGTTGCGGGCTGAACTGGCGGGGCTTCAGGAACAGGCGGAGATCGCGAGTCGGCGGGTGGAGCTTCGGAGCGAGGCCCTGATGCGCGCCCGTCAACTGTTTGAGGCGGGGTACGCCAGTCAGACTCTTGTGATGGGCCGAGAATCTGATTTGCTGGCTGAGCAGCAGTCTGCGGCAACGATCGCAGCCTCCATAGACCGGATCGGAGGCCAACTTGCTGAACGCCAGCTTGCTCATGCCGCGCTCGATTCCGAACTCGAGGTCGCCCGCGGCGAATGGCGAGGCGAAGAGGCAGCGCTTCTCCAGCAGAGCAATTCCTACGAACAAGAATTTAGGCAGACTTATACTGCCAGCGTGGCCGCCACCGTGGTGGCGCTTCCTCGCTCCGTCTCCGAGAATGTTCCGGCCGGCACGGTGGTTGCGATCCTGGCGCCGACCAATGCAGTGCTTGAGGTGGAGCTGCTTCTGCCGCCTTCGGCGGCGGCCCGGGTCTCCGTCGGCGACCCCGTCAAGCTTCTTCTGGAAGCCTTTCCTCGGGAAAAGTCGGATCCGGTCACCGGCACCGTAGCTTACGTCTCTCAGGCCGTACTTGCTCCGACCGACATCCACAGCCCCGGTCTGAATGTCTCGGGACCGGCTATTGTCGTTCGGGTTCAGTTGGACAGCGACCGGGTGCGGTCCGCTGGTCGCGACTACACACTTACCCCGGGCATGCTTCTCACGGGGGTCATTGAGCTCGAGCGTCGCAGTTTCGCTGATCTGCTGCTGGGATCCATCACCCAGGGACTTCGCCGATGACGGCGCCCCCTCCCCCCGGCCGCCGCATCCGCATCCGGGACATATGGCCGGAGATGGCGGGCACACGCCGCTCCCTGGGCTATGTCTTGCTGCTGTCCGCGCTTTTGCAGATCTTCGTGTTTCTCAGTCCGTTGCAGATGCAACTGGTCATCGACCAGGCCATCACCGCTGGCGACCGGCGCATCCTCGAGATCGTAGCGCTATCCTTCCTCGTTCTCCATGTGGTTCAGTCCCTCACGGAGTTCATAAGATCGAGGCTGCAAATCCTGCTTTCGCAGGCGATGTCGCTGGAGGTGATGACCAGGACGGTCCAGCACCTTTCGTCGCTGCCGCTCCCGTTCTTCGAAGGCCGTTCAATCGGCGACATCGCTTCCCGGGCGGGCGCATCGAGAACGGTGCAGGACATCGTGGTCCGTATTCTGCTGTCGGCCGGACTGGACGCTCTGATGGCGATAACCGCGCTCGCGGTGATGCTGTCGTATTCCGTGATCTTGACGCTCGTGGTGCTCTTGGGGCTCGCCATCGTGACCGTGGTGCAACTCATGGTCTTTCCAATCCAGAGACGACTGGCCAAGACTGAGATCGAGGCCCGGGCTACGGAGCAGACACAGTTCCTCGAGAACCTTCGCAGCATGACGGCCATTCGGCTTCATGGGCTAGAAAGGCGTCGGGGCCAGGCTTGGGCTCAGGCCCTGCATGGGTCCGCTGACGCCGGCATAAAAAGCAGTAACGTCAACGCGCGACTGCAGCTTTTTCGCACGATCGTGAACGGCGCCCAGTCCGCGGCTGTCATATATCTCGGCGCAAGAGCCGTCATCAGCGGCTCGGGCTTCACGCTCGGCATGCTGGTCGCCTACCTGGCCTACAGGGGGGTTTTTGTGGAGCGCTTCAACACTCTGCTGGGTCACCTGACCCAAGTCCGATTCATTGGCCTCCACCTTGATCGCGTTTCGGACATTCTCGGACAACCCAGGGGCCATACGGCGACATCTGCGAGCGACCATGGCCGCCCCCAGGGCGCCATAGAGGTCCGGAAGGTGACTTTCGCATATCCCGACGGTCCACCAGTGCTGACTGATCTCGACTTGACGGTGCCGCAAGGTGGGTTCGTGGCCGTCGAAGGCGCCTCGGGAGGGGGAAAATCGACCCTACTGAAGCTGATGCTAGGTCTGTACACTCCGGATTCCGGTGAAATAGCGATCGGCGGGCGCGTTATGACGGGCGCCGACTGGCCCTCGTGGAGGTCCCGCGTCGGGGTCGTCGGCATCGATGATCGCCTTTTTGCGGGATCCATCGCGGATAACATCACCCTCTTTTCTCCTGATGCCGACGAGATGCTTATGGCGCGCGTGGCGGAACAGGCTGGCATAGACCGTGAAATCCGCCTCATGCCCAATGCCTACCGAACAGAGATCGGCGAGCTTGCAGAGTCCATTTCCGCTGGTCAGCGTCAGAGACTTCTACTTGCCAGAGCGCTTTATCGTCAGCCCGACGTTCTCATCCTGGACGAGGGAACTGCGAATTTGGACGAAGACAATGAACGGAGCATAACGGATCTCGTCAGCGGGCTCACAATGACACGCCTCGTAGTGGCTCACCGGCCCGCCCTCCTGGAGGCCGCGGATATCGTATACCGACTGCATGCCGGGCGCCTTAGACCCGTAGCCAAAGCATCTGGCTCCGCATCGCCGCGCATCGCCTGAACCGCCCTGCGCCCGCAACAAAAGTTCCTTAGCGCAGTCGATCATCACGCGGGTCAAACACAGGGCCCCGCCCTTCCGGCACGGACAGCGCAGGCGTGAAAGGCCGATCGGCCTCCCAGGCGTCGACAGCGTCGGACCATTGTTGCGCCATGTGTCTGCGCTGCGCCTCAAATTCCGCCTTGTTGTAGACGCTGCGCGAGGATCGCTCTTCGTGAGCGAGACATTTCTCGACCCAGTCTGAGTTGAAGCCCATCTCGTGCAGGAGGGTGGAGGCCGTGCGCCTCAGGTCGTGGACGGTGAAAGGTTCAAGGGCCAGGCCCCTCTCACGCGCCCGATCGGCGATGGAAGTGGTCACCCTGTTGAACGTCGCCCGAGACATCGGCGCATCGGCGTCGTACCGCGAGGGAAGGATGTATTTGGAATTGCCTGCGCAGGTTTTCAGGGCGACGAGGATGTCCAGCATCTGGGTCGAGAGATAGACATTGTGCGGCCGAGACCGCTTCATCCGCGCCTTCGGGATGGACCAGACGGCGTTGTCGAAATCGACCTCGTCCCAGGTGCCGTCCTGTAGCTCGCTCTTCCTCACCATGCTCAGCAGGATGAACTTCAGGCCCAGGCGGATGGTCGGCAGGGTCGCCACCTCTCCCAGCAACTGGAGCATGATCTTGATCTCTGCGGGTGACAAAGATCGATCCCGCGGACGGAAGGTGGCGATCGAGGCGGGTCCGACGCCGTCGGCGGGGTTATCGATCTTCTCGCCGTGGAGGATCGCCCAGGCATAGACCTGCTTGACGATGTCCCGGACGTGGATGGCGGTCGCCGGAGCGCCGCGGTCCACGATCGACTTGCAGTGTGCGCGTAGGTCGTCTGGTGTGATCTCCGACAGCAGGCGGCTCCGCCACTTCGGCAACACCTCTCGATTGAAGATAGAGCGACGCATGTTCCGCGTGCTGTCGGCCATAGGCGCCTTATCCATCCATGCCTGAGCCACGTGCTCGAAACTGCGCGCCTCTTTCAACCGGCGCTTGGCGCGCTGCTTCTCCATCGCCGGCGACACACCGTCAGCGATGGTCCGTTTGATCTCGAAGAGCCGTTCGCGGGCCTGAGCCAGGCTCAAACCACCTCGGCCGTAGCGGCCCAAGGTCACCGTCTCGCGCCGTCCGTTGAACCGATAGTCGTATCGGAACGAGATCGCGCCGCCGGGTGAAACGTAGGCGTACATGCCGTCCCTGTCGGTACTTTTGTAAGGTTTTGTTTTTGGACGTAAATTCTTGAGTGCGGCGTCTGTAAGCACGGTATAATCACCTCTGTCAGGACGGGTCCGAATTTGACCGGTTTTCAGACGGTTTTATTCTTCCTTTTCCGCGACTTAGGAGAATTCAGTACCGTCACGCGCCTCAGCGCTCATTGACGGTATGGGCCGGACTCGGCCGGATCAACGCCTGGCGATACCGTCAGCGAGGACGGTAAAACGAAAAAAGACCCTCCGAACGGTCTCGAAGGGTCTCGTGAGAATTCACAATGTTGTCAGTAGCTTGCAGGGTATTTCCTAAGCGATCTCGAAAGGTCCCGAGAGGCCTGAATTATTCCCACTCGATGGTCCCCGGCGGCTTGGACGTCACGTCATAGACCACCCGGTTCACGCCGCGCACCTCGTTGATGATGCGGGTGGCGGTGCGGGCGAGGACGTCCCAGGGGAATTGGTAGAAGTCCGCCGTCATGCCGTCGGTGGAGGTCACCGCGCGCAGGGCCAGCACCTTCTCATAGGTCCGCGCGTCGCCCATCACCCCCACCGTCTTGACCGGCAGCAGCACCGCGAAGGCCTGCCAGATCTCGTCGTACAGGCCCGCCTTGCGGATCTCGTCCAGATAGATGGCGTCGGCGTCCTGCAGGGTCTTCACCGCGTCCGGCGTGATCTCGCCGGGGATGCGGATGGCCAGGCCCGGTCCGGGGAACGGGTGGCGACCGACAAAGGCGTCGGTCAGCCCCAGCTCGCGGCCCAGCGCCCGCACCTCGTCCTTGAACAGCTCGCGCAGGGGCTCCACCAGCTTCAGCTTCATGAAGTCCGGCAAGCCGCCCACATTGTGGTGGCTCTTGATCACATGCGCCTTGCCGCTGGACGACGACACGCTTTCGATGACGTCGGGATAGAGCGTGCCCTGGGCCAGGAACTCGGCGCCGTCGATCTTGCCGGCCTCGCGGTCGAAGACCTCGATGAAGACCCGGCCGATGATCTTGCGCTTGGTCTCGGGGTCCGACTGGCCCGCGAGTTCGCTGAGGAATTCCTTCGACGCATCAACGTGGATCAGCGGGATGTTGTAGTGTTCCCTGAACAGGGTCGTGACCTGTGCCGCCTCATCCTTGCGCAGCAGGCCGGTGTCCACGAACACGCAGGTCAGCTGATCGCCGATGGCCTCGTGGATCAGCACCGCCGCGACAGAGCTGTCGACGCCGCCGGACAGGCCGCAGACGACCTTGGCCGAACCGACCTGTTCGCGGATCTGGGCGATCTTCTCGTCTCGATAGGCCGCCATGGTCCAGTCGCCGGACAGCCCCGCGATGCCGTGGGTGAAGTTCTTCAGCATCGTCGCGCCGCGCGGCGTGTGCATCACCTCGGGATGGAACTGAACGCCATAGAAGCGGCGGGTCTCGTCGGCGATCACGGCATAGGGCGAACCGGGCGAGGAGGCGACCACGTCAAAGCCCGCCGGGATGGCGACGATCTTGTCGCCGTGGCTCATCCAGACGGTTTCTTCCTCCCCGACCGCGGCCAGATCGGCCAGCAGGGGCGAGGTCTTTTCGACGGTGATCTCGGCGCGACCGAACTCGCGATGGTGACCGCCCTCGACCTTGCCGCCCAGTTGTTCGCACATGGTCATCTCGCCGTAGCAGATGCCCAGCACCGGCACGCCCGCCTCGAACACGCCTTGAGGCGCGCGGGGGCTGCCTTCCTCGTGCACGCTCTCCGGCCCGCCCGACAGGATGATCGCCGCCGGGCTCATTGCCTCAAGCGCGGCCTCGGCCTTGGCGTAGGGATGTATCTCGCAATAGACGTTCGCCTCGCGCAACCGCCGCGCGATCAGCTGCGTCACCTGGCTGCCGAAATCGACGATGAGGACTTTCTGGTGCTGGGTGGTCATGCGGTCGAATCCGGGGCGAGAAGGTGGGCGGGGTCTAGGCCGTGGTCGGCCGAAATTTCAAGGGCGGCGAGGCCGTCGGCCTCCAGCCGCGCGATCAAGGCGTCCAGCGCCACGGCCAGGTTCTGGTCCACGTGATGAAGGGTCGAGGTCCAGTCCTCCAGCGCCTTCAGCTCGGCCCGCCCGTCAGACACCCCGCGCAGGGCGATCAGGGGCACGCCGAAGCTCTGCGCAGACCGCAGCAGGGCCCAGGTCTCCATGTCCACCATCTCGGCCTCGATGGCGTCATAGGCCGCGCCGGAAATCACCGCGCCGCCGGTCGACAGGCTCGCGCACCGCACGCCCGGAATCGGGCATGGCAGGGGCAGCAAGGCGGGCAGGTCCGACAGCGGCGTCACGCCCTTCTCGAACCCCAGCGGGCTGGCGTCCATGTCGCGATAGCGCACCGACGACGCCTGATAGACCGCCGCATGCTCCAGCGTCCGCGAGCCGCACGAGCCCAGCGACACGATCAGGTCCGGCAGGGCCCCGTCCGCCGCCATCCGCCCCAGCGCCGCGGTCAGGGCCACCGCCGCCTCCACCGGGCCGACGCCGGTCATCAGCGGCTGGATGCGCGCCTGCAGATGGACGCCGTACTCCGCCGGCGCCGCCATCACCGGCAGCACCGCCAGCCCGCCCCAGCGCGCCACCCGCCCGCTCATCCGGCGCGCTCGTACAGGGCGGCGAAGAAACCGTCGGTGCCGCTGGTCGCGGGGCTCAGCCGCAGCCTGTGCCCCTTGGCGAACCTCGCCAGATGCTCGCGCGCCGCATCGCTGAAGGCCGGATTGCCCAGGGCGTCGCCCACGGCCACGGGCCGGAAATCCTGATGCGCCGCCTCGAAGGCGTCCGCCGTCTTCTCGTTCTCGCCGGTCAGCATCGAGCAGGTCACATAGACCAGCCGCCCGCCCGGCTTCACCAGCGCCGCCGCCCGGCCGAGAATCGCCAGCTGCAGCTTGTGCAGCCGCTCGACCTCGTCGGCCTTCAGACGCCACGCGTCCTCGGGCCGCCGCCGCCAGGTGCCCGAGCCCGAGCACGGCGCGTCCACCAGCACCAGATCGGCCCCGCCGACCAGATCCTCGACCCCCTCGCCGTCCGCGCCCAGCAGCCGCAGCTCCGCGTCCACGCCCGCGCGCTCCAGCCGCGGCCGAATGGCGTCCAGACGCTTCATGCTGATATCGGCGGCGATCAGGGTCCCGACGCCCTGTTGCGCCAGCCCCAGGGTCTTGCCGCCCCCGCCGGCGCAATAGTCCACCACCACCGCGCCCGACAGGTCCAGCCCGCCGCCCGACAGCCAGCAGACCATCTGGCTGCCCTCGTCCTGGATTTCGAAACGCCCGGCCTTGAAGCCTTCCAGCGCCTGCACGTTCGGCGGCGGCTCGGCGGCCAGCCTCAGGCCCCACACCGACCACGGCGTGCGCTCAGGCGACAGCCCGGCTTCGCGCAGCTCGGCCTCGGCCGCATCCTCGCTCGTCTTCGCCCCGTTGACCCGCAGGTCGATGGGCGCGCGTGGGCTCATCAGCGCCTCGGCCTCCTCGGCCCAGCGGTCGCCGAAGGTCGCCTTGAAATCCTCCACCACGAACTCGGGCAGGCCCGAGGCGATCCAGCCCGGCGGCTGGCCCTCCGGCGCCGTGATCCGCGCCCGTTCCTGTTTCGACAGGGGCTTGGGCCCATAGCCGTCGCCGGAATGCAGGGCCTCGATCTCCTCCAGCGGCATCCCGTCGATCAGGGCCAGCGAGCCGATCACCAGCGCGCGCCCGTCCTCACGCCCGCCCATGGCCCAGACCAGCCGCGCCCGCGCGCGGATCACCCGGTACACCCGGTCTGCGATGGCGCGCCGGTCCCCGGACCCCGCATAGCGGTTCGCGCGGCCCCACTCCTTCAGCACGACCTCGGCCGGCTGACGGCCCTGGGCGAGGGAGTCGAGGATCGAGGCGGCGGCGGACAGGCGGGCGGCTGGGGTCACTCAGATCTTTCAGATGAACAGGGCGGCGAGGATCATGATCAGGCCGATCAGCGAGACCACCCAGACCAGCGATCGCACGAAGGGAACGCCGAAGGCGTACAGCGGAATATAGATCAGCCGGGCCCAGAAATAGAGCGCCGCGCCCCAGGCCGTCATGGCCCCGGTGCGTCCGGCCAGATACGCGATCAGCACCGCCCCGATGAACAGCGGCAGGGTCTCGTACAGATTGGCCTCGGCCCGCTCCAGCCGCCCGGTCACCCGGCCCGGCGGCGGCATGTCGCCGTCACGCGGCCCGGCGTTCCACTTCAGCCCGTACCTGGCCGTGCGGCCTGCGGCCGGAAGCAGGATTTGCACCAGCGCCAGGATCAGGGTGGCCGCCAGATAGGTCAGTTCAATGGTCATGGCGGCCCTCCCCGGCCCTAGCCCTGCCGATAGTTCGGCGCTTCGCGGGTGATCATCACGTCGTGCACATGGCTTTCGCGCAGCCCCGCATTGGTGATGCGCACGAATTTCGCCCGTTGCTGGAAGTCGGGGATCGAGGCGCCGCCCACATAGCCCATGGCCGCGCGCAGTCCGCCCACCATCTGGTGCAGCACCGGCGAGATCGGCCCCTTGTACGGCGTCTGGCCCTCGATGCCCTCGGGCACCAGCTTCTCGGACGAGACTTCCTTCTGGAAATACCGATCCGCCGAGCCCCGGGCCATGGCGCCCACCGAGCCCATGCCGCGATAGGATTTGTAGGACCGGCCCTGATACAGGAACACCTCGCCGGGGCTTTCGTCGGTGCCCGCGAACATGGAGCCCATCATGGCCACGCTGGCGCCCGCCGCGATGGCCTTGGCCAGATCGCCCGAGTATTTGATCCCGCCGTCGGCGATGATCGGCGCGCCGCTGTCCCTGGCCGCCCGCGCGGACTCCATCACGGCGGTCAGCTGGGGCACGCCCACCCCCGCCACGATGCGGGTGGTGCAGATGCTGCCCGGCCCGATGCCCACCTTCACCGCGTCCGCGCCCGCGTCGATCAGGGCCCGGGTGGCGTCATAGGTGGCCACATTGCCGGCGATGATCTGGATGCGGTTGCTCTCCCGCTTGATGCGCTCCACCACCGCCGCCACCGAGGCTGAGTGGCCGTGGGCGGTGTCGATCACCACCACGTCGGCGCCCGCCTCCGCCAGCGCCATGGCCCGCTCATAGCCCGCGTCGCCCACCGTCGAGGCTGCACCCACCAGCAGGCGGCCCTGATCGTC
Source organism: Brevundimonas sp. BAL450 (assembly GCF_015767455.1). Classification (NCBI taxonomy): domain Bacteria; kingdom Pseudomonadati; phylum Pseudomonadota; class Alphaproteobacteria; order Caulobacterales; family Caulobacteraceae; genus Brevundimonas; species Brevundimonas sp. BAL450. Next base: position 15,798 of record NZ_JADWOW010000023.1, read on the forward strand.
CTTGGCCGCGTGGGGGAAGGCCTGGGCCTTCTCGATGTCCTTCATGGTGATCAGCCCGACGGCCCGGTAATCCTCGTCCACCACGATGACCCGCTCGATCTTGCGGGTGCGCAGCAGGTCCTGCGCCTCCTGGCGACCGGCGCCCTCGCGCACGGTGACCAGTTCGCCGGTGGTCATCAGGGTCGATGCCTTGACGTTGGGATCGCTCTCGAACCGCATGTCGCGGTTGGTCAGCATGCCCACCAGCTTGCCGGTCTTCGGATCGACCACGGGGAAGCCGCTGATCTTCTTGCGGGACACGATCTCGCGCACCTCGCCCAGCGTCGTGTCGGGCGACACCGTCACCGGATTGACCACCATGCCGCTTTCATAACGCTTCACGGCGCGGACCTGATCGGCCTGCTCCTCGATGGTCATGTTCCGGTGCAGCACGCCCAGACCGCCGGCCTGGGCCATGGCGATGGCCAGCCGCATCTCGGTCACCGTGTCCATGGCGGACGACAGCAGGGGTATGTTCAGCTTGATGTCTCGGGTCAGCCGGGTCGACACATCGACCTCGGCCGGCATGAACGCGGACGGGCCGGGTTCGAGCAAAACATCATCGAAGGTAAGCCCTTCGCGTATCTCCATGGGGAGTCTCCGTTTTGCGGGGCGCGTATAGCTTGCTGCGGCGCCAAACGGAAGCCCGGCGCGGCCTATGGCGGCGATAAAAGGAATTGTCGTTGCAACTCCGTCGCCTCGAGGCCATTTGTTGAAAATGGTTCGGGCTATCGTCAGATCGGTGAAGGCGCTTGCGCTCAAGGTCGCCACCTACGGCGTCATGCACCTGATCGTAGCCATCATCGTGGCCTACGCCATCACCCGTGACTGGCGCATCGCCCTGGCCGTGGGTCTGATCGAGCCGTTCTTCCAGACCATCGCCTATTCGGTCCACGATCGCATCTGGCACCGCATCGAACGCCGCAAGATGCGCTCGGGTGTCGAGGAGACCGCCGAGGCCGTCACTGCCCGTCTGGACGTCATGAACGCTCGCGAACAGAGCCGCGCCCACGGCCACGGACATCCCGGCCACAGCCACGCCCTGCCGACCTCCTTGCGGCAGATCGCCATGAAGACCTTCACCTACAGCGTCATGCACTTTGCGGTGGCGGTCGCCGTGGCCTATGTGCTGACCGGTTTCAACTGGCGCCTGGCCCTGGCCATCGGCCTGATCGAGCCCATCGTGCAGACGGTCTTCTTCACCGTGCATGACCGCATCTGGGCCCGCATCGAGGCCAGACGCGCCCGGGACCGCAAGCTGGCCGCCGCCTGATTGCGGCTGCGGCGCCCTGACGCTGGGCTTCGCCATACGGCTGCGCTATCCACCCCCTTGATGACGGCATCTCGCACAGACACCTGGTCGCTGTGGCGGTCGCTGGCCTTTCTGGCCGCGATCTTCGCCGTGGTGCTCGGCGCCCTGCTGCCTTCCGCCGCCCTCGCGGGCTCGCGCGACGGTCGGCCCATCGTCATGTGCTCGGCGGAGGGTCCGCGCACCATCCGCGTCGGCGGCGACGGGGATCAGACCACGGGCCTGGCCGACGCGGCCTGCGCCGTCTGCATCGCCGCCCACGCGCCCGCCCTGCCCC
>NZ_JADWOW010000024.1:0-25020 GCF_015767455.1 Brevundimonas sp. BAL450
CGTGCACCTGAAGGAAGGTGTCGAGATGATCATGCCCGGCGACAACGCCGAGCTGAACGTCGAGCTGATCACCCCGATCGCCATGGAAGAGAAGCTCCGCTTCGCCATCCGCGAAGGCGGCCGCACCGTCGGCGCCGGCGTCGTGGCCAAGATCACCGAGTAAGCTCGGTCTTCTGAATAGCTGAAATGCAGACCCCCGTCGGAGCGATCCGGCGGGGGTTTTGCTTCGTGGGCTCTAGTCTCCCTCTCCCGATGGGAGAGGGCTGCGCGCACGGATGCGTCAGCATCCGTTCTTCGCGCGCAGGGTGAGGGTCGGATGTTTCCAATTACAGCCGGACGACCCTCATCCCCCGCGCGCAGAACCTCCGCTACGCTCCGGTGCGCGGGTTCCCCTTCTCCCAATGGGAGAAGGGCGCCAAGCCTCACACAAACTCCACCACCACGCCCTGTTCCACGCCGGACGCCAGCTGTTCAGCGTCCCAGTTGGTCAGGCGGACGCAGCCGCTGGAGGCGGTCTTGCCGATCTCCGCCGGATCGGGCGTGCCGTGGATGCCGTAGGTGTCGCGCGACAGGTCGATCCACACCGAGCCTACCGGATTGTTCGGGCCCGGCGGGATCACCACCGCCCTGCCGCCGCTGGCCGAGCTCAGTCGCGACGGGTCATAGGTGTAGTTGGGCTCCGGCGCGACGGCCCGCACCGTGTGGGTGCCGGAGGGGGAGGGGGTCTCGCCGCTGCCGATGGTGGCCGGATAGAAGGCGAGCAGTTCGCCGTCCGCATCGAAGGCGCGCACCGAGCTCTCGTTCTTGTTGACGACGATCCGCGCCACCTCGCCGTCCAGCTCGGCCGGTCCGGTGGAGGCCACCACGATTGTCTGGCCCGCGCGGCCGAAATCGACCCCGGGGTTCAGCGCGTCCAGCAGGGCCTCGCTCATGTGGAATTTCTCGGCCAGCGCCTCGCGGGCGTCGGCGTACCCGACCGTCTCCAGGTCGCCCAGATCCTCCATGTCCTCGGGCAGCTCGCCGATGAACGGGCCGGCCGCGTCCTCCTCGGTGATGGTGTAGTCGGTCAGCACCCGGTTGCTGTCGCCCGAGGTCAGCTGCTCGAATACCGCGGCGCTCAGTTCGCCGGTCACCTCCAGGTCGTTGGCTTCCTGAAAGGCGGCGATGGCCTGACGGGTGTTCTCGCCGCCCAACCCGTCGATGATGCCGGGCGAGAAGCGGGTGCGGTCCAGCAGAATCTGCGCGCGGACCATGGCCGGCTCGGGCCGCGCGTCCTCGGGCAGTTCGCCCTCCACCGCGCCGCCGCGATCCGTCGACGCGTCGCTGCCCTGATCACCTGACGTCTCACCGTCAGCCGCCTCGCCCTCATCGGATGCAGGCGGGGTGAAGGTGGCCGACTCGATCGACTGGCGCAGCCGCGAGGCCTCGTCCGAGGCCGGACTGGCGGCCTCCGTCTCGGCCCGCTCGGGCTCCCGGTCGCCGCAGGCCGCGGTGGCCAACAGGGGCAGGGCGGCGAGCAGGGCGAAACGGGAAGGACGAATGATCATTGCAGGCTCCGGTCAGGGGGTGTCCCTGACCAACCCGGCACAGCCGCCCCTGTTCCACTCAGTCGGCAGTAGCGTCAGGGGTTCTCCTTGCCTGTCGCCGGATCGGTCTCGGTCTCGCCGGAGTTGGAGGAGCCCTTGGCCCCCTTGGGCTCGGTGGCGGGGCGAGGCGGCTCCCCCTCCTTGGCGGGCTTGCGCAGCTCTTCGTTTTCGACAGAGCGGTTGTCCGGACGTTCGTCGGTCATGGCCTTGATCTCCTGTGTGTTTCTGTCAACGCCCCGACAAGCGGTGGGGTTTCGTTCACCATGCCCCTAAACCGTCCTGCAACGGGGACAGGGTTAAGGTCCCGCCCATGCGACAGGAGCCCGGCATGCAAACCCTGACCGTCGAGATCATGGCGGCCGACGCCCTGGGCGAGTCCGAATGGACCCTCTGGCGCGAGATGGTCGCCGCCAATCCGGACCTGACCTCCGCCTATTTCCGCCCCCGCTTCACCCGCGTCGCCGCCCGCGTCAGCCCGGGCGCGGCCGTGGCTGTGCTGCACCGGGGCGGCGAGATCGTCGGCTTTTTCCCGTTCCAGCGACGCGGCGGCTCGATCCTGCCGCTGGGCGCGCCCATGAACGACTTCCACGGCGTCATCGCCCGCCCCGGCGAGGCGCCCGAACTGCATGAGCTGGCCCGGCTGTTGAACGCCCCGCGTCTGAACGTGGGCGCCTGGGTGGGCGAGGCGAGGGGGCTGGTCGAACGCGACTGCCTGATGGTGGCCCTGCCAGAGGCGGGCTACGACGCCTGGTACGCCGAGCGCCGCGAGACCGAGCGCAAATACTTCAAGGACAAGGAGCGCGCCCGCCGGGGGCTGGAGCGCGACCTGGGTCCCATCGAGACCCGCACCAACCTGAGGGACACGGCCCTGCTGGACCACCTGATCGCGCTCAAGCGCGACCAGTACCGCCGCACCGGCCGCCACGACATCTTCGCCTGCGGCTGGACCCGGGATCTGCTGCACGCCCTGATGGACGAGCAGGAGGGCGACTTCGGCGCCTCCATCGCCACCCTGACGGCGGGCGACACCGTGGCGGCCATGGAGTTCTCCCTGCACGCCGGGACCCGCTGGCATTTCTGGTTCCCGGTCTATGAGCCCGCCGCGGCGCGCTGCTCGCCGGGCATCATGCTGAGCATGGACACCATGCGTCTGATGGGCGCGCGTGGCTACCGCGTGTTCGACTACGGCTTCGGCGGCGAGGGCTACAAGAAGTACTTCTGCAACGCGTCCCAGACCGTGCGCGAGGGCGTCATCGTCCGACCCGGCCTCGGCGCGACGGTCAGCCAGGCGGCGGCGGGCGTGCTCGACGCGGCGGGCGGCGAACGCGGCGTGCGGCTGCGCGACAGCGTGCGTCGCCGCTGGTCCGCCATTGAGGCCTGCGAGACCAGGCCGGGCGCCCGCGCCCGCGGCGTCATCCAGGCGGCCCGCGCCGCCCTGGCCAAGGCGGCCCCCGCCCGCGCCGAGGCCTGAGCATGGACGGAACCCGCTACACCGGCCCCATCCGCGAGGCCCAGGTCTTCCCCCACGGTCTGGTGGCCGCCGGTTTCGCCGAGGACGACCGGCTGGCCCAGGTGCTGGACCGCTATCCGGCCGCCCTGATCGACATCAACCTCTATGACTATCAGGACGACGGCGGCCACACCCTGCGCACCGGCGCGCGCGGCGCCCTCAACGGCGCGGACCTGCTCAAGGCCATCCAGCAGGGGCGGCTGTGGGTCAATCTGCGCGACGTGCAGGACGGCTGGCCCGAGCTGTGGGCCGCCGCCATGGACGAGTTCAGCGCCATCCAGTCGGCCCTGCCGGGCCTGAAGGCCGTGCGCAACGCCGGCCAACTGATCCTGTCCTCGCCCAAATCCGGCGCGCCCTACCACTTCGACAATGCCGGCGTGGTCCTGTTCCACATGCGGGGCCGCAAGCGCGTCTTCGTCTATCCGGGCGACGAGACCCACCTGCCCGAGCGCAGCATGGAGCAGGTCATCGCCCTGCAGACCACCGAGGAGATCCCCTACCGCCCCGACTTCGAAGCGGACGCCACGGTGATCGATCTGGAGCCCGGCCAGGCCCTGACCTGGCCCCTCTACGCTCCCCACCGGGTTCGCAATCTGGACCAGTTCTGCGTCTCGCTCTCCATGGACTTCCAGACCTGGGGCTCGCGCTTCCGCAACGGGGCCCTGTTCACCAATGCGGTGCTGCGCGAGCGCGGCGGGCGTCCGCGCCCCACCGACCGCATGGCCCGCCCCGAACTGGCCGCCCGCTGGGCCGCCTCGCTGGCGCTCAAGAAGGCCGGGGTGATGAAAAGCCGCATCCACGACCTGACCCGCGACTTCGAGCCCGACGCGGAGGGTGCCGACGGGGTCCGGGCGCTCTGACTTTCCCTCTCCCGATGGGAGAGGGCTGCGCGCAGCGGGATGCGAAGCAAGCCGCTCCTTTGCGCGCAGGGTGAGGGTCGAGTATCTCCTCGACCCACCGAACCCTCATCCCCCGCGCGCAGAACCTCCGCGCTGACGCACTCCGGTGCGCGGGTTCCCCCTTCTCCCGTCGGGAGAAGGTCCCTGCATCGTTTGCCTTTCCACCCCCGCTCTGATAGACGCCCGCCTTCGCTCCCGTGACCCCGGTCCCGGAGGCGTCAAATCCGTGGGAGGCCGCCATGCCGCACCACGGCTCACCGGCCCCGATTGAGTTCGGGGCTTCATAACAGGAGAGATCAATGGCCAAGAAGATTCTCGGCTACATCAAGCTGCAGGTGCCGGCCGGCGCGGCGACCCCGTCGCCCCCGATCGGCCCCGCCCTCGGTCAGCGCGGCGTCAACATCATGGGCTTCTGCAAGGAGTTCAACGCGCGCACCGAGTCGTTCGGCAAGGGCACGCCCCTGCCGACCGTGATCACCGTCTATCAGGACAAGAGCTTCACCTTCATCACCAAGACGCCCCCGGCGACCTGGTACCTGAAGGAAGCCACCAAGCTGAAGTCGGGCGCCAAGCTCACCGGCCGCGAAACGGTCGGCAAGATCACGCGCGCCCAGCTGCGCGAGATCGCGGAAAAGAAGATGAAGGACCTGAACGCCAACGACATCGAGGCGGCCGCCAACATCATCGAAGGTTCGGCCCGTGCGATGGGCCTGAAGGTGGAGGGCTGATCGACATGGCAAAGCAACCCAAGCGCATCCAGGCCTGGACCGGCGATCGTGAGACGCCGATGGCCTTCGCCGACGCCATCAAGGCCGTCAAGGACAACGCCAAGGCCAAGTTCGACGAGTCGATCGAGATCGCCGTCAACCTGGGCGTCGACCCCCGTCACGCCGACCAGCAGGTCCGCGGCGTCGTCAACCTGCCGTCCGGCACCGGCCGCGACGTGCGCGTCGCCGTCTTCGCCAAGGACGCCAAGGCCGACGAAGCCCGGGCCGCCGGCGCCGAACACGTGGGCGCCGAAGACCTGTACGAGAAGATCAACGGCGGCTTCATGGAGTTCGACCGCGTGATCGCCTCGCCCGACATGATGGCCCTCGTCGGCCGTCTGGGTAAGGTGCTGGGCCCCCGCGGCCTGATGCCGAACCCCAAGGTCGGCACCGTGACCCCCAACGTCGCCCAGGCCGTCAAGGACGCCAAGGGCGGTGCGGTGGAGTTCCGCGTCGAGAAGGCCGGCATCGTGCACGGCGGCATCGGCAAGGCCTCCTTCACCCAGGACGCCCTGGAAGCCAACGTCAAGGCGTTCGTCGACGCCCTGTCCAAGGCCCGCCCCTCGGGCGCCAAGGGCACCTATGTGAAGAAGATCAGCCTGTCCTCCACCATGGGCCCGGGCTTCAAGATCGACCCGTCCTCCCTGGGCGCCTGATCGGCTTCAAGGCTTGAACGAATGAGGCGGCGGAGAGCAATCTCCGCCGCCTTTTTCATTGGCTCCTTCCTTCTCCCCTTATGGGTGGAGGAGGACGCCGAAGGCGCTCGACGACGGGTGGGCTGCGGAGCAGGTCGGATGAGGGGTATGGTTCAGTCTCCCGGCGGCCGATGCCGGGGCGCAACCCGGTGCCAACTTTGACCGGTCAGCCATCAGGCTTCCGCCCGCCGATGTAAATCGGACCCACTCAACAAGAAGGCTAGGCCTGGAGGTGCAGATCGCCACCGCTCGGGTAAGTTGTTGTCAGAAGTGACTACCAGCGGTGTCGACCGAATGCGAATCTCATAATGGTGTTTACAACAGCAAACATCATTCCAGCCAGAATAGATAAAATAACGCCTATTACGCTTATCTCGTTAGTCCGACCCATAAAATAAATAAATCCAGATAAAACCCACAGCCATATTAGGAAAAAGAAATTCAAATGGGGTCTTGGTACTGCGATTATATACAAAAGTATCAGAACCCCGGCAGTAACGGCAAAAATATCCATTGCAGCTAGGAGCATATCTAATCTCCAGTTGGCGGCCTTTTTCACATGCACGAAACCTTAGCGCGGTGACCTGGAGGGTGCACGCCTCTCTGCCTGCCTTCACCCCGCCGCCAGATACTCCCTCTGCGCGTTCAGCATGGCGGTGATCAGGGCTTTCTCCGCCTCGGTCAGGAACGGGTTCCACACGTCGAAGATCAGGATCACCCGCATCTGGTCCGCGTCGTTCCAGGCCTCGTGCTCGATGGTGTCGTCAAACACCCAGGCCCGGCCCATCTCCCAGTCCCGCGTCGTATTGCCGACCCGGAACCGCGCCGGCCCCGGCAGGATCAGGGGCAGGTGGGTCAGCAGCCGGATGTTCGATGATCCGGTGTGCGGCGGAATGCGCGTGCGCGGCTTCAGGGCCGAGAAGGTGACCGTGGGCGCATAGCCGTCCTGCATGGCCATGGGCAGGCTTTCCAGCAGGGCCGTCGTGCCCGGGCACCGGTCGCAGGCGCCCTCCTGCTTGACCCCGTCCTTCCACAGGAAGGCCGCGCTCCAGTCCTGGGAATGGTTCAGGTCCTCCCACTGATTGACCGGCACGCCCTTGGGAAAGGCGATGTAGGGGGCGAAGGCCTCGCCCGGATCGGCCAGGAAGGCCTTCAGTTCGGCCACGATCATGTCCGTGCCGGCCTCCAGCCGCTCCAGCCAGGGAAAGTGGCCCCGGTCGTAAAACGAGATGGCGGGCAGGCGGGCGTAGTTGAGCAGCAGGGGCTCCTGCCTGACTGGGGGCGAGAAACCGGCGAACACGTCCAGGCTTTCGTCGAAGCGGTCGCCGTCCTCGCTGCCGCACTGGCCGCGCAGGTCCGCCACCGCGTCGCGCAGATGATCCCGCAGCCGCGCCGCCTCGGCCGCCACCAGATCCCGCGCCTTGCCGATCTGGGCCACCAACTGGGGCGGGCAGCGGCTCTCGGGCGGCGCGATCTTCAGGGCGTTGCGATAGACGCCCACGGCCAGCCGCGGCTTGCCCATCATCTCCAGGATGGCGCCCTTGGAGAGCAGGGCCATGAACTCATAGGGATCGACGGCCAGCACCCGGTCCAGCACCGCCACGGCGCCCGGCAGGTCGCCGCCCAGCCGCAGGGCCAGCGCCCGGGTCATGCCCGAGGCCACCGTGAACCCGCCCGCGTCGGCGTGGTCCAGAAGCGCCAGCGCTCCGGCCACATCGCGCCCGGCCAGCGCCTGGTTGGCCTGCTGAATGGGATCGGAAGCGGGCGGACCCTGCTGAAACACGCGTGCGCCCCTACGCGAACATGACAATCCGGACAGCTTGGCCTCTTTTTCGCCATGGTCAAGCAAAGCCCGACGACGGCGCGCTTAATCCCGCATTTCCCGTAGCCAATGCCTTTGAAAACAAGGCGCCGCCGCCCTGAACCCCTGTTTTTGATCCCGCTGTCTCGGGGCGCCGCACACTGTCGGCATGACCTTCCAGTCTCCGCCCCCTGTCATCCCCGAAACGCCGTCAGGCGCTGTCGGGGACGCCCCGCCGCTCACCGCCGTCCAGATGGCGGACAAGGCCTGGTCCCACCTCCAGGCCGCCGTCGCCGCCGGGCGCCTGATCGAGGCTCGCGGCTGGATGCGCCTGTACAAGGATCTCAAGCCCTTCGCCCGCCATGAGGAGATCGAGGCTCGGGAAGCCCGCATGGAGGACGTTGCACCCCCGTTGCACTGTTTTTCCGCTCCGGAGTCTCACGAACCGCCCCCCGCCGACGACGAACCCCGGCCGAGCCCGCCGCCGATGCGGCCGCCGATCCCTTGCCCGTCAAGGATCTCGCCCGTCTCATCGTCGCGCTCAAGGCCGTCACCGCCCGCGCCGAACAGACGCTCGCCGACCAGACCGTGAGACTCCCGTTGCACTGTTTTTCGCGTCCGGAGTCTCACCACCCGGGACAGGGGCCGTGAGGGCCCTTGTCATCCCCGCCGCAGCCCGGACTTGTTCCGGGGGAGCGGGGACGGGACCATAATTCTCCGCTCACCCCAGCGAAGGCTGGGGTCCAGATCATAAAGCTGGATGGATGGACGTCCTGGCGCGCCTCGACTTGCAGGCTGCCCGCACGCCATCTGGATCCCGGCCTTCGCCGGGATGAGCGGGTGTTGTGCGGCTGCGTCCCGGCTCTCCGCTTCGCTACGGCCGGGATGACAAAAGGGCGGGCTCTCCGCTTCGCTTCGGCGGGGGTGACAAGGGGCGCGTCGGCCCGTTTGACCTTGAGGGTCGAGCCTGCGTCCGCCAAGGTGGAGCGACAAACCGGCGAGGGGGCCGTCATGCGCTTCATTCTGATCACCATCCTGGGCCTGGCCCTGACCACGGCCGCCGCCGCGCAGGAGCCCGGGGCCGAGGCGACGGAAGAGCCGCTGCTGCTGGTCGTTCAGGCGGCTCCGGACGACGAGGCCGCGCGCCGGCTGGAACTGGCGGAACGGTTTGTGGAGCTCTCCCAGGGCGAGAGCCTGGCCGACCTGGCGCAGACCTACATCGACCAGCTGCTGGCCGCTGACACCCAATCCGAGGCGGAGCACCGGGAGTGGTTTCGGGTCAACCTGCCCCGCGAGATGACCAACCTGATGACGGGCATCATGGACAGCCTCGTTCCGGTCTTCGCCGAGCGGCTCACCGTCGAGGAGCTCACGGCGCTGGTGGATTTCTACGAGACGCCGCTGGGGCGATCCATAGCGCAGAAGCAGGTCGAGATCGGCATGGATCAGGGCGCGGCCATGGAGGCCGCGGTGCTGCAGTTCCAGGTGGACCTGATGCGCAAGTTCTGCACCGAGTTCGATTGCTCCGAACCGACCGCCTCCGGCCCCCGTCCAGACAAGCAGGGCGTCCGGCGGAACTAGCCTTTGATTTCCACGACCATGCGTGTATAGAGCGCGCCTTGCGTCGTCGGGCCCCGGTCCGGCGATGTTCCTGTCCGAGAACTTCGGGGTCTGGGGGTCACCTGGACCGTAAGCGCGGAACGGCCGTTCCGACCTGGGGGGAGATGGGGATGCGAACGTCTCGGCCCGCCGCCCTGCGCGACGGACAAGGATCGCCGCTTCCTTCGGACAATACGACCGGCCCGGCGTCATCGCGCAAGCGATGCTGTCTGGCCAAGCGGCGTCGGGATCGTCCCGTCGCCGTAACGACTGAACGGAGACCGCAATGGACCGCGCACAAAAGGCCGAGTCGATCGAGACGCTGAAGGGCGTTTTCGCTGACGCCGGCGCCGTGGTCGTGACCCACAACCTGGGTCTGACCGTTGCGGAAATGACCGATCTGCGTGGCCGCCTTCGTGCTGAAGGCGCCACGTTCAAGGTGGTGAAGAACCGCCTGGCGCTGAAGGCGCTGGACGGCAAGGGCGGCGACGCCGTGCAGGACCTGTTCAAGGGCCCTGTCGGAATCGCCTACGCGCCCGACGCCGTTTCGGCCGCCAAGGTGACCGCCAAGTTCGCCAAGGAGAACGACAAGTTCGTGATCATGGGCGGACTGATGGACGAAACGGTTCTGGACGCCCAAGGCATCGACGCCCTGTCCAAGCTGCCGTCCCTGGACGAACTGCGCGCCAAGCTCGTCGGCCTTCTCAACGCCCCGGCCACCAAGATCGCGGGCGTCGTGCAGGCTCCGGCCAGCCAGCTGGCCCGCGTCATGGGCGCCTACGCCGCCAAGGACGCGGCGTAAGCCGTCTGATCGATCATCTCTGCAAACCTCTGAAATCCATCCGAAGGAAATACTCAAATGGCTGATCTCTCCAAGATCGTTGACGACCTGTCCGCCCTGACCGTTCTGGAAGCCGCCGAACTGGCCAAGCTGCTGGAAGAAAAGTGGGGCGTTTCGGCTGCTGCTCCGGTGGCCATGGCCGCCGCCGGCGGTGGCGCTGCTGCTCCGGCTGAAGCCGCCGAAGAGCAGACCGAGTTCACCGTTGTCCTGACGGACGGCGGCGACAAGAAGATCAACGTGATCAAGGAAGTCCGCGGCGCCCGTCCGGACCTGGGCCTCAAGGAAGCCAAGGACCTGGTCGAAGGCGCTCCGCAGAACGTCGTCGAGAACGTCTCCAAGCAGGCCGCCGAAGAGCTGAAGAAGAAGCTCGAGGAAGCCGGCGCCAAGGTCACGATCAAGTAAGATCGACCCAGCGCAAGCTGAACGGATTGCGGGCCGGGAGAGCGATCTCCCGGCCCGTTTTCTTTAGCGCCGCCGGGGCGTCAGGATGTCGCCCAGACGGTCGCGGGTTCCCTCGATCCGTTGCAGCGTCGGATAGCGCAGGCCGCCGGTGTAGCCGATCTCCACCGTGCGGAAGCGGTCGCCGTTCTTGACGATCAGGCGGATCGGCCCCCCGTCCCTGGCCGCCGTCACCGCCGCGCGCAGCCGCTCGGCCGAAGCGGCGGTGTCGTTGACCGCCACGATCTCCCAGCCCTGGGTCAGGCCCGCCTCGAACGCCGGGCTGTCCCACAGGACGTTGGTGATGCTGTTGGAGGACGACAGGCTGAACCCCAGCGAGAACAGGAAGTCCCGGCCCCAGTCGGCCCGCACCCGCTTGTAGGCCGCGTCCGGCGTCTCCACGAAGGCCAGCCGGTATCCGCCCCGCTCGATGCCGTCCAGCGGCGCCTCGGCCTCCGGCCCCACGGCGTCCAGCCGCGTGCGCAGGAACCCGGCCCAGTCATGCTCGTGGGCCACGTTCAGCGCCGCCACCACATCGTCGAAGGTGTAGGGCCGGGGCTCCCACACCCCGTCCTCGATGCCGAAGAAGGCCCGGGCGAAGTCGTCCAGCGAGCGCCGGTCCCGGGTGGCCTCCCGGATCAGGGTGTCCGCGTCCAGCCACATCAGCAGGGCCTCGCGGTAATAGTCCCCGCCCGTGCGCGACCAGGTCGACCACGGCGTGGACGAGCGATAGCCCAGCAGGTTCTGGTTCACCGTATCCTGCAGCGCCCGCCACTCGCGCCCGCGCTGGGCGTCATAGAAGGCCGCGGTCCAGGCCAGGTTGGCCAGCGCCATCTCCCGCGTCACCAGCTCGGACCGCGCCGCCAGCACCGCCCCCCAGTACTGGGTCTGGCCTTCATAGACCCACAGCAGGCTGTTCTGGACCGGCACGTTCAGATTGGGCGTCGCCTGATCCGCCGGGCGCCGGAACTTGCCGTTCCAGCTGTGGGCGTACTCGTGGGGCAGCAGCTCCAGATCGCCATAGGGCGCCGAATCCCAGTCGGAGAACATGTCCGCTTCCAGGGTGTTCTCCGACGAGCGGTGATGCTCCAGCCCGATGCCGCCCAGACGGTCCGTGGTCGCCACCAGGAACTCGTACCGGTCGAACGGCCGCACCCCGTAAAGCCGATCGGCCTGATCCACCAGATTGCGGAACGGCTCCAGCCGGGCCTCGACCTCGGTCAGCTCCGCCGCATCATCGGCCACCACATGCATGTTCACCGGGGTGCGCCCGCCCGGGTCCAGATCGAACACCCGATAGTGGGCCCCCGCGAACATGGGGCTGTCGGCCAGCATCTCCACGCTGATGGGGGCGAACACCGCCTCGCCGCCGACGAAGGTCTCCGTGTCCAGCGCCACGCCGTAGTTCCAGCCGTCCGGCAGGCGCACGGTGGTCTGCACCATGATCCCGTCATGCGCATAGCCCGCCGGATAGAGCAGCAGCTTCTCGAACTGCAGGTTCAGCATTTCCGGCGTCATCAGCACCCGCCACTGGCTGGGGCTGAGCTGGCTGAGATAATCGAACGAGACCTCGATCTCGCTGACGCCCGCGGGAACCTCGATATGGAAGGCGTAGGGATCCAGCGGGTCGCGCACCCATTCCACGCGCTCGCCACCTGCGCTGACCTGAACCCCGGCCACCAGCTGGATGGGCCCTGTGGCCGCGTGGTTGCCCGGCAGGTATTTGGGATACAGCAGCACCATCGGCCCGGCCTGGGCCACCGGAATGGTCTGGCGCACCCGGATGATCTTCCGTTCGGTGTCCGTGGCGTCCACATGGTGCCGGATCACGCCGGGATAGGGCTGGGCCGCCGGCGCCGGAATGGGCGGCAGCTCGCGGGGCAGGGCGGGCGTTCCCACCTGGGCGGCGACGGGCAGGGCCGTCAGCAGGGCGGCGGCGCAGGCGGACAGGATCAGACGCTTCATCGAACTTCCCGGATTCGGCCGCTCGTGGCGACCCCGGCGCAGGGTTTCGGGCCAGTCGCCGTGCGTCAAGGGTGCGTGCGCCTCTGACGCGGCTTACGGCAAGCCATGCGTTGCCCCGCGCGCGCAACAATGATAGACGCCGCCGCTTGATTGGCGCGCCCTCGCGCCACATATCAGGCCCGCCATGCTCCAGACCATTCTCCTCGTCGTCATGATCCTGATCGGCCTCGCCCTGACCGGCGTGGTGCTGCTGCAACGTTCCGAGGGCGGCGCCCTCGGCATGGGCGGCGGCGGCAACAGCTTCATGACCGCGCGCGGCGCAGGCAACCTGCTGACGACCCTGACCTGGTGGCTGGGCGGGGCCTTCGCGCTCTGCGCCATCAGCCTGACCATCGTCGGCAACATGGAGCGTGGCTCCAGCTCGATTCTGGACGCCGCCACCGTGGGCTCCATCGACCTGGACGCCGCCCAGACGGCCCCGGCCGCCGAGCAGCCCACGGCCCCCACAGCGCCGACCGGTCCCTCGCTCGACGATCTGGAAGCCAGCCTTCCCGCCGCCCCGGCCGCCCGGCCGGCCGGCGACGAGCCCGCCCAGTAGGATGCGGAGGGCGGTTATCCACCGCCTCCGGCCACACCCTCAAAGTCTCCGCAGTACGCCGCCCGAATCGGCGGTAAGGTAATTTCCCATGCCTCGTTATGTGTTCATCACCGGCGGCGTGGTCTCCTCATTGGGAAAAGGCCTCGCTTCCGCCGCCCTCGGCGCGCTTCTGCAGGCTCGCGGCTACACAGTCCGCCTACGTAAGCTCGACCCCTATCTGAACGTCGATCCGGGGACCATGAGCCCCTATCAGCACGGCGAGGTCTTCGTCACCGACGACGGCGCCGAGACCGACCTGGACCTGGGCCACTATGAGCGCTTCACCGGGGTGTCGGCGGCCCGGACCGACAACGTCACCACCGGCCGCATCTATTCGACCATCCTGGAGAAGGAGCGGCGAGGGGACTATCTGGGCGCCACCGTCCAGGTGATCCCGCACGTCACCGACCAGATCAAGCAGTTCTGCCTCAGCCCCGCCCAGACCGATGACGGCCAGGACGTGGACTTCGTGCTGATCGAGATCGGCGGCACCGTCGGCGACATCGAGGGCCTGCCGTTCTTCGAGGCCATCCGCCAGCTGGGCCAGGACCTGCCCCGCGGCCAGAGCTGCTTCGTCCACCTGACCCTGCTGCCGTTCATCAAGACGGCCGGCGAGATGAAGACCAAGCCGACCCAGCACTCGGTCAAGGAGCTGCGCTCCATCGGCATCCAGCCCGACATCCTGCTGTGCCGCTGCGAACAGCCGATCCCGGCGGACGAGAAGCGCAAGATCGGCCTGTTCTGCAACGTGCGTCCCTCGGGCGTCATCCAGGCCATGGACTCCGCCGACATCTATGCGGTGCCGCTGGACTATCACCAGGAAGGCCTGGACGCCGAGGTCCTGGCCCATTTCGGCATCGATGACGCGCCCGAGCCCGACCTGTCGGGCTGGGAGGAGATCGTCCGTCGCCGCACCAACCCGGACGGCGAGGTCACCGTGGCCGTGGTCGGCAAGTACACGGTGCTCAAGGACGCCTACAAATCCCTGATCGAGGCGCTGCACCACGGCGGCGTGGCCAACAACGTCAAGGTCAACATCGACTGGGTCGAGGCCGACACCTTCGAGGGCGCCCGCGACGCCTGCGAGGAGCGGCTGCAGGGCGCTCACGCGGTGCTGGTGCCTGGCGGTTTCGGCGAGCGCGGCGCCGAGGGCAAGATCCAGGCGGTGCGCTTCGCCCGCGAGCGCAACATTCCCTATTTCGGAATCTGCTTCGGCATGCAGATGGCGGTGATCGAATCGGCCCGCCACCTGGCCGGGCTGGAGAAGGCCACCTCCACCGAGTTCGGCCCGGCCGAGGAGCCCATCGTCGGCCTGATGACCGAATGGACCCAGGGCAACCAGCGCATCATGCGGGCCCAGGGCGGAGATCTGGGGGGCACCATGCGTCTGGGCGCCTATGACTCCATCCTGATCGAAGGCTCGAGGATCGCCGAGATCTATGGCTCGACCGAGATCAGCGAGCGGCACCGCCACCGCTATGAGGTCAACATCAACTACCGCGACGCCATCGAGCGGGCTGGCATGACCATCTCCGGCCTGTCGCCCGACGGCGTCCTGCCCGAGACTGTGGAGCGCGCCGACCATCCCTGGTTCATCGGCGTGCAGTACCACCCGGAACTGAAGAGCCGCCCCTTCGCCCCGCATCCCCTGTTCGCCAGCTTCATCGCTGCGGCGGTGGTCCAGAGCCGGCTGGTGTGATGACCCCGGGCGTGGTGCTGAGCACACCGCGACTGACCTTGCGGCCGGCGCGGTGGGACGATCTGGACGCCATGCACGCCGTGCTGTCCGACCCGCGCGCCACGCGCTGGTGGTCCACGCCGCCGCATCAGACCCTGGATCAGACGCGGGCCTGGCTGGGCGCGATGATCGACTCACCGCCCGAGCTGGCAGAGGATTTCGTGGTCGAGTTCGAGGGCCGGGTCGTGGGCAAGGCGGGCTTCTATCGGCTGCCCGAGATCGGATTCATCCTGCATCCCGATGTGCAGGGGCGCGGTCTGGGGCTGGAGGCCGCGCAGGCGGTGATCGCCCATGTGTTCGCCACGCGCGACCTCGATCGCCTGACCGCCGAAGCCGATCCGGACAACACCGCGTCCATCGCCCTGCTGACCCGGCTGGGGTTTCGTGAAACCGGCCGGGCCGAACGGACCATGCAGGTGGGCGACGCATGGGTCGACAGCGTCTGGTTCGCGCTGAGCCGGGCCGACTTTTCACGCGCCCATGGTCAGCAGTTCAGGAACGAAGAGCAGTCATGAGGTCCTGTCCATTCCATCTCGCCGACGGCGATGGCCGCCATGGGCTGGAGGCGTTTTCGCTTGTGTGCAGCCCCTTGCGTTTGCCCGCCCTCTGAGGCATAAGCCCGCGCTCACGGGGCGGCCTGCATGGGCCGCCGCTATTGTTTTCGCGTCCGACCGCAGGGTTCGGCACGCTCCGACCAGACTGGATGAGACGGACATGGCCGTTCCGAAGCGCAAAGTATCTCCCTCGCGTCGCAACATGCGACGGGCCCACGACGCCCTGGGCGCCAACGCCTACACCGAGGACAAGGACACGGGCGAGCTGAAGCGCCCGCACCACATCGACCTGAAGACCGGCACCTACCGCGGCCGTCAGGTTCTGACGCCCAAGGAAGACTAGGCCTTTAGACCTGCCGTCCCGTCCAACGTCGCGCGAAGCGCGAAGGCCGGGCGGGATAGAAGATTTTACGGCGCGCGAGTTCATCGCGCGCCGTTTTCGTGCGTTGTTCTCTTCGGACCAACCCGGAGAACCACCCATGATCCGCGCCCTCATCCTGCCTTCCATCGCTGTCCTCGCCCTGGCTGCCTGCGGCCAGTCCGAGGAGCCCGCCGCTTCGGCCCCCGAAACGCCGGCCGAAGCGCCCGCCCAGACCCCTGATCCCAACGCCCTGAGCGCCCAGGGCTGGGGCCCGCTGCGCATCGGCATGACCCGCGCCGAGGTGGTCGCGGCTCTGGGCGAGGACGCCAACCCCGACGCCGTCGGCGGCCCCGATCCCGAATCCTGCGACCAGTTCCGTCCCGAACGGGCGCCCGAGAACCTGCTGCTCATGCTGGAGCAGGGCGTGCTGACCCGGATCTCCGTGTCGAATGGCTCCGATCTGCAAACCGATCGGGGTTTCAGCGTCGGCGACAGCGCCGCCGCCATCAAGGCCGCCTATGGCGCCGACGCCCAGGTCAGCCCGCACAAATACGCCGAGGCCCCGGCTGAATACATCACCGTCTGGACCGACGGTCCTTCGGACGAACCCTACCGTGAAGACGCCGACGCGCGCGGCGTGGTCTACGAGATCGGCACGGACGGAAACGTCAGCATGATCCACGTGGGCGGGCCGTCCATCCAGTATGTGGAAGGCTGCGCGTAACAGGCTTTCAGTTGGCTATGGAGGGCGCGCGGGCTAAAGGCTGGCGCGCCCTTTCCAATTCTCGCACCGGGACCTGACCATGACCGACATCGCCGACATCACCGCCCGCCAGATCTTGGACAGCCGGGGCAATCCGACGGTCGAGGTGGACGTGGTGCTGGAGGACGGCGCCTTCGGTCGCGCGGCGGTGCCGTCCGGCGCCTCGACCGGCGCCCACGAGGCGGTGGAGAAGCGCGACGGCGACAAGGCCATGTGGGGGGGCAAGGGCGTCCAGCAGGCGATTGACGCCGTGAACGGGGAAATCTTCGATGCCCTGTCGGGCATGGACGCCGAGGACCAGCGCCGCATCGACATGTCCATGATCGAGCTGGACGGCACCCAGAACAAGGGCAGACTGGGCGCCAACGCCATCCTGGGCGTCAGCCTGGCCGCGGCCAAAGCCAGCGCCGTCTCGGCGGGCCTGCCACTGTACCGCTATGTGGGCGGCGTCTCGGCCCGCATGCTGCCCACCCCGATGATGAACATCATCAACGGCGGCGCCCACGCCGACAATCCCATCGACATCCAGGAGTTCATGATCCTGCCCACGGGTGCGGAGAACTTCTCTGAAGCCTTGCGCATGGGCGCGGAGATCTTCCACAGCCTGAAGAAGGCGCTGAAGGACGCGGGCCACAACACCAATGTGGGCGACGAGGGCGGCTTCGCGCCGAACCTGAAGTCCGCCGACGAGGCCCTGACCTTCATCACCAAGGCGGGCGAGGCGGCCGGCTATCTGGCGGGCGAGGACTTCCAGCTCGGCCTGGACGTGGCCTCCACCGAATTCTTCAAGGACGGCAAGTACGTCATGGAGGGCGAAGGCAAGACCATCGATCAGGAGGGCATGGTCGCCTATCTGGCCGACCTGTGCGCGCGCTTCCCAATCGTCTCCATCGAGGACGGCTGCGCCGAGGACGATTTCGACGGCTGGCGTCTGCTGACCGAGCGTCTGGGCGACAAGATTCAGCTGGTGGGCGACGACCTGTTCGTGACCAATCCGGCGCGTCTGGCGGCGGGCATCGGCGAGGGCCTGGCCAACTCCATCCTCATCAAGGTCAACCAGATCGGCACCCTGTCCGAGACCCTGGATGCGGTCGAGATGGCTCACCGGGCGGGCTACACCGCCGTCATGAGCCACCGCTCGGGCGAGACCGAGGACTACACCATCGCCGACCTGTCGGTGGCCACCAACTGCGGGCAGATCAAGACCGGCTCGCTGGCCCGCTCGGACCGCACGGCCAAGTACAACCAGCTGCTGCGCATCGAGGAGATGCTCGGCGATCAGGCCCTGTACGCCGGCGACGGCATGATCCTGAGCTGATCAGCCGACTCGAGCGGCGGGATCACTCCTTAGACAGGTCCTGCCGCTCGAAGATCGCCAGCGCAGCCAGCAGGGGCAGGACGGTCCAGCCGATCAGGCTGATCCAGGCCTTCACCTGAAGAGCGACCGGCACTCCCGGCGCGCCTTCGCCGCCCAGGATCATCTCCCCGAGCCTGTCGAAGGCCTGTCCGGGCAGCAGCAGTTGCAGGGTCCAGCTGTCGGGCATGACGCCCATTCCCATCAGCATGGGCGCTCCGAGGGCCTGGGCGGCGCCTAGGGCCATGGGAATGAACAGGGCGGCCAGCAGGGACCGCGTCGCCACCGCGGCAAGCAGGGCGATCATGGCGAACTGAACGACCCTCAGCCACCCCAGGCCGAACAGGCCGAGGAAGGCGCCGATCTGCTCACCGCTGAGGCTGAACGTCACATCCCGTTCGAAGATGGCCGCGCGGATGGGCTCGCCGATCATGCTGAAGATGAGCAGGGCGGCCATGGCGGCGAAGGCCAGGACGATCAGGGCGGCCAGCTTGCCCAGAATCAGGTTGGAGCGCCGGTTGCGCGCCCGGATCAGACGCCAGGTCTCCCACCGGTAATCGCCCGCGAACAGGGTCGCCGCGCCGATCAGCACGAACAGCAGCACCGGGCCGCCGGCCAGGGAGGCGGCGTTGCTGACCAGGGCCGCGCCCAGGTTCAGCGGCTCGGAGACCATGCCCAATTCGGCGCTGACCTCGGCCAGTTCGGCCTGGTTGCCCTTGGCGGCGAAGCTTACGACGAGCCCCAGGATCAGCGCCGCGATCGGTACGAACAGCACGCTCCAGAACACGGCGGTGCGGTTGCGGGCGAAACGATAGCCCTCGGCGCGAATGGCGTCAGCCAGCATGGGGCGCGTCCTCTTCGGTCAACTGGTTGAAGACGCTCTCCAGGTCGGCTCCGACCCAGCGCGCCTCCTCGATCTCGGCGCCCTTTTCCGCAAGGGCGCGGATCAGGGCGGGCGCCTCGGACCGCTCGATGGCGGCCAGAACCGCATCGCCGTCGCGCGAGCCCTTCATGCCCAGCAGGCCCAGCGCCGCATCGGCGGGCCGCAGGGTCAGGCGCAGGCGCTCGCGCCCGGCCACCAGATCGGCGACCGCGCCCTCAGCCGAAAGCCGCCCCTTGTTCAGAATGGCCACCCGGTCGCACAGCTTCTGGACCTCGGCCAGCTGGTGGCTGGCGATCACCACCGTCACCCCGTCATCGTCGGCCAGCGACCGGATCAAGGCGCGCATCTCCTGAATGCCGGGCGGGTCCATGCCGCTGGTGGGTTCGTCGAGGATGATCAGCTCGGGCCGGGTCATCAGGGCCGCGGCCACGCCGAGCCTCTGGGCCATGCCGACGGAGAAGCCCCGCACCTTGCGGTCGGCGGCCGCCGTCAGGCCCACCCGCTCCAGCCAGGCGGCGATGGCGGTGCGGTCCACGGCCTGACCGTGGCCCAGCGACACCCACTCCAGCACCTGCCGGGCGGTCATGTAGGGCGGAAAGCGCGGCGTCTCGATCATGGAGCCCATGCGCCGCATGGCGTTGACGTCCCCGACGGGACCGCCCATCACCCGCGCCTCGCCCGCCGTGGGCCGGATCAGGCCGAGCAGGATGCGGAACAGGGTGGACTTGCCCGCCCCGTTCGGCCCCAGAACGCCGTAAACCCCGCCGCGCGGGATCGTCAGGCTGAAATCGTCCAGGGCCTTCACCGCCCCGTAGGCCTTGGACAGGCCGCGTGTCTCGATGACCGGTTCGCTCATGAGCTCGAGCTTGCGGGGTGCGCCGCTCCGTCGCAAGCCGTAAGACGCCTGTCACGGATTAAGATTAGGCAATGAGGCCATTGCCGAGTCCGGAGTTCCCATGTCCCGCCTGTTGCTGATCCTGTTCGCCCTGACCCTGTCGGCCTGCGCCACCATGGCGCCGGAGGAGGGGGCTCCCGGCGCCCGGCCGCTGGTGATCCTGGTGGGAATCGACGGGTTTCGGCCGGACTATCTGGACCGGGGCGTGACGCCCACCCTCAGCGACCTGCGCGCGGACGGCGCCTTCGCCGCCATGCGGCCGTCGTTCCCCAGCGTGACCTTCCCCAACCACTACACCCTGGTGACGGGCCTGCACCCGGACCGCCATGGCATCGTCAACAACACCATGGTTGACGCTGAACTCGGTCGCTTCTCGCTCGGCAACGCCGCCGCCGTCACCAATGGCGACTGGTGGGACGAGGGTGAGCCCATCTGGGTCACGGCCGAGCGCGCGGGCCTGACCACCGGGACCATGTTCTGGCCGGGCTCGGAGGCCGAGATCGACGGCGTGCGCCCCCGCCACTGGACCGTCTTCGACCAGTCCCTGCCCGGCGATGCGCGGGTGGACCGGGTGCTGGCCTGGCTGGATCTGCCGGGCGGCCAGCGGCCCGACTTCGCCACCCTGTATTTCGACATCGTGGACACGGCCGGACATCATCACGGCCCCGCCGCTCCCGAGACGAGCGAGGCCGTCGCCTCCGTGGACGCCTCCATCGCCCGGCTGATCGCGGGACTTGAAGCGCGCGGCCTGGCGGATCGCACCGTTCTGGTCATCGTCGCCGACCACGGCATGGCCGCGACCTCGCCGGATCGCGCCGTCTATCTGGACGACCTGATCAACATGGAAGCCGTTCAGGTCGTCCACGCGGGCGCCTTCGCCGGCCTCAACCCCGCGCCGGGCCATGAGGCGGAGGTCCAGTCCGCCCTGGTCCGCCGTCACCCGAACATGGAATGCTTCAACAAGACGGATCTGCCGGCGCGCCTGGCCTATGGCCGCCATCCGCGCGTGCCCGCCATCCTGTGCCTGCCCGACACCGGCTGGCTGGTGGCCACCCGCGCGTGGCCCGTGCGGGGCCCCGGCGGCGCCCACGGCTATGATAACCGGGCGCCGGAGATGGCCGCCCTGTTCATCGCCAGCGGTCCCGGCATCCGGTCGGGCGTGACCCTTCAGGACATGGACGCCGTGGACGTCCAGCCCTTGCTGGCGCACCTGCTGGGGATCGCCGCGCCCCACGGCGACGGTTCGCTTGAGGATGTCGCGCCGGCCCTGATCCGGCCCTGACCGGGGCGGGCCGTGCGGGGCCCCGCTCTTGCCCCGCCTTGATCCTGTCCCAAATCAGGGGTCAGCTTGGCATCGTGACATTCCGCATGAACAATTCCCTGATCCAGACCATGAAACTGTCCTCCGCCGCCCTTGCCGCCGTTCTGGTTCTCGCCGCTTGCGGCAACGCCGACGAGACCGCCGCCCAGGACGGCGGCTTCCCCGAGCCCAACACCTTTGGAAGCACAGAGCGGGTGGTCCCGGGCGACGCCGGCGCCATGCGCACCTCGTTCGCCCCCGTGGCCGCGGCTGCGAGCCCGGCGGTGGTGAACATCGCGGCGGTGTCCAGCCGGCGCACGGACCCCTTCTTCGAGATGTTCACCGGCCGCTCCCGGCAGCAGGCGTCCTCCATCGGCTCCGGCGTCATCGTGCGCTCCGACGGGGTGGTGGTGACCAACAACCATGTCATCCAGGGCGCCCAGCAGATCACCGTTACCCTGGCCGACCGCCGCGAGTACCGCGGCGAGGTGCTGCTGGCCGACCCGCAGTCCGACATCGCCGTGCTGCAGCTCCAGGACGTGGAGGGCGGCCTGCCGGTTCTGCCCATCGACGATCAGGAGCAGCATCTGGTGGGCGATCTGGTGCTGGCCATCGGCAATCCGTTCGGCGTGGGCCAGACGGTGACCAACGGCATCATCTCGGCCCTGAACCGCACCAACACCGGCATTTCGGACGCCGCCTCCTTCATTCAGACCGACGCGGCCATCAATCCGGGCAACTCCGGCGGGGCGCTGGTGGACATGGACGGCGACCTGATCGGCATCAACACCGCCATCTTCTCGCGCTCGGGCACCTCGGCCGGCGTCGGCTTCGCCGTACCCGCCCAGACCGTGCGTCAGGTGCTGGAGAGCGCCCTGGGCGGCGCCGAGGCGGTGATCCGGCCGTGGCTGGGCGTGCGCAGCGAACCCGTCACCGCCGAGATCGCCCGCAGCCTGGGCCTGCCCCGTCCCCAGGGGGTGCTGGTCACCTCCCTGTATCCGGGCGGACCCGGCGACCGGGCGGGCATCCGAGAGGGCGACGTCATCACCGCCGTGGACGGCGTCGAGATCAACGACGCCTCGGGCCTAAACTTCCGCGTCGGCTCGCGCCGCCCCGGCGAGCGGGCGCAGATCGCCGTCCTGCGGGATGGAGGCAGCCAGGTCGTGAACGCCACCGTCCAGCCGCTTCCCGGGGACCGCGACCCCGATCAGGTGCTCATCGAGCGGGGTCTGATGGCCGGCGCCACCGTGGCCGCCTATTCGCCGGCCCTGGCCGACCGCATCGGCGGCGACGCCTTCGCGGCCGGGGAGGGGGTGATCGTCACCCGTCTGTCGGGCCGGGGTTACGCCGCCCGCGCGGGCTTCCGTCCGGGCGACATCGTGCGCGAGATCAACGGCCGCGAGATCGGCTCGGTCGCCGAACTGCAACAGGCGCTGGCCGCTTCCGCGCGCTGGGAAGTCACCATCGAACGGCGGGGTCAGCGCATCAGCGGCCGCTTCGGCGCATGACCGGATGACGGGGAGGCGGCCAGCGCCTATCTGTCCAACATGACCGATCTGTTCGAAGCCTCAGGCGTTCACCCTCCCGACGCGCCCCTGGCCGACCGCCTGCGTCCGCGTTCGCTGGAAGAGGTGGTGGGTCAGGACCATCTGCTGGGCGAGGGCGGTCCGATCCGCCGCATGATCGAGGCCGGACGCCTGGGCTCCATGATCCTCTGGGGTCCGCCGGGCACGGGCAAGACCACCATCGCCCGCCTGCTGGCCCAGGCGGCGGGCTATCAGTTCCAGCAGATCAGCGCCGTGTTTTCCGGCGTGGCGGACCTGAAGAAGGCGTTCGAGACCGCGCGCGGCCGCCGCGCCGCCGGTCAGTCCACCCTGCTGTTCGTGGACGAGATCCACCGCTTCAACCGCGCCCAGCAGGACGGCTTCCTGCCGTTCGTGGAGGAGGGGATCGTCACCCTCGTGGGGGCCACCACCGAGAACCCGTCGTTCGAACTGAACGGCGCGCTGCTGTCCCGTTCGCAGGTGTTCGTGCTGAAACGGCTAGACGACGAGGCGCTGGGTCAACTGTTGACGCGGGCGGAGGCGCAGGAGGAGAAAGACCTCCCCCTCACCCCCGAAGCGCGCCATGCCCTGCTGGCTCTGGCCGATGGGGACGGCCGTTATCTGCTGACCATGTCAGAGGTGCTGTTCGGTCTGGCTGGCGGGGAACCGCTGGACGTCCAGGCCCTTGCCGGGACCTTGCAGAAGCGCGCACCCGCCTACGACAAAAGTCGAGAAGAGCACTATAACCTCATATCTGCATTGCATAAATCGGTTCGCGGATCGGACCCGGATGCCGCCCTCTACTGGCTGGCGCGGATGCTGAACGGGGGCGAGGACCCGCTCTATCTGGCCCGCCGCATCGTGCGCATGGCGGTGGAGGACATCGGCGAGGCGGACCCCCTGTCGATCCTCGTCGCCAATGCCGCGAAGGACACCTACGACTTTCTGGGGTCGCCCGAAGGCGAACTGGCCCTGGCACAGGCGGTGGTCCATCTGGCCACCGCACCCAAGTCCGTCGGCGTCTATGAAGCGTACAAGGCGGCGTCAAAGGCCGCCCGCGAAACGGGCAGCCTCATGCCCCCCGCCCACATCCGCAATGCGCCCACGAAGCTCATGAAGGACCTGGGGTACGGCAAGGGCTACCAGTACGACCCGGACACGCCTGAGGGCTTTTCGGGCGCCAACTACTTCCCCGACGAGATGGAGCGCCGGGTCTTCTACAAGCCCAAGGGCGAGGGGCATGAGGCGAAGGTCAGGGAGCGGCTGGAGCGCTGGGCGGCCATGCGGGCGGGGATGACGCCGCAGGACGACTGAACCCCATCCCTACGGCCACGTTAGGCCCGGATGGAGCCTGAAAGCCTCAAGAGCGTCGTCCTGTGGCTGGCGACCGGTGTTGAACTGCTGGCGGTGATCATCATCGCCGCCGCCGTGGTCGAGGCGGTGGTCCGGGTCGTGGGCGCCTTCAACGCCGAATTGCATCCGGAGGGCCGCACCTATCCGGCCTTGAGCAAGAAGGAGGAGATCCGGCTGCGGCTGGGTCGCTGGCTGGTGCTGGGGCTGGAGTTCCTGCTGGCCGCCGACATCCTCAAGACCGCCGTGGCGCCCACCTGGACCGAGATCGGCCAACTGGCCGCCATCGCCGCCCTGCGCACCGCCCTGAACCACTTCCTGCGCCGCGAGATCGAGCATGCGCGGGGGCAGCCTGAAAGTGACGCTTGATAACCGTTGCCGTTCGCGGAAATCGGCGTAGCGTCCGCCCATCGGCAACCTGGGGAGGAAACAATGACCGATACCAATACGGGCGCTTCGTCCGCGGCAAAGGCGCCATGGCACCTGTGGGTGGTGGGGATCGTCTCGCTGCTCTGGAACGGCTACGGCGCCTTTGACTTCGTGATGACCACCACGCGCGGCGAGGCCTACATGCGCGAGATGGGCTTCTCGCAGGCCATGATCGACTACTATCTGGCCATGCCGACGTGGATGTGGGGGCCCTGGATTCTGGGCGTCTGGGGCGCGGTGATCGGCTCTATCCTGCTCCTGCTGCGCAACAGACTGGCGGTTCCGGCCTTCGGCCTGTCCCTGCTGGGCGCGGTCATCAGCCTGATCTACGGCCAGTTCATCAACCCGCCGCCGCTGCCGCCCGAGATGGCGATGATGAGCTACATGTCTTGGGTCATCGTCGTGATCGCCGCCCTGCTGGCCTGGTACGCCTGGACCATGGGCAAGAAGGGCGTTCTGCGCTGAGGGCTGACGGGCGGCCGGGAATGGCCTAAGTCGCGGGCGTGAGTTTCCAGCCGCCCGTCACCCTGTCCGATCAGGACATCGCCGCCGTCCGCTCGTGGATCATCCACGAGGACGCGCACGTCATCGCCTTCGACAAGCCTTCGGGCCTGTCCAGCCAGGGCGGGCGCATTCAGGCGCATACGCTGGACGATTTGCTGTGGGCCTTCGCCCGGTCGAACGGCAAGCGGCCCGATCTGGTGCACCGGCTGGACCGCGACACCTCCGGCGTGATTCTGGCGGGCAAGACCAAGCCGGCGACGGCCTTTCTCGGCAAGGCGCTGCAGGCCAAGCGGTTCCGCAAGACCTATCTGGCCCTGATCGAATCCGAGCCGGACCCGCGCGGCGGCGAGATCGACGCCCATCTGCTGCGTCAGGAGGTCGGCCGCGAGAGCCACATGCGCGTGGTGGAGGAGGGCACGCCCGGCGCCCAGCCGTCGCGAACCCGCTACCGCACCCTGTCCGCCAACGATCAGGGCGCCCTGATCGAGCTGGAGCCCATGACCGGGCGCATGCATCAGCTGCGTGTGCACATGGCGCACATCGGGCGGCCCCTGGTGGGCGACGCCCGCTATGGCGGGGCCCTGACTTTTTCCGGCGGCGCGGCGCC
>NZ_JADWOW010000025.1:0-379 GCF_015767455.1 Brevundimonas sp. BAL450
AACTGTTCGGCAGCCGGCGCCGGCTGCCGAACAGTTCGTGGTCTACTTCGACTGGGATCGCTCGGACCTGACCGCGGAAGCGCGCAACGTGGTGACCGCCGCGGCCAACCACGCTCGCTCGGGCAGCCCGACGCGCGTGCTGATCGTCGGCCACACCGACACCTCGGGTTCGGCCCAGTACAACCTGGGTCTGTCCCAGCGCCGGGCCCGCACCGTGGCTGACGCCCTGGTCGCCCAAGGTGTCTCCGGCGGCGTCGTCCAACTGGACGCCCGCGGTGAAACCGATCTGGCCCGTCCGACCGCGGACGGCGTGCGTGAGCCGCTCAACCGGCGCGCCACCATCGACATCAACTTCTAAGGGCCAAACCCTCCCGGCTTC
>NZ_JADWOW010000026.1:0-52113 GCF_015767455.1 Brevundimonas sp. BAL450
CCCCAGCACCACCCCCGCCACCACCAGACCCAGGAACAGGGCCCAGCCCGCCGCCACCCCCATCCCGACCAGCACGAACAGGCCGTCCCGCTGGATCAGGCCCGCCGCCATCAGCGCCAGTCCCACCGAGGGCACGGTGTTGGTCATGGGCAGGACGATGGTCAGGATCGCCACGATCATGAAGAAGGCCGCCACCTGCTCGGCCGGGCCGGCGGCGAAGACCCGGAGCCGCGCCCGCGACAGCCGTTCGGTCCAGCGCAGGCGGTTGTCGGCGAAATCGGCCATGCGCTTCAGCCAGGACGCGGGCACGCGCCGGTCCAGCACCGTCGCGGGCAGCCACGGCTCCTGACGCCCCACCAGCATCTGCCCGGCCAGCAGCAGCATGGGAACACCCAGCACCTGCGGCACGCCGTACAGCGCCGGCACCAGGCACGGGATCGACAGGATCAGCATCATCAGGCCGAAGCCGCGCTCATCCAGATGGTCGCGGATGTCGCGCAGGGTCAGGCCCTCCGCCGCGCCTTCGCGGGCCAGGTGGACGATCATGTCGATGGCGCCGCGGCGAGCGTCGTCCTGATGCCGTCCCCCATTGCCGGAGTGGTCGCCCGCGCTTGCGGCGTCGGTCATGTCTGCGTGAACCTGGGTCATGAGCGGGAGCGATCCTGCCTGACAAAGGTTTCCATATGGCGCCCGTTCTTGTCCCGCGTCGCTTCGACGCCTAGGTTCCGGGCCAAATCCCCGGGGCGAACGCGCCCGGGACGTACAAGACTCAGGGAGACCCCCCATGCACGACGCCCCTCAGACCGCCGCCGCCAAGGCTCTGGACGCCGAGAATCCGCTAGGCGTGGACGGCTTCGAATTCGTCGAGTTTACCGGCCCGGAGCCCAAGGCCATGATCGCGCGGCTGGAGCTGATGGGCTTCACCCAGTCCCATGTGCATCCCCGGACCGACGCCGTGCGTCTGAAGCAGGGCGACATCAACATGATCGTCCACCGCTCGCCCAAGGGGCAGGCCAGGGCGTTCGCCGACGACCACGGCCCCTCGGCCAACGGCATGGCCTTCCGCGTGGCCGATGCGAAAGCCGCTTTCGACGGCGCCGTTTCGCGCGGCGCCAAGGCGGCTGAGGGCCACGAGGGCGGCGCGCTGGGCGACGGCTACCCCTATGTGCTGCAAGGCATCGGCGGCTCGCTGCTCTACCTCGTCGACAAATACGGCGAGGCCGGCTCCCTC
Source organism: Brevundimonas sp. BAL450 (assembly GCF_015767455.1). Lineage (NCBI taxonomy): Bacteria > Pseudomonadati > Pseudomonadota > Alphaproteobacteria > Caulobacterales > Caulobacteraceae > Brevundimonas > Brevundimonas sp. BAL450. Next base: position 1,232 of record NZ_JADWOW010000026.1, read on the forward strand.
TACGACGGCTGGACCGAGATCGAGGGCTGGCAGGAGGCCGAGCGCAAGAACGCCGTCGGCCTGTTCAGCCTCGACCACCTGACCCACAATGTGCGCCGCGGCCAGATGCGCACCTGGTCGGGCTTCTACGGCGACGTCTTCGCCTTCGAGGAGCAGAAATATTTCAACATCAAGGGCAAGGCGACCGGCCTGCTGTCCCAGGCCATGATCGCGCCGGACCGCGCCATCCGCATCCCCCTGAACGAGAGCCAGGACGACAACTCCCAGATCGAGGAATTCCTGAAGCGCTACAACGGCGAGGGCATCCAGCACATCGCCCTGGCCACCGACAACATCTTCGAGACCGTCGAGGAGATGAAGCGTCGCGGCATCCCCTTCCAGGATACGATCGAGACCTATTTCGATCTGATCGACAAACGCCTGCCCAACCACGGCGAGGACGTGGCTCGCATGCGCGAGAACCGCATCCTGATCGACGGCTCGGACGAGGACGGCATCCTGCTGCAGATCTTCACCCAGGACACCTTCGGCCCGATCTTCTTCGAGATCATCCAGCGCAAGGGCAACCAGGCGTTCGGCGAGGGCAATTTCCAGGCCCTGTTCGACTCCATCGAGCTGGACCAGATCCGGCGCGGCGTCATCAAGGTGGACGCCTGATCGAGGCCCGGCGGTGAGGACGCCGCCCCGATGGCTGCCCTGGCTGGGCCCGCCGCTGGCGGGCCTGGCCGTTCTGGCCGCCTACGCCCTTCTGCCCCGCGCCGGCTACTGGGAGCTGGTGCTGATCGGGCTCGTCGTCGGTTTCCTTCCCTGGCTCATCGGCCGCGTCTGGCGCTGGCGCTCGGGGCGGCACTGACGGATTCCTGACATCACAATCATCATGGCCGGGCTCGCCCGGGTCATCCATACGCGCGCTTTGACATGGCGAAGGCGGGGTGTTCAGGTCGCCACTGATCACCTCGCAAGGTCGGAGCGTATGGATCACCGGGACAAGCCGGGTGATGACGGCGGGGAGCCATGAGGGACGCCTTCCTATGAAAAACACCGCCCTGGCCGCAGCGGCCACGATCATCAGCCTCACCCTGTGCGCGGGCGCGGCCCAGGCCCAGGACGCGGAGCCCCGCTGGTCCCTGGCCATCCACGGCGGCGCGGGCGTCATCGAGCGCGCCGATCTCAGCCCCGAACAGGACGCCGCCTATCGCGCGGCTCTGTCCACGGCGCTGGAGGCGGGCGCGGCGGTGCTCCGCAACGGCGGCTCGGCTCTCGACGCGGTGCAGGCGGCGGTCCAGCTGATGGAGGACGATCCCCTGTTCAACGCCGGGCGCGGCGCGGTCTTCACCGCCGCCGGGGCCAATGAACTGGACGCGGCCATCATGGACGGGACCGACCTGAACCTCGGCGCCGTGGCGGGCGTCACCCGCACCCGCCATCCCATCGCCCTGGCCCGCGCCGTCATGGAGCGGTCCCCCCACGTCATGCTGATCGGCCAGGGCGCCGACGCCTTCGCCGTCGAACAGGATCTGGAGCAGGCGGACCCGTCCTGGTTCTTCACCGAGCGCCGCTGGCGCGGGCTGGTCAACGCCCTTGAGGCGCAGGGTCTGCCGGTCCCCGAGCGCCCCGCAGGCGCGCCCTCCGCCGGGGCGCAGGCCGACCTGCCCGCCCCGCCCCTGAACGAGCGCAAATTCGGCACCGTCGGCGCCGTGGCGCTGGATTCCGAAGGGCGGCTGGCGGCGGCCACCTCCACCGGCGGCATGACCGCCAAGCGCTGGGGCCGGGTCGGCGACGTGCCGGTGATCGGCGCGGGCACCTACGCCTCCAACATCGACGGCTGCGCCGTCTCGGCCACCGGCTCGGGCGAATATTTCATCCGCGCCACGGTCGCGCGGGACATCTGCCTGAGAACCGCCATCAGCGGCGACATCCAGTCCGCCGCCGACGCGGAGATCCGGCAGGTGGGCGAACTGGGCGGCGACGGCGGCGTCATCGCCCTGGACGTCGAGGGGAACGTGGTCTTCAGCCTCAATACCTCGGGCATGTACCGGGGCGCGGTTGCCTCCGACAGCGAAGCCCGCGTGGCCATCTACGGCGACGAGGACTGAATTCCGGATTTATTTGATCCCGCTCCTTCCCGGCGCCTTACAATGGCCGGGGCGCGTCAGGAGCAAGACAGCGATTTCGGACAATTCGTACAATTCGGACCCTGTTTTTCGCGCCCCGGGTCTGAAACTTCCTCCAACGCGAGCCGAGCGATATCCTGACGCCATGACCTCCGAACCCCGCGACATCCCCGGCGTCATCGCCCCGCCGCCCATCATCTTCCTGGCCTTCCTGGCGGGCGGCTGGACCCTGGGCAATCTGATCGGCGAGCCCTCCCTGGGCCTGCCCGACCTGTGGCGGCGCGGCGCCGCCCTTGTGCTGATCGTCACGGGCCTGGTCGTCGAGGGCTGGGCGGCGGGCCTGTTCCGGCGCGCACGCACGGCGGTGGAGCCGTGGAAGCCCTCCACGGCGCTGGTCACGAACGGCATCTACGCCCTGAGTCGCAACCCGATCTATGTGGGCTTCACCATCATCTACGCCGGACTGGCCATCGGCCTCGACAGCCCGCTGGCCGCGGCCATGATCCTGCCCTGCCTGATCGTCATCGACCGCTTCGTCATCGTCCGCGAGGAGGCTTATCTGGAACGCAAGTTCGGCGAGCCCTACCGCGCCTACAAGGCCAGGGTGCGCCGATGGCTGTGAATGACGACGAGCTCTCGGCCATGGCCATCGAGGAGCTGGACGCCGCCTGCGGCCTGTCCTGGCCCGAACTGACCCGCATCACCCCCTGGGGCGACAGCTTCACCGGCTTCGCCCCCTCGGGCCGCGAGGTGGAGATCGAGCGCCGCTACATCTGGGCCCATGACCCGCCCGGCGCCGTGCGCGTCGAGGTGGAGGTGCGCGACCCCGGCGCCGGCGAGGGCGCCGAGGCCGGCGCGACCCTGACGAAGGACGCATCGGAGCCCTGAGACCTTCGTTCGACGACCTCCGTTAACCTTTTCCATTGCCACACGGCGCCGCTGGGCCAAGATGGCGGCGCGCAGAAGATCAGGGGAGGCGCGCCATGTATCCATCGGAGTTCGACACCCCGGCCGCCGCCTACCCCGCCGACTCGGACCTGTTCCTCAGCGTCCCGCCGGTGATCCTGCTCCTGTTCCTGCTCCTGCTTCTGCTCGCGCTCCTGTGCGGCTGGTACGCCCGCGAGCAGATGGGGCCGAAGCCCAAAGACCCCTGCGACGCCCTCTACAACGAGGTGCGCAAGGCGGCCGAGACGGCCCTGAAGGCCTCGCGCGACGAGGTCCACGCCAGGGCGCGCGGCCTCCTGACTGTCATCGACCGGCGCCTCGGCGGCGTCCTGGCCCTGGCCGACGGCGTCACCGGCCCGTGCGCGACGATCCGCGACGTGCTGGACCCCAGGCCGGACAAGCATGAGCCCCATCCCGGCGCCGAGCATGGCCGCGCCGCGCCCGCACGCGCCTCCGAGCTCGTCGTGGTCAACACCGGCAAGCTCGTGGTCCACGCGGGCGGCGGCGAAGCGGGCAAGGGCTACGAGACCGGCCACGGCGACAAGCCCGACGCCTGCGCCCCATCGAAGGAGAGCCACGCCCCGGACCGCCGCGCCGAGATCGAGCGCCTGCGCGCGGCCATCCACGCCTTCGCCGACCACTGGCGCGACAAGGAGGCTCGGATGCGGGAGCTGCGCCGCGCCCGGGCGAACCTGTCCTGACGCCTTCCCATCGGGCCGCGCGGGCTTTAAGCCTGAGGCATGAAACTCGCATCGCTCAAGCACGGCCGTGACGGCCGCCTCGTGGTCGTCTCCAACGACCTGAACTGGTTCACCGACGCCTTCCTGATCGCCCCGACGCTGCAGGCGGCGCTGGACGACTGGGACCGCTGTGAACCGCAATTGCGCGCCCTGGCAGAAAGCCTCGAGCACGAAGCCGTGCCCCGCGGCCGGTTCCACGAGCGCGACGCCGCCGCGCCCCTGCCTCGCGCCTATCAGTGGGCCGACGGCTCGGCCTATGTGAACCACGTGGCGCTGGTGCGTCAGGCGCGCGGCGCCGAGATGCCCGACAGCTTCTGGACCGACCCCCTCATGTATCAGGGCGGCTCGGACTCCATGCTCGGCGCCCGCGACCCCATCCCGCTGAAGGACGAAGCCTGGGGCTGCGACCTGGAGGCCGAGATCGTGGTCGTGACCGGCGACGTGCCCCAGGGCGTGACCCGCGAGGAGGCGCTGGGCCACATCCGCCTGATCGGCCTGGTCAACGACGTGTCCCTGCGCAACCTGATCCCCGGCGAACTGGCCAAGGGCTTCGGCTTCGTCCAGTCCAAACCCGCCAGCGCCCTGTCGCCCGTCTTCGTCACCCCCGACGCCCTGGGTGACCGCTGGAAGGACGGCAAGCTGCACGGCGAGCTGACCGTCACCCTGAACGGCCGGCCCTTCGGCAAGGCTGACGCCGGGGTAGACATGACCTTCGACTTCGGAACCCTGATCGCCCATCTGGCCAGGACCCGCACCCTCGGCGCCGGCTCCATCATCGGCTCGGGCACCGTGTCCAACCGCGACGCCGACGGCGGTCCCGGCAAGCCCGTCAGCGACGGCGGCCTGGGCTACTCCTGCATCGCTGAGGTCCGCACGGTCGAGACCATCCTGCGCGGCAAGGCCGAAACCCCCTTCCTGAAGCACGGCGACACCGTCCGCATCGAGATGCTGGACGACAGCCGCCACACCCTCTTCGGCGCCATCGAACAGGCGGTGGAGCAGGCGTGATGAAGGCATTGGCGGCCATTCTGGCTGTTGTCGCCATGACGACCGCCGCGCAGGACACATCGGATTGGGAGGTCATTGTCGATCCTGACGAGGATCTGACCGCCGCTTTCGTGGCGTATGAAGGCGGCCGGGGCGTACTCGCCAGATGCAAGGACGAATCCTTTCATCTCCTCGTGACCGGCCTCGCTCCCGAGGAGGGCGTCACCCGTCAGATGCGGGTGCGGTTCCAGGATGATGATTGGGGTCAACAAAGCTGGTTCGTCGGAGAGGAAGCGCAAACCGCTTTCAGCTACATGCCCGCGTTCTACGCGCGCCGCCTTCGCGAAGGAGGCACTCTGGACATCATTGTCAGCGAAGCTGGGCCGAATGGCGAAAACCTGCGCTACGTCTTTGAGATTCCGGCGTCTGCCTCAGCCGTGAACCAGACGTTGGAGGCATGCGGCAAGCCTGTGGACGACCCGCGCGACGTGTTTCTGGAGGATCTCCCCGAGAATGGGTTGCCCGTAAACCTTGAATGGGCCCGTCAGCCTAGTGGCTCGTATCCTATGGGTCCCACCTACACACGGGGCGTGGCTGTGGTGAGTTGCCTGACGCAGCCGGACGGTCGGTTGCGGGAATGCGTGGTCGAAACAGAGTGGCCTGCAGATGGCGGCTTTGGCCAAGCCGCCCTTCGCGCGACACGGAGCGGACGTCTGAGAAACGTCGACCGTTCAGTGACCGAGGTCCCCACGGTGATCATCAGCTGGACGACGAACTTCCGAATGGAGTGATGACACAGCGCCACACCAGGTGCGGTAAGCGCTCATCCGCTTGCCGATCCACTGGCGGATGCAGTGACGAATCCTCCATCACGCGTCCGGCCTGATTTTTGCTCATTCCCGCGCTATGTAGGGCCCAGTTGAATCGGGGGAGCCGTCCATGCGTCGATTTCTGGTCTGGAGCGCCCTGGCGCTGATCATCGGCCTCGGGCTCGCCGGAGGCGGGTACTGGGCCTACTGGAACTTCTACGCCCGGTTCCAGCCGGTGGTGATCCAGCGGGACCAGGCCGAGATCCAGCGCCTGCTGGACGAGGCCTCGTGGATCTCGCCCGGCGGCGGCGGCGAGCCGCTCTACATGGTGGCCTGGCGCGACAGCGCCGCGGCCCAGCGCTACGAGCGCGAGGAGTTCCCCAAGCTGCGCGCGGCCGGGGTCGAGCCTCGCATCATCGTCTTCGCCCGGCCGGACCGTGAGGGGATGGCCCAGTCCACGGCCGCCGAGCGCGCCACCGTGGCCGAGATCTGGCTGAGCCGCGACTGGACCCTCTACGAGCGCTGGACCGCCACCCCCAGCCGCAACTGGACCGCGGCGGGCATTCCCGGCGCCGACGGCAATCTGGCCCGGGGCGCCGTGGTCCAGGCGGGGCGTGACTTCATCGACCGGCTGAACGGCCTGTTGCGGGGCCAGGGCGTGGGGGCCGGCTATCCGCTGATCCTGTGGCGGGACCGCGAGGGCTATCTGAAGGCCTGCGCCTGCTCCGATCCCCGCTCCTGGGCCTTCATCCGCGACGACCTGGACGCGCCTGACCAGACCTCACCGGCCGAGACGCCGCGCGAGGACGACTTCGCGCCCGAGCCCCTGCCCTATCCCGAGGTGGGCGACCTGCCCGAGATCCCGCCGTCCGGGGCGCCCACGCCCGGCGAGCCGCCCATGAGCTCCCCGGTCGATCCGGCGCCCGGGGGCAGCCGCGCCGAGCCTTCCCGCCCCACGCCGTCGCGCCCGACGACGCCGCGCGAGGCGCCGCGCGCCGAGAAGCAGGAAGACGCCACCTTCTTCTGAGCCGCGTCACAGAACGCGGCGGCAGACCTCGATGAGGCGCTCCACGTCGTTCTCGTTCTGATACAGGCCGAAGCCGAAGCGCAGCACGTCGTCGCGCACGTCGGTGATCACATCCACGTCCTGCAGCCGGGCTTTCCACGCCTGGGCGTCCGGGTGGCGGAAGGCCAGGAAACGCGCCCGACGGGCGTGGCCCTGCACCGGATTGAGCAATTCGGCCTCCTTCAGCCGCCCGCAGCGCCCGGCGCTCGCGGCCTCGGCGAACTGGGCCTGAAGCGAACGCGCATGGGCGGCCACGTCCGCCGTGGTCAGGCCCTCGTGGTCCAGCATGCGGCGCACGGCGTTGAAGCGGTACAGGGGCGTGGAGTCGAAGGTGGCGCCCCAGAACCGGCCCGCGTCGGTGGTGTAGCCCACCCCGCCCGGCGGACCCTGCAGGTCCCCGAACTCGGCGAACCAGCCGGTCACGACCGGCCGCGGGCCGAAACCGGGCGGCGCATGCAGAATGCCCGCGCCCTCTCCGGACATGGCGTATTTGTAGCCGCCGGTGACGTAGAAGACCCGGTCCGCCACCGCTGACAGATTGGTGGGGGCGGCCATGAAGCCGTGGTAGCCGTCCACCACCACCCAGGGCCCGGCGGGGTCGGCCAGGGCCGCCAGCTCGTCCAGCGCCTCGACCATCCAGCCGGTGCGGAAGAACACCTGGCTGACCAGGATCAGGTCGTGGCCCCCCGCACGCGCCGCTTCCAGAAAGCGGGCCGGAAAGGTGTCGAAGGGGGCGATGGGCACGCGGGTCACCACCGCCTCGCCGGCCTCCTCCCAGCGCGCCGCCTGGCGGCGGAAGGAATGGAACTCGCCGTCGGTGGACAGGATGCGGACCGGCTTCTTCTCCACCGCCGAGACGATGCGGACCAGGAAGTCGTGGGTGTTGGGGGCGAACACCACGGTGTCGGGCGAGGGCAGCTTGAGCTCGCGCGCCACATGGCCCTGCGCCTCCGGCACCACCTCGCCGAAGATCAGCTCCCATTTGCGGTCGGCGTGGCGGTTGGCGTCGGCCCAGGCCTGCACCTGGCCGTTGAAACTGGCGTCGGGCCACAGGTGGTGGCTGTGGGCGGCGAAGTGCAGCCGCTTGGGGTCAGCGCCCAGGGCGCGGGAGAACAGGGGCTTGTAGCTCATGATCGACTCGCGCGGAGGAAGGACGAATCTAGCCCTATCGCTCCGCCCGGCCCCGCTCAAGCCTCACCTCAGGCGCGCCTCCAGGGCGGCCATGCGCAGCTCCATCCGTTTCATCTCGCGCAGGATCGACAGGGTGTTCACCCGCGACCAGATCCATTGCTTGATGCCGATCTGCATGGTCCAGGCGGCCCAGGCGGCGGCGGCCCACAGGATCAGGTCGCGGGTCGAGGACGCGTCGAACATCTTCCACACGGCCCACAGGCCGACCGCCGTGGCGATCAGGACCACCACATTGGCGGCGATGGTCATGGCCCGCATGGGGCCGCGAAAGGTTTCGCCGATCTGGGCGAACAGGCCGCGCTCCTTCTCCAGGCTGTTCAGGAAGGCCTCGTCATCCGCCTCGAGGGCGGCGCGCAGGCGGTCAGTCTCTTGGGTCATCAGGTGTCTCCGGACAGGGCCGCCTTGAGCCGGCGGCGGGCGTGGAAGATGCGGGACTTGGCGGTGCCCAGGGGCACGCCGACCGCGGCGGCGACCTCGGCCAGGGTCAGGCCCTCGCAGAGGTGCAGGACCGCGGCCGTGCGGTGATCATGGTCCAGCCCGGCCAGGGCGCGGACGAGGTCCAGGCCCTCGGTCTCGGCCGGCGACGGGGCGGAAACCTGGTCCACATCCACGACCGCCTCGGCGCGGCGGCTGTCGCCCCGGATGCGGTCGACGCAGCGGCGGTTCAGGATGCCGAAGGCCCAGGCCGGAAAGGCGGCCGGATCGTTCAGTCGCGCCACGCCGCGAAAGATCGAGGTCCAGGCGTCCTGAACCGCGTCGCGGGCGCGGTCCTCGCTGCGCAGGATGCGACGGGCGGCGCGCAGCAGACGCGGCTGCCAGCGGGCGGCCAGGCGCTCGCCCGCCCGGCGGTCGCCGGCCTGGACCAGAACCACCAGCAGTTCGTCATGGACGCGATCAAGTTCGGATATCGGCACGGACGGCCCCCGTTGCGCTTTCACGACCATAGTCGCGCCCGCGCGCAGAAAGGTTCACGGAGTCCGTCGGGATTTCAGACTCCGGCGCCGAAAAAACAGGGTCTGAATAGTCTGAATAGTCTGAAATCGGCCCGCCCCCTCCACGCAGCGGTGATCATAGACCGGCCGAAAGGGAGGGGGCGGAAAAGCGACGATTTTCGCGCCCGGCCCTTGCGGGCCAAGGTATTGGGCCCGGAAAAAGCGGGATCAGGCGGCCCCCGATGTCCGTCTTTCCGGGTCTGCGCCGGGAATTGAGCCGGGCGGCGGGATCACTCCGCCGGCAACGGCTGCTGCTGCCCGCGCGGCACCTCGTCTTCCCGCTTCTTGCCCAGCAGACGACGGATGAAGCGCGAGAAGTCGTCCACGATGGTGAAGATCGCCGGGATGAACAGCAGCGACAGGAAGGTGGACGAGATCAGTCCGCCGACCACGGCGATGGCCATGGGCGAGCGGAACTCCACATCCGCGCCCCAGCCCAGGGCCACCGGCATCATGCCCGCGCCCATGGCGAAGGTGGTCATGATGATCGGGCGAGCCCGCTTGTGCGCCGAATCCATGATGGCGTCATAGCGGCTCATGCCCTCCTGCTCGGCGATGATGATGTAGTCCACCAGCAGGATCGAGTTCTTGGCCGCGATGCCCATCAGCATCAGGATGCCGATCAGCGACGAGATCGAGAAGCTGGATCCGGAGATCAGCAGGGCCGCGAAGGCGCCGCCGATGGCCAGCGGCAGAGCCGCCATGATGGTGATCGGATAGGCGAAGCTTTTGAACAGCAGCACCAGCACCGCGTACATCAGCAGGATGCCGGTCGAGAACGCGATGATGAAGCCGGTCAGCATCTCCTGGATGAACTCGGTGTCGCCCGCGGGCGTCTGGCGCACCTGGGGCGGCAGGTTCTGGACCGACTCCAGCTGGTTGACCGCCTGGGCCGCCTCGCCCGAGCGGATGCCGTCCAGCTCGGCGGTGATGGTGGCCACCCGGGCGCGGTCCTGTCGCGTGATCTGGGACGGCCCGGCGCCGAAGCGGATGTCCGCCACGGACGACAGGGGCACGCTGCTTCCGGTGTTGGTCGGCACCTGCAGCGTCTCCAGCACCGACAGATCCTCCCGTGCGTCCTCGGTGAGCAGCAGGCGGATGGGGATCTGGCGGTCGCCCAGATTGTATTTGGGCAGGTTCTGCTCAACGTCGCCCAGGGTGGCCACGCGAACGGTCTGGGAGATGGCGCCGGTGGAGACCCCCATCATGGCGGCCTGGTCGGTGCGGGGGGTGATCAGGATCTCGGGCCGGGCGATGGCGGCGGTGTTCACCACATTGGCCAGGCCCGGCACGCCGCGCATCTCCGCCTCGATCTGGCGGGCGGCGGCTTCCAGAGCCTCGCCGTCGTCGCTGAGGATGGAGAAGGTGTAGCTGGTGCCGTCGCTGGGCCCGCCGCCCTGCTGGGCGATGCCGGCGCCGATGCGGGTGCCCGGAATGGAGTCCCACTGATCCACCATTTCGCGGGCGAATTCCTGCTGCGTCATGGTCCGCTGGCCCGGCTGGACGATGTCGGCGTAAACGTAGGCTTGGCGTGGCTCCGAACCGCCGATGGAGGCGTAGACCGAAAGGACCTCTGGCCGTTCACGCAGGTCGCTTGCCATGCGCTGGACCACCGCATCCGTCTGCAGCAGCGTGGAGCCGGGCGGCAGCTCGGCCGAGAACGAGGCGCGCGAGCGGTCGCCCGCCGGCTGGAATTCGAACGGCAGGGCGCCGGCCAGGGGAACGGACCCCACGAACAGCAGGGTGCCGATGACGAACACCTTCCACCGATTGCCCATCACCCACGAGAGGGCCTGGATGTAGCGGTGCATCCAGAACGGATCCTTGTCCTCATGCTTCTCGTCGCGCTTGAGCATGTAGGCGGCCATCAGCGGCGTCAGGGTCCGCGCCACCAGCAGCGAGAAGGCCACCGAGACACAGGAGGCAATGGCGAAGGCCTTGAAGAACTGGCCCACGATGCCGGGCATGAAGCCGGTGGGGGCGAACACGGCGATGATGGTGGCGGTGGTGGCCACGACGGCCAGACCGATCTCGTCGGCGGCCTCCATGGCCGCGTCATAGGGTTTCTTGCCGCCGCGCATGTGGCGGACGATGTTCTCGATCTCCACGATGGCGTCGTCCACCAGGATGCCGATGGTCAGCGACAGGGCCAGCAGGGTGACCCCGTTCAGCGACTGTCCTGTCAGGTCCAGGATGAACATGGTCGGGATGATCGACATGGGCATGGCCGTCGCCGCGATCAGAGTGGCGCGCCAGTCCCGCAGGAACACGAACACCACGGCCACGGCCAGGGCCGCGCCCAGCAGCAGCGCCTCGATGGAGGCCAGATAGCTTTCCTCGATGTATTCGACGTTGGCGCTGATCTGCTCGATCGAGACGTCGTCATTCTGTTCGTCCAGCCGGGCCACCGCCTCACGCACCCGTTCGGCCGTCCGGACCTCAGACGCGTCACGCGAGCGCAGGAAGTTGAAGGTCACCACCTCCTGGCCGTTGAAACGGGCCATGCGGCGCGGTTCGGTCCAGCTGTCCTCGACCGAACCCAGGTCGCGCAGGCGCACGGTGCCGCCGCCCGACAGCGGGATCAGTGTCTCGCCCAGCGCCTCGACCGAGCCGGCCGAGCCCAGGGTGCGGATGGCGCGCTCGGAGCCCGCCACGGTGATGCGCCCGCCGGGCAGGTCGGAGTTGACGCTGCTGAGGGCCTGGCTGACCGAGGCGGCCGTCACGCCGTAGGAGGCCAGTCGGTCGGGGTCCAGTTGGACCCGGATCTCCCGGTCCACGCCACCCTGACGATTGACCTCGCCCACGCCGGACACGGCCAGCAGTTCGCGGCTGACCGTGTTGTCCACGTACCAGCTGAGCTCTTCCGGGCTCATTGTCGGCGAGCGGACCACATAGGTGATCAGGGCGTCGCCGGTGATGTCGATGCGCTGGACCGACGGCTCCTGCATGTCCTGCGGCAGGTCGGCGCGCAGACCGGACATGGCGTTGCGCACGTCGTTGGTGGCGCGCTCGGTGTCGGTGCCCAGCTCGAATTCGATGGTGGTGGACGAATAGCCGTCGCCCACATTTGAGTAGATGCGGCGCACGCCGGACAGGGAGGTGATCGAATCCTCGATCAGGCGCGTGACCTGGACCTCCATCTCGGCCGGGGCCGCGCCGGGACGTCCCGCGCTGACTTGCACCAACGGGAAGTCGATGTCCGGGTTATTGTTGATCCGCATCCCGGTGAAGCTGATCGTCCCCGCCAGCGTCAGGATGATGAACAGCAGGATGACCGGGATCGGGTTCTTGATCGACCAGGAGGAGATCTGGTTCATGGCGCGGCCCTATTCAGCCGCAGGCGCGGTGGCGGCGGGCGCCGCGGCCCGCGCCGGCTGGGCCACCGTCACGCGGTCCCCTTCGCCCAGGAAACCGGCGCCCTGAACCACCACGCGGGCGCCTTCGGGCAAGCCGTCGACAGAGCTGCGCTCGTCGGTCCGGGCCAGGATCTCCACCGGCTGGAAAGTGACGCGGTTCTCGTTTCCGACCACGTACACCCCGGCGCGGTTCTCGCGGTACAGGATGGCCGGGGTCGGCACGGTCACCGTCGGGCTGGCGCCCACATCGATGTCGGCGCGGGCGAACATGCCGGGGCGCAGGCCGCTGTTGCCGGTCAGGGCGATGCGCGCCACGCCCAGGCGGGTCTGGGAGTCCACTTCGGGCGTCACGATGCGGACGCGGCCGGTGGCCGAGCCCACTCCGTCGGAGTTCACCGTCGCGCTCTGCCCCGCGCGGATCAGGCCCAGCTCCGTCTCCGGCACCCGGGCGTCCAGCTCCAGCCGGCCGTCGCGGACGATGCGGAACAGCTCGGTCCCGGCCGGGACGATCTGGCCGCGCGTGACGCTGCGGCTGATCACGAGGCCGGAAACGGGCGCGCGGATGGTGCTCTGGTTCAGGCGCGTCCGGGTCTCGGACAGGGACGCCCGGGCCGAGGCCAGCTGGGCGTCGGCCGCGCGCTGTTCTGAAATCGCCAGATCCAGCGACGCCTGGGCCAGGAAGCCCCGCTCGCGCAGTTCGCGGGCGCGGCCCAGCTCGGCGCTCTCGCGTTCGGCGTTGGCCTCGGCCGACGACACCGCCGCCTCCTGCTGGGCCAGCTGGGCGCGCAACAGGTCGTTGTTCAACTGCACCAAGGCCTGGCCCTGACGCACATACTCGCCCTCATCCACATAGACGGCTGTGGCGGTCAGGCCGCCGGCCTCGGCGCCCACCGGCACCTCCTCCCAGGCGTTGACGGTGCCCGAGGCGGTGATGGTGCGCGCCAGATCCTGGGTCGTGGCCACGGCCACGGTCACGGTCTGGGACGAGGCGCCGCCGGCGCCTTCGCCCTCGGCCGCATCGTCGCCGCCGTGTCCGCTGCACGCGGCCAGGGCCAGCAGGGCGCAGGCGCCGAGAACGGCCGCTCCGCCGCGCAGGGTTGTCTTGAGGCGATCGCCGGTTCCGGCCGCGGTCGTCTGCGCCACGCCATGATTCCTTCATCTGGGCGCGCGGCCACAAGGGGGAGGCGGGCGCGCAAAGGCCAGCGTCCACACGACACCGACAGACCGGCTGATTAGACGGTTTGGCCGGCGCCCTCAAACGATCTTAGGGTGTATTACGACATCTTAATTTGCAGGCGGTTTCCGGCCCCGTGCGACAGGGCGTCCCCGCACCGCGCTTGGCGGTCCCCCGGCGGCGTGATACCGGCGCGGTCATGAGCCAGACGCCGATCGAACGCATTCGCAACTTCAGCATCGTTGCGCACATTGACCATGGGAAGTCGACGCTGTCGGACCGGCTGATCCAGCTGACCGGCGGCCTGACCGTGCGCGAGATGCGCGAGCAGGTGCTCGACAACATGGAGATCGAGCAGGAACGGGGCATCACCATCAAGGCCCAGACCGTGCGCCTGACCTACAAGGCCAAGGACGGGCTGGACTATGTGCTGAACCTGATGGACACCCCGGGGCACGTGGACTTCGCCTATGAGGTGTCGCGCTCGCTGGCCGCCTGCGAGGGCTCGATCCTCGTGGTGGACGCGTCGCAGGGCGTGGAGGCCCAGACCCTGGCCAATGTCTATCAGGCCATCGACAACAACCACGAGATCGTCCCGGTCCTCAACAAGATCGACCTGCCCGCCGCCGAGCCCGAGCGCGTGCGCGAACAGATCGAGGACGTCATCGGCATCGACGCCTCCGACGCCGTGCTGTGCTCGGCCAAGTCCGGCATCGGCATCGAGGACGTGCTGGAGGCCATCGTCACCCGCCTGCCCCCGCCCAAGGGCGACCCGGACGCCCCGCTCAAGGCCATGCTGGTGGACGCCTGGTACGACCCCTATCTGGGCGTCATCCTGCTGGTGCGCGTGTTCGACGGCCACCTGCGCGCCGGCCAGCGCGTCACCTTCATGCAGAACGGCTCGACCCATCTGGTGGACCGGGTCGGCGTCTTCCTGCCCAAGAACACCCCGGTGGACCAGCTGGGCCCCGGCGAGGTCGGCTTCATCACCGCCCAGATCAAGGAAGTGGCCCACGCCGCCGTCGGCGACACCATCACCGACGAGAAGCGCCCCACCGCCGCCCCGCTCAAGGGCTTCAAGGAAGTCCAGTCGGTGGTGTTCTGCGGCCTGTTCCCCGTGGACGCCGCCGATTTCGAGGACCTGCGCGCCGCCATCGGCCGCCTGCGCCTGAACGACGCCAGCTTCACCTACGAGATGGAGTCCAGCGCCGCCCTCGGTTTCGGCTTCCGCTGCGGCTTCCTCGGCCTGCTGCATCTGGAGATCATCCAGGAGCGCCTGAGCCGCGAGTTCAATCTCGACCTGATCGCGACCGCCCCCAGCGTGGTCTACAAGATCGCCATGCGCGACGGGTCCGAGATCGACCTGCACAACCCCGCCGACCTGCCCGACGTGATGCAGATCCTCGAGATCAGCGAACCCTGGATCAAGGCCACCATCCTGACCCCGGACGAGTATCTGGGCGGGGTCATCAAGCTGTGTCAGGACCGCCGCGGCAGCCAGGTGGAGCTCAGCTACGTCGGCAGCCGCGCCCTGGTGGTCTATGAGCTGCCCCTGAACGAGGTGGTGTTCGACTTCTACGACCGGCTGAAATCCATCTCCAAGGGCTATGCCTCCTTCGATTACGAGCTGTCGGGCTACAAGCCCGGCGATCTGGTCAAGATGAACATCCTGGTCAACGCCGAGCCGGTGGACGCCCTGTCCATGCTGGTCCACCGCAACCGCGCCGAGACGCGCGGCCGCGGCATGGTGGAGAAGATGAAGGAGCTGATCCCGCCCCACATGTTCGTCATCCCCATCCAGGCGGCCATCGGCGGCAAGATCATCGCCCGCGAGACCGTCCGCGCCCTGCGCAAGGACGTGACCTCAAAGTGCTACGGCGGCGACGCCACGCGGAAGAAGAAGCTGCTGGAGAAGCAGAAGGCCGGCAAGAAGCGCATGCGCCAGTTCGGCAAGGTGGAGATCCCGCAGGAGGCGTTCATCGCCGCGCTGAAGATGGACGATGATTGATGTCGGTCAGGATATTTCTAAAGAAGCCTAGGCTGATGACGTCTCTTGATCAGGCGCGGCCCTTTACGTTGATATTCGTCCCATGCCGTCGTCAACATCTCTAGGAACTGATTTAGTTCTTCTTGTTTCATGGCCGGGAGGGTGGGCCATTCGTAAACGCGACAAGACCGATGGGCCGATAACGGCTGAGTGGATAAGATGACAAAATCGACGTCGCAGTAAGCATAATCTGGTGCTTGCTCCAGAAGGCCACGCTTTAAAATCGCCAGGGCGGCCCGGATTTGCCGTTCGTTGAGCGGCCGATCCCACAAGTGCAACAATAAGAGACGCGGCTCTTCCAGCTGTCGCACACGGATTGGCGATATCTTGAGAGTCAGGTCAGCCCGTACCGGAAAGGTAAGCGGAGGCAATTGGCCAATCGGGCTTACGATAGCCTCTTTTAGAAAGATGGCCCCTGCCCCCATAACGCCTTCAGCGCATCGGCGGTCTATCGGATCAGGCAGGCCCGATGCATATGACTGAGCTTGGGCGAGGGTCATTCGCCCTTCCAATACGCTCAAAAATAGTTGCCGCGCCGCATCATAGCGGGGCGGCGATTTTCGCTCCGCGGCAACCAAGCCTTTGACGGTCTCCCGCCCATCATCCTCAACCATGGAAATGGTTGACAGAAAGCCCGGGAGTTCATTGAGCGGAACGCTTCGATCATCCATAGCGGAGAGAGGGTCGCATGATTCTTGGCCCCGCACGCAATGCGCGTTGCCATTATGTTCTTAGTTGAGCATACTCATTTGATGACCGATATCGCTCATCCGCACCGCCAGACCTTCGAGTCGATCCGTCATGAGAACGAGGGCGCGGAGTACTGGCTGGCCAGGCAACTGGCGCCCGTTCTGGGGTACGAGAAATATGACAACTTCCTTCAGGTCGTAAGAAAGGCGCGCGTTTCATGTGTGCAGGCTGGGCTGGAGGAAGCCGACCATTTTGCCGACGTCGGGAAAATGGTCGACATTGGCTCCGGCGCTCGGCGCGCGATCGCGGACGTTCGGCTATCGCGCTATGCCTGCTACCTGATTGTCCAGAATGGCGATCCGGCCAAGCCGGTGATCGCGGCAGGCCAGACCTATTTCGCCGTCCAGACTCGACGTCAGGAGATTCAGGACGATCCGTCCTTCGCCGGGCTTTCGGAAGATGACCGGCGGCTGATGCTTCGTCGGGAGATGGCCCAGCACAATACGGCCCTTGCATCGGCAGCGCGGCAATCGGGCGTGGAGACTGGGCTGGACTATGCGATCTTTCAGGATCACGGCTATCGGGGCCTTTATGGCGGCCGCACCATGCGGGACATTCACACCCTGAAGGGGCTGAAGAAGAGCCAGAAGATTCTGGATCACATGGGCTCGACCGAACTTGCGGCGAACCTGTTCCGCGCCACGCAGGCCGAGGAAAAGCTCAAGCGCGATGGCGCGCGCACCAAGGCGCAGGCGAACGACATTCATCATGCCGTGGGAAGGAAGGTGCGCAGCACGATCGCCGAACTGGGCGGCGTGATGCCTGAGCACCTGCCCACGCCGGACACAAGCATCGGTCAACTGGAAAGGGCCAAGGCGAAGGCCCTGAAAGACCAGTCGGGCGGCTGATGCCGCCCAAGGAGGCTCCGCAATGAACAAGGCTCAATGGACCGCCGCCGTCGATCAACTGATGCGCCGCGAGTGGTGCATCGGCATTGAAGATGCCGGGATCGACGAACAGCAACTAACCGACTATTGGCGCGACGGCCAAACGCCCGCCGCGTTCTTGGAATGGTTCGCCGAGAAGTACGATCTGATCCGGTTCGAGCGCAGCCCGTCGGTCAGAACCGCGCGCGCCATGTCTCCGCGCTCAGGTTCACGGCAACCTCCAGCGGGGGCTTGAGCTGGAAAAGGCCCGGCGTCTTGGGCAGATCGTGCAGGCGGTAGAGGCGCCATGCGTCGGGGCGTTCCAATGAAACTTCGCGCTCGGTGCGGGTCAGGAAGAAGTCGGTGGTGGGGCCGCCGCGTGTGGCCTTGACCTCGATCAGACGCTCGCGGCCGTCGGGTGCGTAGCTGCGAATATCGTAGCCGGCGCCGTCGCCATGCTCCTGCGAGGTCCATTCGATTTTCCGCGCCAGATCAGCGCGGTCGTTGGCGATGAGGAAGGCGCACTCGTGGTCAAACACGCGCTGTTCGCCCATCAGGCCGAGGGTGCGGTTGCGGTGGTCGCGGGCGGCGGGGTCGAACTTGCGGATGATGCGGACGAGACCCGGCGGGCGGGGCTTGGCGGGGTTGGCTGTGGGCGGGGTTGTGGCGGGCAGGATCGCGCCCGGTGCGGCTGCCCCCTCCACCGCCTGCGGCGGTCCCCCTCCCCCGATGGGGGAGGAATAGACCGCGCCCTCTTCGGCGAGGCCGGAGGCTTGGTCGGGCAGGCCGAGGGCCCAGGCATCGGGGCGGGCGTCGAGATAGCGATCCAGCGCATCGAAGATGGCGGCCTGATAGTTGGCCATGGGGCGATAGCCGCGGATGGTGGGCAGGCCCAGTTCGGCCAGCACGGCCGAGATGTTCATGTGCTTGAACTCGACCGAGCGGTGGGAGCGGCCTGTCTGTTCCATCAGGGCCCGGGCGTGGTGCGCCTTCACATAGGGCTCCCCCTCGGACTGGGCGCGCAGCATGGCGAAGTGGTCCGCAACGATGGCGTCAAGCTCATCGTCCGACCAATTGCTGCCTGTGACGTTCTGATCCGCCAATGCGTTGTCCCCCGCCAACCCAGGGTAGCGGGACAGGAATGGGTTTGACCAGGCGCCTCGTCGGGCGCTGCGCACGCACGCGGCGCCGTGAGTCTGGATCGTCCGGTCAAGCCGGACGATGACGGGGATTGGGGTTGGGGTGGGGGTTGGGGTGGGGCGCGCCATACGCCGCCGCGTTCGGAGCCCCAAGGTCTTGATCCGCAAGGATCGGGCGGTCGTTTGGGGGCGATTTGTCCGCACGCGTTCGGGCCTGCGCCATCATCACCCCATGACACGCAAGATCGAAGAGGCGCAGCCGACGTGGTTTCGGCTGAGCGAGGAAAGCTGGAACGAGATCCGGGAGGCGTACCGGAACGGGGCGACGGCGAAGGAGCTGGCGGTGCGGTGGAAGGTGTCGCCCAGCTCCATCTATCGCCATGCCTGGGAGGGGGGCTGGAGCAAGAAGCGCAGCGCCGATGCGGATGCGCGGGCCCACGCCGAGGCCATCGCCGAGGAGGAGCGGGCGGACCAGACGCGGCCGGACCCGGAGGCGGGCCTGTTCGGGCCGCCGGGCGCGGACGACGAAGCGATGCTGGGCGATCCGGCGGCTCTGGCCGAACAGGCCATGGCGGCCTCGGTGCGGGCCATGCGGGCGCGGCTGTTCGTGGAGGCGGAGAAGCTGGCGCGGCTGTCGGAGGCCTATGGCCGGATGGCGGAGAAACGGGGCGGGCCGGCGGTGACCATCGAGACCATCGACCTTGAGACCCTGTACGACATCGTCATGAACAAGGACGGGCGGGTGGGCGAGCGGTTCCGGGTGGACCCGGACGATCCGGGGCCGCGCGATCCGATTCTGGTGCGCTACTGGTCCCACCGGTACGCCGAGCGGGAGGCCTTCAAGGAGCAGATCCGCAGGGTGCGGGCCAATGCGAGAAAGGCGGCGTGCAGGGCGGTGGGGCTGGACCCGGACGCGCCGCTGCCGGGGTTCTAGGGGCGACAGGGTCTGAAATTGGCAAGCGGCGCCGACCGGGGTCGGCGCCGCTGCTCAGGTCTCAAAATCGGCCCCAGAAGCGTCCTCGGGGCCGGTGGATCAGGCCATGGCCTTTGTCAGGTTCTCGGCCACCTTGTCGAGGAAGCCCTCGGTGGTGAGCCAGCTCTGGTGGTCGCCGACCAGCAGGGCCAGGTCCTTGGTCATGTGGCCGCTCTCGACCGTGTCCACGACGACCTTTTCGAGGGTCTCGGCGAAGTCGATCAGGGCCTGATTGCCGTCCAGCTTGCCGCGGTGCTTGAAGCCGCGGGTCCAGGCGAAGATCGAGGCGATGGAGTTGGTGGAGGTGGCCTCGCCCTTCTGGTGCTGGCGGTAGTGGCGGGTGACGGTGCCGTGGGCGGCCTCGGCCTCCAGGGTCTTGCCGTCGGGGGTCATCAGCACCGAGGTCATCAGGCCCAGCGAGCCGAAGCCCTGCGCCACCACGTCGGACTGGACGTCGCCGTCGTAGTTCTTGCAGGCCCAGACGAAGCCGCCGGACCATTTGATGGCCGCGGCCACCATGTCGTCGATCAGGCGGTGCTCATAGGTCAGGCCGCGGGCGTCGAACTCGGCCTTGAACTCCTCGTCGAAGACCTTCTGGAAGATGTCCTTGAAGCGGCCGTCATAGGCCTTGAGGATGGTGTTCTTGGTGGACAGATAGACCGGGTAGTTGCGCGCCAGGCCGTAGGCCAGGCTGGCCCGGGCGAACTCGGTGATGGAGTCGTCGAGGTTGTACATGCCCATGGCCACGCCGGCCGAGGGGGCCTTGAACACCTCGTGCTCGATGACCGCGCCGTCGTCGCCGACGAACTTGATGGACAGGGTGCCCTTGCCGGGGAACAGGAAGTCGGTGGCCTTGTACTGGTCGCCGAAGGCGTGGCGGCCGACGATGATGGGCTGGGTCCAGCCGGGCACCAGACGGGGCACGTTGGAGCAGATGATGGGCTCGCGGAAGACCACGCCGCCGAGGATGTTGCGGATGGTGCCGTTGGGCGAGCGCCACATCTTCTTGAGGCCGAACTCCGCGACCCGCGCCTCGTCCGGGGTGATGGTGGCGCATTTGACGCCGACGCCGTGCTTCTTGATGGCCTCGGCCGCGTCGATGGTCACCTGATCGTCGGTGGCGTCCCGGTGCTCCATGCCCAGGTCGTAGTAGTCCAGCTCAAGGTCCAGATGCGGAAAGACCAGCTTGTCCTTGATCATCTGCCAGATGATCCGGGTCATCTCGTCGCCGTCGATGTCCACGATGGGGTTGTCGACCTTGATCCTGGTCATGCTTCGTCGCCTTCCGGTTGGGGAGAAAAGTGTCGGGCGGGGTATAGCGAGCGCGGCCGCCGGTGCAAAGCCCGCCGCGGCGGCGGGCCATTCGCCCGTTGCGCGAAACCGGGGGCGCTGATAGCGCTGGGTGGTCTTCGTTCGGAGCAACCGGCCATGCCGCGTCGTCCCCTTTCGCCCGCCCGGGCGCCCACTGTCCGTCCGTCGCTGGAGGCCTTCCGCAAGGCGTCGCCGGGCGAGATCCTGACCGATCTGCTGACCTTCGACCGGCTGCTGACCGGGCCGGTGATCCATCTGATCTACTGGGCCGGGCTGGCGCTGATCGTGCTGGGCGGGTTCGCGGTGGTGGGCGGCGCCGTGGGGCTGGCGCTGAACGAGCCGGGCTGGCTGTCGTGGGTGCTGGCGATCCCGACGCTGGTGATCGGCCTGCTGGTGCTGTCCATCGGGGCCCTGCTGTGGCGGTCGTTCTGCGAGCTGTACGTGGCCCTGTTCCAGATCGCGGCGGACCTGAAGGTCATGCGCGCCTATGTGGAGCAGGATCACGCCCCCGCGCGCGGGGAGCCGTGACGGCGGTCGATGTCCTGATCATCGGCGCGGGCCCGGCGGGGCTGACGGCGGCCACCTATCTGGCGCGGTTCCGGCGCTCGGTGCTGGTGGCCGACGGGGGCGAGCCGCGCGCGGCCTGGATCCCGCTCAGCCACAACATGCCGGGCTTTCCGGAGGGCATCGGCGGCGACGCCATCCTGACCCGCATGCGGCTTCAGGCCGAGGAGTACGGGGCGCAGATCCGGCCGGTGTTCGTGGAGGGGTTGGCGCGCGAGGGCGACGGCTTCACCGCGCGGCTGGGGGATGTGCGGATCACCGCCCGCGCCGTGCTGCTGGCCACAGGGGTGGTGGACCATCACCCGGACCTGCCCGGAGTCGAGGACGCCATCGCCCGGGGGCTGGTGCGCATCTGCCCCATCTGCGACGGCTTCGAGGCCATCGGCAAATCCATCGCGGTGATCGGCGACGGCGATCTGGGGGCGCGGGAGGCGGCCTTCGTGCGCACCTATTCGGAGCAGGTCTGCCTGATCCATGTGGGGCCGCCCGTGGCCCTGACCCGGCGCGACGACCTGAAGCGTCTGGGCGTGCCGGTGATCGAGACCACCATCGAGCAGGTGCATATCGAGGGCGACCGGCTGATCGCCCTGTCATGGGGCGGAAAGCAGACCAGCTTCGATGCGGTCTATTCGGCCCTGGGCACCACGCCCGAGTGCGGCCTGGCCGTGGATCTGGGCGCGGCCCTGGGCGAGGACGGACGTCTGGCCGTGGATGATCACCAGCAGACCAGCGTGCCGGGCCTCTATGCGGCCGGCGATGTGGTGCGCGGCCTCAACCAGCTGACCGTGGCCTCGGCCGAGGCGGCGGTGGCCGCCACCGCCATCCACAACCGCTTCAGACAGGCGGAGGGGATGACGGCGGACTGAGGCGGCGTCAGCCCCGCTGGGCCGCGATCCAGTCGTCCACCACACGTTCGAGCACGGTCAGCGGCACGCCGCCGGCGTTGAGCGCCGTGTCATGGAAACCCTTGATGTCGAAGCGGTCGCCCAGCTGGGTCATGGCGCGGGTGCGCAGGTTGCCCCACACGGTCTGGCCCACCTTGTAGCTGGCCGCCTGACCTGGCCAGACGCAGTAGCGCTCCACCTCGGTGGTGACCGTGCTCTCGGCGTCGCCCAGGGTCTCGACCATGTAGCGGATGGCCTGTTCGCGGCTCCAGCGTTCGGAGTGGAGCCCGGAATCCACCACAAGGCGCACGGCGCGGAACATGAAGGACTGCAGGTAGCCCAGACGGCCCCACGGGTCGTTGTCATAGACGCCCATCTCGTCGGCCAACTGTTCGGCGTAGAGGCCCCAGCCTTCGGAATAGGCCGAGAAGCCCAGCAGCTTCATCAGCATGGGCGCGTCGTCGTTCTCCATCTGCAGGGCGATCTGGTGGTGATGGCCCGGCGACGCCTCGTGATAGGTCAGGGTGGGCAGGGTGAATTTCGGCCATTCAGCCGTGTCCCGCAGGTTGATGTAGTAGGCGCCCGGACGCGAGCCATCCAGAGCCGGCGGCTGGTAATAGCCGCCCGGCGCGCCCGCCTCGGTGGTGACCGGCACGCGGCGCACCTCCACCGGCGAGACCGGGATGCGGCCGAAATAGGCGGGCAGGCGGGCCTGCATGTCGGCCATCTGGGCGTTCAGGGAGGCCAGCAGCTCCTCACGGCCCGCGTCGGTGTTGGGATAAACCTGGGCGGGATCGCGGGCCAGGGCCGAGATGCGCTCACCGACGGTGCCCTCGGTGCGGCCCTCGGCGCGCAGGATCTGGTCCGCGCGGGCGCTCAGTTCGGCCACCTGCTCCAGCCCCATGGCGTGCACCTCGGCGCCCGTCATCTCGGTGGTGGTGAAATAGCGCAGGCCGAAGCGGTAATAGTCTTCGCCGCGGGGCAGCCGCCACACGCCCGCATCATGGGTGGCGTTCGCCCGCTGGCTGCGCAGGGCTTCGGCCTGACGCTCCACGGCGGGATAGATGCCGCCCTCGACGATGCGGCGGGCGCGCTCACCCCATTCGCCGGGCAGATTCGCCTCGGCGGCGCGGCGCGCGATGGAGGTGGTCATGACCGACTCGCCCGCCGGCGTGCCCGTCAGATTTCCCAGCAGACCCACAGTGCGCTCGATGATGAAGTCGGGCGGCACGGCGCCCGCCGCGAAATCGGCGTGCATCCGCTCGGTTTCCTGGTCCAGGGCCGTTGGGAAAGCCTCCAGGCGCGAGAGATAGGCCTCCGCGTCCTCGGCCGTTTCAATACGGTGCTGGGCGTCCAGGAAGTCCGGGACGCTGTTGTAGGACCCGCCGAGCTGGTTGACCGTATAGGGCGACGGAAAGCCCTGGCCGTAAGGGAACTCGTAGCTGGAGGCGACCGTATCGCCGAAGTATTTGACCGTGTCGTAGTGGATCTGGCTGCGCGCGGGCAGGGCCGCGCGGTCGATGGACTCCATCTCGGTCATGAAGCCCTGGAACACCACCTTGTCAGCCTCGATCTTGGCTGCGGAGCGGTCGTCGAGGCGCGATTTCAGGGCGGCCATCGGCCCGGTGTCCAGGCCCAGCATGGTCACCGTCTCGGGCGACGTCATGACCATCTGCTGGACGATGCGCTCCATCAGGCCTTCGAGGGTGGCCTCGGCGGTGTCCTGACGGGCGAAGGCCAGAACCTGGCCGGAGGCGGCCAGACCGGCCCCCGCGGCGGCGGTGAAGAGAAGGCGACGGCGGTCGATCATGGCGAAGCTCCCGAAAAACCCAGGATGAAGGGGTATCACCCCCCGGCAGGAGAACAAGTCCGGCGCGCGTTACAACTCTTTCATCCTGGCCGGCGGCCCGGGCCTCGCGTCAGGGATGGTCAGGGCTTCCCGGCTTGTCAGCGACCAAGGTTCGGCCCCAGGGTCTGATGGACGGCGGGAGGGCCGCCGCTGAAAGGGGTCGTCGATGTCCCGACCGATCATTCGCCGGATGCGCAATCTCGCCGTCGCCTGCGCCGCCGGAGCCGGGGTGTCCGGCTGCGTCACCGATCCGGCCTTTCTGGAGGGCCTGGCCCTGGCGGCCGACTCCATCGCCGCCAGCACAGCCAACTGCTACTACCGGCACAACGCCTATGGGGTCAGCGAATACTATTGCCCGCCCACGTACGGCTATGGGGCGCCGGTCTATGTGGCGCCGGTCTACACGCCCCGCCCCCGGCACTATGACCGCCGGGACCGCCACGATCGCCGCGAGTGGCGCGACGACCGCCGCCGGGACCGGGATCGGGACGGACGCCGCGACCGCCGTGATCGGCGCGGCGGCAAGGGCTGATCAGGCGGCGTATAGCTCCTGCTTGACCCGCTCGGCCAAGGTCTTGATGTCCAGCGGCTTGGGCAGGAACGAGACATTGGCCTCGTCCGTCAGCAGGTCCGAGAAATCGCTCTCGGCATAGCCGGAGATGAACATGACCGGCGCGTCGCCCAGATAGATGCGCGCTTTCTTGAGCAGGGTCGGGCCGTCCATGCCGGGCATGACCACGTCGGAGATCAGCATGTCGATCTGGCCGGCGTGCTCTTCGGCCAGCAGAAGGGCCTCTTCGCCGTCGGCGGCCTCGATCACCTCATAGCCGCGCTGACGCAGCAGCTTGGCGGCGATCAGGCGCACGGCGGATTCGTCCTCCACGAACAGGATGCGGCCGGCGCCGGACAGGTCGCGCGGGGCTGATTTCTTGGGCTTGGGCTCCTGCACAGCCTCGGCCAGATCCTTCTCGTTCGCGGCGGGCAGGAACATGCGGAAGGCCGCCCCCTCGATCCCGCTGGGGCCTTCCAGATTCTGCACGGCCACATGGCCGCCCGCCTGCTGCATGATGCCGTAGATGGTGGCCAGGCCCATGCCCGTGCCCTCGCCTACGGGCTTGGTGGTGAAGAAGGGCTCGAAGATCTTGTCCAGCAGCTGGGGCGGCACGCCCGGGCCGGTGTCGGCCACCTCGATCAGGGCCACGTCGCCGTCAGGCGCGGCGGCCCAGCCCAGCTCCCGGGCCTGATCGGCGGACAGACGCTGGGTGCGGATGGTGACCAGCCCCGCGCCCGGCTCCACCACCCCGCGCATGGCGTCGCGGGCGTTGACGGCCAGGTTCATGACCGCCCGCTCCAGCTGGCCCCGGTCGGCGGTCACGGTGGGCAGGTCGCGGCCGTAGTCGGTCTCCAGCCGCACGTCCTCGTGCAGCAGGCGGCGCAGCAGGACGGCGAAATCGGCCACCAGCTCGCCCAGGTCCAGCCGTTCGCGCTTTACCGTCTCCTTGCGCGAGAAGGCCAGCAGCTTGGACACCAGGCTGGCGGCGCGCGACACGGTCTGGCGGATGGCGTTCAGCCCGTCATAGGACGGGTCGCCCACCGGGTGGCGCTCCAGCAGGGCGTCGGTCTGAAGGCGCATGGCCGTCAGGATGTTGTTGAAATCGTGGGCCACGCCGCCCGCCAGCTGGCCAACCGCCTGCATCTTCTGGGCCTGGGCCAGCTGCATCTCTGTGGATTTCTGGGCCGTGACGTCGAACAGCCAGATGCGCCGTCCCTCGCCCTCGGGGGCCACATACAGGTGCAGGCTGCGGTCCGGAAACGCCTTGGCGATCAGCTCGATGGGGCCGGACGAGCCCTGGGCGATGCGTTCGCGCGCCTCGGCCACGCCCTGGGGCAGGAACAGCTGGCCGAAGGCGGCGTCGCGCGCGGCCGCGGGGCCGGTCAGCACGGCCAGGGCGGGATTGGCCTCCTCCACCTTGCCGGCGAACAGGTCCTCGCCCGCCAGCACGGCGGACCCGAAGGGCGCACCCGCCGCCATGGCGCGGCCGTCGCCGGTCTCCACCACCGGCGCCCGTGCGGGCTGGGCCGGGTCGCGGGGGGCCAGCACGCTTTCGGGGGCCTGGCGCACCAGGAAGCGTCCGTCGCCCGCCGCGCCGATCAGGACCTCCACGTCCCGCTCGCCGATCCTGAGCATCGCGCGGCCCGGCTCGCCGCCGCGCGCCTGGGCGAAGGCCATGTAGAGGGAGCTCGCAGAACGGCCCGACGGCAGGGCTGTGGTCGCCCCGCCCGCCTCGGTCCAGGCGGCGTTGAAGGCCAGCACCCGTCCGCCGCTCCAGACCAGGGCCGCGGGTTCGGCCATGGCGTCCAGCAGGTCCACCGCCGCGTCGCCCGCCGCGCGCCGCCGCTCGCCCGCATCGGCGCGGCCGAACGCCATCACCCCCATCAGGGCCACCGCCGCCAGAGTCACGATCAGGATCAGCCCCGGGGCGCTCCAGGGGTCGTGGCGGAAGGCCGGATAGGCCGCCGCCGCCACGGCGATGACGAAGCAGACCGCCGCCGTCACCAGCCAGGGGTCGATGCGCATCCGGGTGGGGATGTCCCGTGTCAGGGCTTCCATGGGGGCCTCGCAGCCGATTCGCTGATCATCAGCATACCCTGTTTCAGTCTCAGCGACGCTTGCGGCTGTTCAGCACGAAACCGATGACCTTGGCGGCGGCCTCGAAATGCTCGCGGGGGATGACCTCGTCCACCTCCACCGTGGCGTAGAGGGCGCGGGCCAGGGGCACGTCCTCGATGATGGGCACCTCGTGCTCGCGGGCCACTTCACGGATTTTCAAGGCCAGGGCGTCGACGCCCTTGGCCACGCAGAGCGGCGCGGCGTCCTCGCCCGGCTCGTATTTCAGGGCCACGGAATAGTGGGTCGGGTTGGTGACGATGACCGTGGCGTTGGGCACGTTCTGCATCATCCGCTGGCGGCCCTTCTGGGCGCGGATCTGCTTCAGCTTGGCCTTCACGTGGGGGTCGCCCTCGGCCTGTTTGTAGTCGTCCTTCAGCTCCTCGCGGGTCATGCGCATGCGCCTGGCGAAGCGGTGGCGCTGCCACAGGAAATCGGCGAAGGCGGCGACGCCCAGAAAGGCCAGGGTCGCGCCCAGGATGGCGACGGCGAGATCGCGGGCCATGGGCAGGATGGCCGCCGGGCTCATGGCCGCCATGGCCTCCATTTCGCGGGTGTGGGGCTTCAGAACCACCCAGGCGATGGCGACGATGGCCACCAGCTTGAGGAAGGTCTTGACGAATTGCATCAGGCCGTCGGGACCGAAGATGCGCTTGGCGCCCTTCAGGGGCGAGATCTTCTCCAGCTTCGGCTTGATCTTCTCGCCGGTGAACAGGAAGCCCGACTGGGCCAGATTGCCGCCCGCGCCGCCGACGATGGTGGCCAGGGCGATGGCGCCCAGCAGGGGGACCGTGGCCCACAGGGCGCGGGTCCCGATCTCGATCCCGGCTCCGGCGTGCAGGGCGTCGACCATGGCGTGGGGCTGGGCGAGGAACGGCATCAGCTCGGCCGCCATCCGGCTGGTGAACCAACCGCCGCCGATCAGGATCACCGCCGAGGCGCCCATCAGCGACAGCCAGCTGGCCAGGTCCGGGGTCTTGGCGACGTCGCCCTTTTTCCGCGCCTCGTCTAATTTTCGCGGGGTGGCTTCTTCTGTTTTGGACTCCTGGTCCTTTTCCTCAGCCACCGGCGCCTCCGGTGAACCCCATGGCCAGGGTGCGGAACCGCTCGATGAACACCGTGCCCACCACGCCCAAGCTGAGGGCGAACACCGACAGGCCCAGGATGATGCTGAGCGGGGCGGTGGCGAAGAAGATCTGGAACTGGGGCATGACCCGGCCCACCAGCCCCGAGGCCAGGTTGAAGATCATGGAGAAGACCAGCACCGGGGCGGCCAGCTGCACCCCCAGCAGAAAGCTGTCGCCCACCGTGCGCACGGCCATGGCGGCGAAGTCATTCAGCAGCAGGGGGCTGACCGGCGGGATCACTTCATAGCTGCCGGCCAGACCGGCGATGAACAGGTGATGGGTGTCGGTGGCGAAGATCAGGGTCACGCCCAGCAGGGTCAGGAAGGCGGCCAGGGTCGAACCGGGCTGGGCCTGGAACGGGTTGGCGGTCTGGGCGAAGGCCAGGGTGGTCTGCAGCGAGACGATCTCCCCCGCCGTCGCGAGGGCCGACAGCATCATGCGCAGCAGGGCGCCGATCATCAGGCCGGTCGCCACCTCGCGGATCACCCAGCCCGCCACCCCGCCCATGGTGGCCGGCAGGGGGGGCAGATAGCCCACCACCACGGGCGCAAGGGCGATGGAGATGACCAGGGCCATGGACAGGCGGATGCGCGGCGGCACATAGGCCTCACCGACGCCGGGGATGGTCATCAGCATGGCGCCCACGCGGGCGAAGATCAGCCCGCCGGCCCAGACCTGATCGGCGGCGGCGTAAGGCTCCATGGACGCCCTACATCCCCGCGATGCGTTCGGTGATCTGCTGGAAGAACCCGCCCATCAGGGCGCCCATCAGCGGCAGAAGCAGCAGTAGCGACACGAAGATGGCGATGATCTTGGGTGCGAAGATCAGGGTCGCTTCCTGAATCTGGGTCAGGGCCTGGAACAGACCGATGACGACGCCCACGACCAGCCCCACGATCAGCACCGGCGAGGCCAGCTGGATGGTCAGCCACAGGGCGTCGCGCCCCACATCCATCACCTCGGTCCCCGTCACGCGCTCAGCCCCGTCAGTCGACAATACACCGGGCAGAAAATGCCGGGGGCATGGTTAACAGGGGGCTAAGATCGGCTGATCGCATCCCTTCAGCCGGAGAAATCGTATGGAAAAGGACTCCTCGATTGGACCCTCATCGCCACGATCCGCTATGGACGCCCCATGACCGACGACAACACCCCCGTCTCCCAGACCGACGCCGAAGCCGCCGTGCGCACCCTGATCCGCTGGGCCGGCGACGATCCCGCCCGCGAAGGGCTGATCGACACCCCCGCCCGCGTGGCCCGCAGCTATCGCGAACTGTTCGCCGGCTACGAGGTCGATCCGCGCGAATATCTGGAGCGCACCTTCCAGGAAGTGGGCGGCTATGACGAGCTGGTGATCCTCAAGGACATCCGCTTCGTCAGCTTCTGCGAACACCACATGCTGCCGGTGGTGGGCAAGGCGCACGTGGCCTATCTGCCCACCGACCGGGTGGTGGGCATCTCCAAGCTGGCGCGGGTGGTGCGCGGCTTCGCGCGGCGCCTGCAGATCCAGGAGAAGATGACCGCCGACATCGCCCGCACCATCCACGAGGTGCTGCGTCCCGAGGGCGTCGGCGTGATCATCGAGGCCGAGCACAGCTGCATGACCATGCGCGGCGTCGATGTGCCGGGCGCCAGCCTGATCACCAGCCACCTGATCGGCGTGGTCCGCGACGACCCCCGCACCCGCGAGGAATTCATGCGGCTGGCGCGGGGCTAGAAGCGGACCCTCTTCCCCCTCAAGGGAAAGAGGGTTTCCGGGTCAGTGCTCGCCGTGGTCATGGCCGTGGACCTGGCCGATGGCCTCGTCCGGGGCCAGGGTGTCGCCGTCCTCGCCCTCGAACCAGAACGGGCGGCGTGGCTGGCCGCCCACCTCGTCCATGTTGTCGTCGAAGATGCGGCCGTTGATCACCGTGTAGCGGATCGAGGTGGAGTTCCGCAGGTTCTCCAGCGGGTTCTGCGACAGCACCACCAGATCGGCCAGCTTGCCGGGCTCGAGAGACCCGATGTCGCGATCCATGCCTAGGGCGCGGGCGCCCTGGATGGTGCCGGCCTGCAGCGCCTGGTGCGGGCTCATGCCGCCCTGCTCCAGCATCCACATCTCCCAGTGGGCGCCCAGCCCCTCGCGCTGACCGTGCGGCCCCAGCAGGACCGGCACCCCCAGCTCGGCCAGGCGTGCGGCCTCCCGGGCGACCGAGATGTGGTTCAGCTCGTTGTCCGGCACATGCACGGGGCGGCGCGAGCGGGCGTCCACGATGCGGCGGGGCACGAAGCGCAGCAGGCGTTCGTTCCGCCAGACCTCGCTTTCCTGGTACCAGTAATTCTCACCCCAGTTGCCGCCGTAGGCCACCGTCAGGGTCGGATTGTAGGCCACGCCCGTCTGGCTCCAGAGCTGGTGCACATCGGCGTACAGATTGGCCAGCGGGATGGCGTGCTCGATGGTGGTGTGACCGTCCACGATCATGGTCATGTTGTGCTGGAACAGCGAGCCGCCCTCGGGCACCACCATCATGTCCAGTTCGCGCGCGGCCTGGATGATCTGCTGACGCTGGTCCCGACGGGGCTGGTTGTAGCTCTTGACGCTGAAGGCGCCCGCCGCCTGCATCCGGCGCAGGGTCGACCGGGCGTCGTCCAGATCCTCCACCACCGCCGTGAAGGGCGTGGCGGCGCCGTACAGGATCGTGCCGGTGGAGAAGATGCGCGGCCCCAGCACCCTGCCCGCCCGCGCCAGTTCGCTGTGGGCGAAGATCTCGCTGGTGTCGTTGGACGGGTCGTGGATGGTCGTGACCCCGAAGGCCAGGGACGCGTAGTTCACCCAGCTCTGCTGCGGGATGATCTCGTTGGACCCCATGGAGCCGTGCCAGTGACCGTCGATGATGCCGGGGATGATGGTGGCGCCGGAGGCGTCCACCGTCCGCGCGCCGGCCGGGACCGTGACCGATCCGGCCGGGCCGACCGCCGCGATGCGGTTGCCGTCGATGACGATGGTCCCGTTCTCGATCACCTCGTCGCCGTTCATGGTGATCAGCCGGGCGCCGGTCAGGGCCAGCACGCCGTCGGGCGCCGCCGTCGGATGGCTGAAGCCCAGATTGATCCCGCGCTCGGGCGCCTCGGGCAGTGTCTCGGGCGCGCCCTCGACGAAGGCGAAGGCCTCGTTCAGATCGCGTGAGAACAGCTCCGGCCCCAGCGACCATTGCAGGCGGCTGGAATCGCCGGACCAGTGCAGCCACTCGCCCGCGTCGCGGGTGACCCGGGTCTGGGGCAGGGCCCCGCCCCCGGCGCTGAGCGACACGCCCCGGCCCGTGCCGATGAAGGGGGCCACATAGGCGTTGAAGCGCTCGGTCCAGGCGATCCAGTTCTGGTCCGGCGAGATGAAGAACTCGGACGCATACTGGCTGGTCAGGTGGGTGCGCTCGTCCGAGCCGTCCAGGTCGATGGAGCGGAACTCCCGCACCCCTTCGGCGCCCGAGGCCGTGAAGAACAACCGGTCGCTGTCGGCGCCGAACTGGGGCTGCGAGCCCGAACCGACCACCAGGGTCGGCTCTCCGCCGCCCGCGGGCATGGCGTAGACGCCGGTGTCGCGGCTGTAGAGACCCGAGCGCAGCCCGCCCCCCGACACGGTCCGGTAGACGATGGTCCGGCCGTCGGGCGAGAAGGTCGGCTCCACATAGTGCCCCGGCCCCTGGCTGACCACGCGGCCGTTCCCGCCCGAGGCGGGAACCACGCGGATGGTCCCGAGCTCGTCGTCGCTCCAGGTGGTGTAGACGATGGAGCGGCTGTCGCGGGACCAGGACGGATACAGCTCGAAATGGTCGTCCTGACGGGTCAGGCGGCGCGCCTGTCCGGTCGGCAGGTCGCGAATCCACAGATGGCCCAGGGCCTCGAACACCGCGCGGCGGCCGTCGGGCGAGGTCTCGGCCCAGCGGACCATGCGCACGTCGAACTGCTCGGGCGCCACCTCAACCGGGCGGCGCAGGGCGTCCTGCACCCGGCGGGTGTCGGTGACACGGAACGGGATGTCCGCGACCTCGCGGCTGTCGATGTCGATGCGACGGATGTGGCCGCCCGCCCAGAAGACGATGGACTGGCTGTCCGGGGTCCAGCTGATGCCCGGATAGACCCCGTGGATGGCCCAGGTTTCCTGAAGATCGCGGTCCAGCCCGTCATGGATCGGGATTTCGCGGCCGGACTCGATGTCCATCAGATACAGGGTCGACTGGTACCGGACCCGCCGGATGAAGGCGAGCCAGCGGCCGTCGGGCGACGGGGTCGGCCGGATCGCGCCGCCGGGCCCGGTCACATAGGGCTCCACCTCGCCGGTCTCCCGGTCCAGGCGCTGGATCACATAGATCTGACCGTTGGGGTCCTTGCTGTATTCGAAGGTGCCGCCCGGCGTGGCGTCGTCGCTGAAATACAGATAGCGGCCGTCCGGCGAGAACACGGGCTCGCCCGAGTCCTTCTGCTGGGTGCGGCGCTCGGTCAGCTGCACCCCGGAGCCGCTGCCCGAGCGGTGATAGAGCCACATCTCGCCGGCCCCCAGCGAACGGCCGGAGGTGAAGTGCTTGCGCGCCACGATGAACTGGCCGTCCGGAGTCCAGTCCGGCTGGCTCAGCAGGCGGAAGGTCTCACGGGTGATCTGGGTGGTCTCGCCGCCGGCCCGGTCGATGGTCCAGATGTTGTCCCCGCCGCCCCGGTCCGAGGTGAAGGCGATGGAGCGCCCGTCGGGCGACCAGCGGGGGTGCATGTCCCAGGCGACGCCCGAGGTGAGATTGGTGGCCGGGCCGCCGCCGATGGGCATGACATACAGGTCGCCCAGCATGTCGAAGACGATCTCGGTTCCGTCGGGGCTGACATCCACGGACATCCAGGTGCCCTGGGTGACATCGATGGGGATGTCGCGCGCCGGGCCCATGGGGTTGTTCACATCCCAGGCCTCGTCCGTCTCACCCGCGCCGGGAGGCGGCTCGGTGGGGCCTGATCCCACGGCTTCCTGTTGCGCCAGCTCCTGCTCGAGGGGCCGCGGCTCCTGCTCCTGCTGTTCGGGGCTGTCCGCGTCGGACTGGTCGGCAGGTACCGGCTGGGGCGTCGGGGCCGGCTGGGGTTCCTGGGCCCACGAGGGGCAGCTGATGGCCAGGACGGCGACGCTCGCCAACAGGATGCGCTTCATGGGGAATATCCAACGGGCAGCTTCGCGGCACGCGCGCCGCGGCCGAATGTCTAGACGACCTTCGCGCGGCTTGGCGAGCCTTTGAGAGATTTTGGCGTCCCGGGCGGCTCGCGCTAAGGCTTGATCATGACCGATCCCTCGCAGCCGCCCGACCCCGTCGATCTGCGCCGCGCGTCCGACGACGGCGACGCCGAAGCGGCCCACCGCCTCGCTGTGCTGGCGGCGGTGGGATTCCGCATGCCGCCGGACTGGACCCTGGCGCTGGGGCAGCTGGCCCGCGCTGCGGCCCTGGGATCCGGAACGGCCCGCGATCAGCTCGCCGTGCTGGCGCCGGACGCCGGGCCTGTCGCGGCCGGACGGGACGATGCGGCCGCCTGGGATCAGGCCGCGCGGGCCGTCGATCTGGCGTCATGGCTGGCGCCGCCGCGCCCCATGATGATCTCGCCGGGTCCGCACGTGCTGTCCATTCCCGGGTTCCTGCCCCCGGCGGCCTGCGACTGGATCATCCAGAGGGCGTCGGAACGGGTCGGGCCCGCCGAGGTCTATGACCCGGCCACGGGGCTGGGGCGGCGCGAGGGCGCGCGAACCAACAGCGCCTGCGCCTTCGACCTGTGGTCTCTGGATCTGGTCATGGTTCTGCTGCGCGAGCGGGTGATCCGGGTGACCGGTCTGCCGGCCCATGGCCTGGAGCCGTTGCAGGTGCTGCGCTACGACACCGGCGAAACCTTCGACTGGCACGTGGACTATCTGACGCCCGACCAGCCGGGTCTGGCCGAGGACATGGCCCGAAAGGGTCAGCGCATCGCGACCCTGCTGGTCTATCTCAATGAGGACTATGAAGGCGGTGAAACGGCCTTCGAGAGCACGGGGCTGAGGCACAGGGGCGCGCGGGGCGACGCCCTGATGTGGGCCAACACCCTGCCGGACGGCCGTGTCGACACGCGCACCCGCCATGCGGGCCTGCCGCCCGTGAAAGGGGTCAAATGGGTGGCGTCCCAGTGGTGCCGGAGCGGGCCGCCGCGGCGCTGAGGCCTCAGCCTCAGATCGGCATGCGCATGATTTCCTGATAGGCGCTGATGACCTGATCGCGGACGGCCATGACGGTCTCCAGGGAGGCCTCGGCCGAGGTCACGGCGGTGACCACGTCGATCAGTTCGGCGCGGCCCTGGATGGCGGCCGACATCTGGGTCTCGGCCGCGCGCGACTGCTGCACCGTGTCGCCGATCACCGACTGCAGGATGTTCGAGAATTCCGAGCCGCCCGCCGGGGCGACGTTTCCGCCGGCCGCCGAGGGAGCCGCCGCGCCCTGGGTGGCCGCATAGGCCCGCGCCGCCATCATGGGGTTCATGGCTTAAGCCTCCTAGCGCTTCAGCAGGTCGAGGATGCGGGTGTCCATGGCCCGCGCCGTCTCGATGACGTTGAGGTTGGCCTCATAGGCCCGCTGGGCCTCGCGCATGTCCATGGCCTCCACCAGGGTGTCGACGTTGGGCCGCATCACATAGCCCTCTTCGTTGGCGGCCGGGTGCGACGGGTCGTACTCCATGCGGAACTCACCCATGTCGCGCCGCACCGCGGCCAGCTGGACGCCGGTGCCGCCGTCGAGCGCCTGGGTCTGGAACACCGGCATCTGGCGGCGATAGGGCTCGCCCCCCGCCACCAGGGCCGTGGACTGGGCGTTGGCGATGTTCTCTGCAATGACGCGCATGCGCGATTGCTGGGCGCGCAGCGCCGAGGCCGCGATGTTCATGGTCGGGTTCCGGGGGGGGACGGGATCAGGCATTGCTCACTCCTTTAGCCCGCGCCGGGCTTGCGTGCGGCCATGCGCAGCATGTTCAGGGACTTCTGGTAGAAGCCGATGGCGGCGTCGTGGGCCATGCGGCTCTCGGCCATGCGCAGCATCTGCTCCTCGACCACCACCGAATTGCCGTCCAGCGTGGTTTCGGAATCGGGGGAGGTCATGGAGGCGTAGTTGATCCCGCGCTGGGGCTCCATGGCTATGTGGGCCGTGCTGGTGCGCATCATGCCCACCCCCTGCGTCTGACGCATCATGGCGTGGGCGAAGTCGTCTGGCGCACGCAGGTCCCGGGCGGCGAATCCCGGCGTATCGGAATTGGCCACGTTCTGGGCGATGACCCGCTGACGCTCCTCCAGCCAGCCGAGTCGGCCGCGGATGGCGTCGAACAGGGGGATGTTGTCCAGGCGCATGAGATTCCCGCCACAATGGCTACTGGGCGGAAAATGCCGGGTGCATGGTTAACAGGCCGTTTCCTCAATGGGTCGTTAACCACGATCCTTAATGCTGAGGCGCGAATCCGGCGTGTGGCCGGCGGGGCGGTTGAATGGGTTTTCTTGATTTCGCGCGGGCGATTCTGGGCCTGGCCATCACGCTGGGCCTGATCGGTCTGGCGGCCTATGCCCTGCGCCGCTATGCGCCTGGCCTGATGGTGCGCTTCCAGGGCGTGCGGGGCGAGCGCCGCATGCAGGTGGTCGAGACCCTCGTTCTCGATCCCGCCCGCCGCCTGATTCTGGTCCGTGTGGACGATGAGGAGCGGCTGATCCTGCTGGGCGAGGGCAAGGAGCTGATCGAGCCTCGCGGCAAGGATGGCGGGGCGTGACCCGGCCGGCCGTGCTCGCCCTGCCCACCCGCGCCGAACTGAAGCGCGCCCTGCGCCTGTCGCTGATCGTCACCCTGGTCAGCCTGAGCCTGGGCCTGATCCTGCCCGTGGCGGCCATCGCCCAGGAGGCCGCCCAGTCCGGGTCGGCCATCAGCATCGATCTGGGCACGGGGGCGGGCCTGACCGAGCGGGTGGTCCAGCTGGTGGGCCTGATCACCGTGCTGTCGCTGGCGCCGTCCATCGTCATCATGACCACCAGCTTCATCCGCATTGTGGTGGTTCTGTCGCTGCTCAGGACCGCCCTGGGCATGCAGCAGTCGCCGCCCAATGCGGTGCTGGTGTCCCTGGCCCTGTTCCTGTCGGCCATCGTCATGGCGCCGACCTGGCAGGCGGCCTACGATTCCGGCATCCGGCCCCTGATGGACCAGCAGATGGAGCTGCCCCAGGCGTTCGACGCGGCGGCCGAGCCGGTCAAGGGCTTCATGCTGGATCAGGTGGGGCCGCGCGATCTGGAGCTGTTCACCCGCATGTCGCGCATCGATCCGCCGGAAAGCGCCCAGGATCTGCCCCTGCGGGTGGTCACGCCGGCCTTCATGATCTCGGAGCTGAAGCGCGCCTTCGAGATCGGCTTCTTGCTGTTCGTGCCGTTCCTGGTCATCGATCTGGTGGTGGCCAGCGTGCTGATGTCCATGGGCATGATGATGCTGCCGCCGGTGATCATCAGCCTGCCGTTCAAGCTGATCTTCTTCGTGCTGGTGGACGGCTGGCGGCTGGTGGCCGGATCGCTGGTGGAGAGCTTCCAGCGCGCGGCGGGCAGTTAGCCGCCTGACGCCGCGCCGGACACGGCGTTGGCCGCGCCGATGAACACATTGGTCGCGGTCTCGCCGAACAGGGTCACCGCCCCGATGATGACCAGGAAGATCAGGGCGCAGATCAGGCCGTATTCAATGGCCGTGGCTCCACGCTCGTCCGAGGCCAGCCGACGCACAAACCGTTTCATGCCGCCCCTCCGCGGTTCAGATCACAGAAGGTCGCGCAGATAGGCGACCAGCGGTGCGTCGGCGGGGGGCATGGGATAGTCCGACATGCGGTTCGGCCTGACCCACGCCAGGGCGGCGTGCTCATGGCGTGTCACCGCACCCTCCCAGCGTCTGCACAGATACAGTGGCATCAACAGGTGAAAGGATTCGTAAGCGTGGCTGGCGAACACGAACGGGGCCAGGCAAGCCTCCTTCGTCTCGACGCCCAGCTCTTCGCGCAGTTCGCGGATCAGGGCCGCTTCGGGCCGCTCGCCAGGCTCCACCTTGCCGCCGGGAAACTCCCATAGCCCCGCCATCTGCTTGCCCTCGGGCCGCTGGGCGATCAGCACCCGGCCGTCGGCATCGATCAGGGCGGCGGCGACGACGAGGAGGGTGGGTAGAGGGGTGCTCACGAGCGGTAATCGCCGTTGATCTCGATGTAGCCCTTGGTCAGGTCGCAGGTCCAGACGGTGGCCGCGGCCCGACCCGAACCCACGTCGACCGTGATCTCCAGCTCGGGCTTCTTCATGTAGGCGCTCATCTTCGCCTCGTCGTAGTCGGACGCCGGCGCCCCGTCCCGCGCGGCCCAGTGCGGCCCGAAGCGGATCGACAGGCGGTCGCGGTCCACCGGCTCGTCGGTCTTGCCCACGGCCATGACCACCCGGCCCCAGTTGGCGTCCTGGCCCGCGATGGCGGTCTTGACCAGCGGGCTGTCGGCGATGGAGCGGGCCAGCTTGCGCGCCGAGCCGGGCGAGCGGGCGTTCTCCACCGTCACCTTGACGAATTTGGTCGCGCCCTCGCCGTCGCGCACCAGCTGGTGGGCCAGGTCCAGCATCACCGCGTCCAGCGCCTTCGAGAAGTCCGCCAGCCGCCGGTCGCCCACCCGCCCGATGCGCGGCGCGCCCGAGGCGCCGGTAGCGAACAGCAGGCAGGTGTCGTTGGTGGAGGTGTCCCCGTCCACGGTCACGCTGTTGAAGGTGGTGCGCACATGCAGGTTCAGCAGGGCGCGCAGCACATTGGGGTGGATGTCCGCATCGGTGACGATGAAGGCCAGCATGGTGGCCATGTCCGGGGCGATCATGCCCGAGCCCTTGGCGATGCCGGCGATGCGCACCGTCACGCCCTCGATCTTCGCCTCGGCGAACGCACCCTTGGGGAAGGTGTCGGTGGTCATGATGGCCTGGCCGGCGGCGGCCCAGCCGTCGGCCGTCAGCCCCGCCTCGATGTCGGCCATGCGCGCGGCGATCTTGCGGTCGTCCAGCACCACCCCGATCACCCCGGTGGAGGCCAGCATCACGTCGCGCTGGCGGCAGTCGAAGCGCTTGGCGGCCGCCGAGGCCGTGCGCCGCGCCGCGTCGGCCCCCGCCTTGCCGGTGAAGGCGTTGGCGCAACCGGCGTTGATCACCAGGGCGCGCACATCCTGGCCCCCGTTGTCGGATTCCAGATGCCGGCGGCACCAGTCCACCGGCGCGGAGCCCACCTGATGCCGGGTGAACACGCCCGCGCAGCTGGTTCCCTCGGCGAAGCGGAACACCGTCAGGTCGTGGCGGTCATGCTTGTAGAAGCCCGCCCGTGCGGTGGCGATCTCCACCCCCGCGATGGGCGGGATGGCGGGGAAGGGCACGGCCAGCGGCGACACAGCCAGCCCGGGCTTGCCTGTCTTTGCGGGCGTCGCGGGCGTCGCCCTGGCGGGCGTCACCCGTTTCAGGGCCGAAGCGAACGGATCCAGCGCCTTTTCGATGGAGGTGGAGACGCCCTTGCGGGGCGAAGGGGTCTTGCTCACGCGGCGTCCTCGGTCTGGGGCGTCTGGGCCTCTGCAGCGGCCGGCGGGGCGGAGTCCGGCTCCTCCGGGGCGCCCGGCACGGCCAGGGGGTCCCCGGTCAGCATCACCTCGACCTCGGCGCGGCCGCGCAGCTGCTCCAGCAGGCGGCGCACCTCCTCATAGGTCAGATAGCGCACGATCTGGGGCCGGGCCTGCTCCAGCGTCGGGGGCGTCTCGCGCCGGCGGTCCTCGACCCGCAGCACGGCCCAGCCGCCCTCGGCCTCGAACGGCCCCACCGTGTCGCCCGCCGCGGCGTCGCGCAGGGCGGCCGCATAGACGGCGGGCATCACGTCCAGGGTGGCGTAGCCAAGGTCGCCGCCCGAGAAGCGGGTCGCCTCGTCGGTGGAGCGCTGCATGGCCAGCTGCTCGAAATTGGCCCCGGCGGCCAGCATGCCGCGCACCGCGTCTGCGTCCTCACGCGTGGCCGACATGATCAGGCGCAGCCGGATCTCCTCGGAGTTCCGGGCCAGGCGCAGCTGCTCCTGGTACAGGGTCTGAACCGCCTCGTCGGAAATGGCCCGGTTGACCGTGGTCTCCACCAGCATGTCGCCCAGGATGCGCTCGCGCGTCGCCTCCAGCCGCCGCTGGGCCAGCGGACTGTCCGCCAGACCGCGCCGGTCCGCCTCGCGCGCCAGCAGCTTCTGGTCGATCACCTCGTCCAGCACCCGGCGGAACAGGTCCGAGGTCACGTCCAGCGGCTCGCCCTCGCCGATCAGGCCCTGGGCCACCGCCTCGCGCTTGACGTCCGACGCCCAGATGGCGGCCCCCTCGACCCGGGCCACGGCCCGGTCGCCCGGCTCGGGCGGGGTTTCGTCCCCGGCGCCGCGGCCGCAGGCCGCAAGCGTCAGGACCAGCATCAGGACAGTGAAAGGACGAAGGGTCTGACCCATGAGGCGCTCCTCGAATCCGGGTCTGCGGGACCCTTGCCGGGACCGTGCCGCAAAAGCCCTCGCGTTGACAGGGGATAGGCCGGTGCTTAAGTCTCGCCCGCGCCCAAGTCGAGGGGTTTTCGATGGATCGCGCGGCCTCGAATTCCCTTGCGGGCGTGGCCGCCGGGGTCCTTCGCACCTCCGGCCCCCGGCGTCGTCCGCCGACCCTCCCTGGGCCCTCACCTAGCAGAACGAGCGCCCGCTCGACCGCCTGACCGGATTTTTCATGCTCGGCTTCGCCAAAAAGTTTCTCGGCTCCTCCAACGACCGCCAGGTCAAGTCCTTCATGGCCCAGGTCCAGCGCATCAATGCGCTGGAGTCCAAGATGGAGGCGCTCAGCGACGACGAACTGCGCATGATGACGCAGATGTTCCGCGACCGGGTCGCCGGGGGCGAGAGCCTGGACAAGATCCTCAACGAAGCCTTCGCCGTGGTGCGAGAGGCCTCGAAGCGGGTGCTGGGCCAGCGCCAGTTCGACGTGCAGCTGGCCGGCGGCATGATCCTGCACAAGGGCGGCATCGCCGAGATGCGCACCGGCGAGGGCAAGACCCTGGTGGCCGTGGCGCCCGTCTATCTGAACGCCCTCAGCGGCAAGGGCGTGCACGTCATCACCGTGAACGACTATCTGGCCCGCCGCGACGCCGAATGGATGGGCCGGGTCTACCGCTTCCTGGGCATGGAGGTCGGCGTCATCGTCAACGGCCTGTCCCAGGGCCAGCGTCAGGCGTCCTACGCCGCGGACATCACCTACGGCACCAACAACGAGTTCGGCTTCGACTATCTGCGCGACAACCTGGTCTATGACCGGCGCGAGATGGTCCAGCGCAGCCACCACTTCGCCATCGTGGACGAAGTGGACTCCATCCTCATCGACGAAGCGCGCACGCCCCTGATCATCTCAGGCCCCACGGACGACCGGTCGGAGCTGTATCTGATCATCGACGGCATCGTGAAGGAGATGATCCAGGACGAGACCACCTTCGATCACGACGAGAAGCAGCGTCAGGCCCTGCTGTCCGAGATCGGCTCGGAACGGGTCGAGGACATGCTGCGCGAGCGCGGTCTGCTGGTCGAAGGCACCGTCGACCTCTACGAAGCCGCCAACGTCTCCCTGGTGCACCATGTGAACCAGGCCCTGCGCGCCAACACCCTGTACCATCGGGACAAGGACTACATCGTCAAGGGCGGGGAGATCCTGCTGATCGACGAGTTCAACGGCCGCATCATGCAGGGCCGCCGCCTGTCCGAAGGCCTGCACCAGGCCATCGAGGCCAAGGAGGGCGTGAAGATCATGCCCGAGAACCAGACCCTGGCCTCGGTCACGATCCAGAACTATTTCCGCCTCTACGAAAAGCTGTCAGGCATGACCGGCACCGCCGCCACCGAGGCGTCGGAATTCCACGACATCTACAAGATGGACGTGCTGGAGGTGCCGACCCACCGGCCGATCCTGCGCATCGACCACGACGACGAGGTCTACCGGACCGCCGCCGAGAAATACCTGGCCGTCGCCCAGACCATCGCCGACCGTCACGCGGCGGGCCAGCCGATCCTGGTGGGCACCGTCTCCATCGAGAAGTCCGAAAAACTGTCCGAGCTGCTGCAGACCCACGCCTGGGAAGCCGAGGTCTGGCGGCTCAAGCCCGAGGCGCTGGAAAAGGCCAGTCAGCTGGCGGGCGGGCGGCGCATCAAGCCGATCTGGACGCGCACCGAACTGGAGACCGATCCCACCGGCGTCAAGCTGCTGGACAAGCTGGGCGTGGACGCCTTCACCGTCGAGAAGAAGAGCGGCAAGGGCGTGCCGCACAATGTGCTGAACGCGCGCCACCACGAACAGGAAGCCTTCATCGTTGCCGACGCGGGCCTGCCCGGTGCGGTGACCATCGCCACCAACATGGCCGGCCGCGGCACCGACATCCAGCTGGGCGGCAACCTGGAGATGCGCATGTCGCGCTGGACCCAGGAACAGCGCGCCATGGGCAATGAGATCACGCCCGAACTGGAGGCCGCCGAGTCCGCCCGCCTCCAGGCCGATATCGAACAGCACAAGCAGGCGGCCCTGGAGGCCGGCGGCCTGTTCGTTCTGGGCACCGAGCGCCACGAAAGCCGCCGCATCGACAACCAGCTGCGCGGCCGGACCGGCCGTCAGGGTGACCCCGGCACGTCGAAATTCTACCTGTCCACGGACGACGACCTGCTGCGCATCTTCGCCGGCGACCGCCTGGCCTCGATCATGGAGACCTTCAAGGTCGCCGAGGGCGAGGCCATCAGCCACTCGTGGCTGAACCGCGCGGTGGAGACCGCCCAGAAGCGGGTCGAGCAGCGCAACTACGAAATCCGCAAGAACCTGCTGAAGTACGACGACGTCGTGAACGACCAGCGCAAGGCGGTGTTCGAGCAGCGTCAGGAATTCCTCGACACCGAGGACCTGTCCGAGCTGGTGGGCGAGTTCCGCAAGGACACGGTGTCGGACATCGTGGAACAGCACATGCCGCCCAAGGCCTATGCCGAGCAGTGGGACATCGACGGGCTCGAGGAGGATGTGGTCAAGACCCTGGGCCTGGACGTCCCGGTGCGCGAATGGGCCGCCGAGGAAGGCGTGTCCAACGAGGAGATCGAGGAGCGGCTGCAGGCCGCCGCCGAGGCCCGTGCGGTGGAGCGCGAGGCCCAGATCGGCGCCGGCCAGATGCGCGGCCTGGAGCGCCAGTTCCTGCTGCAGATGATCGACATGCAGTGGCGCGAGCACCTGGTCCATCTGGACCACCTGCGCGGCGTCATCGGCCTGCGCGGCTACGGCCAGCGCGATCCTCTGAACGAGTACAAGACCGAGGCCTTCTCGCTGTTCGAGACGCTGCTGACCAATCTGCGCCACAACGTCACCCGGTGGGTCATGACGGTGGAGTTCCGCTTCGAGGCGCCGCCCCCGCCCGCCGGCGACTTCCAGGAGATTCACCTCAATCCGCTGACCGGCGAGAACGAGATGAAGAACCCGGCGGCCCAGAACCCTGAAGGCGCCCTGTCGGGCGACGACCGCGCCCGCCTGCCGGTGGACGCCCTGCCCCCGGGCTGGGAGCGCACCAGCCGCAACGCCGACTGCCCCTGCGGCTCCGGCCGCAAGTTCAAGCACTGCCACGGCGCGCTGGTCTAGACAGCGGGGCCCTCTCCCCGTGAGGGAGAGGGCAACCCCTACCCCTTGCGCAACCCGCTGATGGTGCGGTTGGGAGCGATGTCCTCGGCGTCGGTGATCAGGTGGATCAGGGCGGGCTGGGTCTTCGCCGCCGCGCGGGCCGCCGTCAGGGCCGAGGGGAAATCCTCGGTCCGTTCACAGCGCACCCCGAACGCGCCGAAGGCCTCGGCATATTTCACGAAGTCCGGGTTCTTCAGGTCGGTGGCGATGACCCGGCCCGGATAGTGGCCTTCCTGGTGCATGCGGATGGTGCCGTACGTCCCGTTATCCACCACCACGGTGATGATGTTCAGCCCGTGCTGGACCGCCGTGGCCAGCTCCTGGGCCAGCATCATGAAGTCGCCGTCGCCGGCGATGCAGATGACCTCGCGGTCCGGATGCACGGCCTTGGCCCCGATGGCGGCGGGAAAGCCGTAGCCCATGGCCCCCGAGGTGGGCGCCAGCTGGGTGCGGCACGCCTTGTGGCGATAGAAGCGGTGCAGCCAGGCGGCGAAATTGCCCGCCCCGTTGGTGACCACGGCGTCGGGCGGCACGGCGTCGTTGAGATGCGCCATGCATTCGCTCATGTTCACCGCGCCGGTGACCGGGACCGGGGTGGAGAACGCCTGATAGTCCC
Organism: Brevundimonas sp. BAL450; assembly: GCF_015767455.1. Classification (NCBI taxonomy): domain Bacteria; kingdom Pseudomonadati; phylum Pseudomonadota; class Alphaproteobacteria; order Caulobacterales; family Caulobacteraceae; genus Brevundimonas; species Brevundimonas sp. BAL450. The sequence goes on from NZ_JADWOW010000026.1 coordinate 44,136, forward strand.
CGTGACCGATCGCGGCCTCGTCATGCCAGGTGCGGCCCGGATCGATCTCTGAAAGCGCCAGGGCGGCAAGGGAATTGTCCGCCGCCGCCGACAGCAGGGTCGGCCAGACCCGGCCCAGCTCCTCGGGGCCGGGGTGGATATGGATCAGCCGGTCGGCCAGACCCTCGCGCTCGAACAGGGTGTAGCCCTGGGTGGGGTTTTCGCCCAGCCGGGCGCCGACGGCGATGATCAGGTCCGCGCCTTTCGCCCGGGCGATCAGCTTCGGATTGCAGCCCAGACCCAGGTCGCCCACGTAGCAGGGGTGGTCGTTTTTCAGAATGTCCTTGCGCCGGAACGACAGACTGACCGGCAGGCCGATGCGCTCGCACCACCCTGCCACCGCGTCCGAGGCCTCCTGTGTCCAGCCGGACCCGCCCAGCACCAGCAGGGGGCGTTCGGCCTTCGCCAGCGTCTCGCGCACCTGCGCCACAAAGGCGGCGGGCAGGGCCGAGCGCGCGGGCGTTACGGCGCGGACCGGGGCCGGTCCGCCGTCGTCGTGCAGGATGTTCTCGGGCAGGGCCACGACCACCGGGCCCATGCGGCCCTGAAGGGCGGTGGCGAAGGCGCGCTCCACGATCTCGACCGTCCGGGCAGGCGTCTCGATCTCGGTGGCCCATTTGGCCAGGCCGCCGAACACCTCGCGGTAGTCCACCTCCTGAAAGGCGCCACGTCCCCGATCGGTCAGGGCGATCTGGCCCACGAACAGGATCATGGGCGTGGAGTCCTGATGCGCCGTGTGCACGCCGATCGAAGCATGGGTGGCGCCCGGCCCGCGGGTGACCATGCAGAGGCCCGGCTTGCCGGTCAGCTTGCCATAGGCCTCGGCCATGTTGGCGGCGCCCGCCTCGTGGCGGCAGGTGACGACCCGAATCTGGTCCTTCACGTCGGCCAGGGCGTCCAGAACGGCCAGATAGCTTTCGCCCGGCACGCAGAACACGGTGTCGATGCCGTTCACGACGAGGGTCTCGACGAGGCGGCGGGCGGCGGTGCCTTGCGGCTGGGAGCGGGTTTGCGTCATGGCCACGGTGACTAGCAGATCGCGTGCGGCGGCGCCTATTGCGCTTGCGGAACCCACGGCGAAGCTGGACATTCCGCTATCGAATTTTCGTGGAGATTTCCCATGCGCAAGATCGCCGTACTCGCCATCGCCGCCCTCACCCTGACCGTGTCCGCCTGCAACACCGTGCGCGGCGTGGGCCAGGATCTGGAGGCCGCAGGCCAGGGCGTGCAGTGCACCGTTCAGGGCAGCTGCTGATCGCTCAGTAGCCCACGCCGGTCAGATACAGGCCGCAGGACGGGGCCACGGGGCCGCAGGCGGCGCGGTCACGCGCGTCCAGCGCCGCGCGCACGTCCTCGAGGGTCCAGCGGCCGGCGCCCACCTCGGCCAAGGTGCCGGTCATGGAGCGCACCTGCCGGTGCAGGAACGACCGGGCCGCGAAGGTCAGGTGAACCTCCTCGCCGGTGCGGGTGACCCGGGCCACGTCCAGGGTCTTCTCCGGCGACTTCGACTGGCAGTTCACATCGCGGAAGGTGGTGAAGTCGTGGTGGCCCACGAAGACCTGCGCCGCGGCCTGCATGGCGTCCACGTCCAGCGGCTTCTTCACATGCCACACCCGGCCCTTGTCGAGGGCGGGCGGGGCCGGGCGGTTGAGGATGCGGTACAGATAGCGCCGCTCGCGCGCCGAGAACCGGGCGTGCCACTCCTCGCCCCGGTCATCCAGCCCGCCGATCTCGCAGGCCAGCACGGACACGGGCGCCGCGATCATGTGCGCGTTGAGCGCGTTCATCACGGTCCGGGCGGGCCAGTCCCTGTCCAGGTCCGCGTGCACCACCTGACCTGTGGCGTGGACGCCGGTGTCTGTCCGCCCCGCGGCCTGCAACCGGATGGCCTGGCCGCAGAAGGCCAGAATCGCCGCTTCCACCACCCCCTGCACCGTCGGCAGGTTGTCCTGGGCCTGATAGCCGTTGAAGACCGAGCCGTCGTACTCCAGCGTCAGACGATAGCGCGGCATCAGCCCAGCACCGTTCCTGACGCGATGGCGTAACCGCGCACAAACTCCTCGGTCGCCTGCGCCCCCTTGCCCTCGCGCTGGACCCGCGCCAGGCGCACCGCGCCGGTCCCGCAGGCGATCAGAAGACGGTCGTCCAGCGCGTGTCCGGCCGGGCCCGAGCCATCCTCTACGCGGGACATCAGCGCCTTGATGCGGGCGCCGTCCGGCCCCTCGAACCAGGCGCCGGGGAAGGGTGAGAGGCCGCGGATGTGACAGTCGACTTCGGCCGCCGGACGGGACCAGTCGATGCGCGCCTCAGCGGGGGTGATCTTTTTCGCATAGGTGGGCTCGCCCGTCTGTTCCACCGGAGTTGCGCCCCCGCGCTCGATGGCCGCCAGAGCGCGGGGCCACAGCCCGGCGCCAACGTGGGCCATGCGGTCCGACAGGGTGGCGGCGGTATCGTCGTCGCGAATGTCCATAACCTCGGACAGCAGGATCGGGCCCTCGTCCAGACCTTCGGACATGCGCATGATCTGAACGCCGGTCTGGCGGTCGCCGGCCATGATGGCGCGCTGGATGGGCGCCGCGCCCCGCCAGCGGGGCAGCAGGCTGCCGTGCAGGTTGAAACAGCCCAGACGCGGCGCCTCCAGCACCCCGGTCTTGAGGATCTGGCCGTAGGCCACCACCGCCGCCGCATCCAGATCCAGCGAGCGGAAGGTCTCGATGGCGTCGGGCGCCTTCATGCTGTCTGGCGTGAACACCGGCAGGCCCATGCTCTCGGCGAAGGCGTGGACCGGCGAGGAGGTCAGCTTCTGGCCTCGCCCCCGGGGCCGGGGCGGCTGTGAATAGACGGCCACGATCTCGTGTCCGGCGGCGATCAGCTCGGCCAGCGACGGCACGGCGAAGTCGGGGGTTCCCATGAAGGCGATGCGCATGGCGGGGCTTTGCCTCATGCGGACGTCCGCCACAAGGCGAGGGGCGGCGGCGCTCCACCCTGATCACCGCCGCGCCGGGACGATCCCGACGCGGCGGCGGATCCGGATCAGGCCGCGCGGCGCAGGGCCGGGGCCAGGTCGAAGCGGTCGGCGTTCATGACCTGCACCCAGGCCGCGATGAAGTCCTTGACGAACTTCGCCTTGGCGTCCGAGGCCGCATAGACCTCCGACAGGGCGCGCAGCTGCGAGTTGGAGCCGAACACCAGATCCGTACGGGTGGCGGTCCACTTCTCTTCGTGGGACTTGCGGCAGGTGCCGAGGAAGACCTCGTCGCCCCGGTCGTCCACTTCCTTCCAGGCCGTACCCATGTCGAGCAGGTTGACGAAGAAGTCGTTGGTCAGCTGACCGGGACGGTCGGTGAGCACGCCGTGCTTCGAGCCGCCATGGTTGGCCCCCAGCACCCGCAGGCCGCCCACCAGAACCGTCATCTGCGGGGCGCTGAGGCCCAGCAGCTGGGCCCGGTCGATCAGCACTTCCTCGGTCGGCACGGTGTAGCGCACGCCCAGATAGTTGCGGAAACCGTCGACCTTCGGCTCCAGAACGTCGAAGCCGTCGGCGTCGGTCTGTTCGGCGCTGGCGTCGGTGCGGCCGGGGGTGAAGGGAACCTCCACCTCGTGACCCGCGGCCTTCGCCGCCTGCTCGATGCCGACGGAGCCGCCCAGGACGATCAGGTCGGCGATGGAGACCTTGCGGCCGCCCGCGGCCGAGGCGTCGAAGTCGGCCTTGATGCCTTCATAGACCTGCAGAACCTTCGCCAGCTGCTCCGGCTGATTGACCTTCCAGCTGCGCTGCGGCTCCAGACGAATGCGGCCGCCGTTGGCGCCGCCCCGGTGGTCCGATCCGCGATAGGTCGAGGCCGATGCCCAGGCGGTGGTGACCAGCTCGGACACGCTCAGGCCCGAGTCCGCGATCTTGCCCTTCAGCGTCCTGATGTCGTTGGCGTCCACCACCGGGTGGTCCAGCGGCGGGATGGGGTCCTGCCAGATCAGGTCCTCGGCCGGGACTTCCGGGCCCAGGTAGCGGGCCTTGGGGCCCATGTCGCGGTGGCACAGCTTGAACCAGGCGCGGGCGAAGGCGTCGGCGAACTGGTCCGGATTGGCGCGGAAGCGCTCGGAGATCTTGCGATACTCCGGGTCCATCTTCATGGCCATGTCGGCCGTGGTCATCATGGTCGGGACGCGCTTGCCAGGGGTGTGCGCGGCCGGGGCCAGCGTGTCCTCGGGATTGCCGACCGGCTGCCACTGCTGCGCGCCCGCCGGGCTGCGGACCAGTTCGTACTCGTGGTCCAGCAGCATCTCGAAATAGGTCATGTCCCACTGGATCGGCGTGGGGGTCCAGGCGCCTTCGAGGCCCGAGGTGATGGTGTGGTCGCCCATGCCGCTCTCGTGGCCGGACTGCCAGCCCAGGCCCTGCTGGGCGATATCGGCGCCCTCGGGCTCGGCCCCGATCTTGGAGGCGTCGCCGGCCCCGTGGCACTTGCCGAAGGTGTGGCCGCCGGCGGTGAGGGCGACGGTCTCCTCGTCATTCATGCCCATGCGGGCGAAGGTCTCGCGAATGTCGCGGCCGGACTGGAGCGGGTCGGGATTGCCGCCCGGGCCTTCCGGATTGACGTAGATCAGACCCATCTGGATGGCGGCCAGCGGGTTCTCAAGCACCATTTCCTTGTCGGGCTGGATGCGGGTCGGGGCGCCTTCCGAGCCGACCCACTCCTCCTCGGTGCCCCAGTAGATGTCCTTCTCGGGCTCCCAGATGTCAGCGCGGCCGCCGCCGAAGCCGAATACGGGCCCGCCCATGGATTCAATGGCCACATTGCCGGCCATGATCATCAGATCCGCCCAGGACAGCTGGGCGCCGTACTTCTGCTTGATGGGCCACAACAGGCGCCGGGCCTTGTCCAGATTGGCGTTGTCCGGCCAGCTGTTCAGGGGTGCGAAGCGCTGCGAGCCCGAGCTCGAGCCGCCGCGGCCGTCGCCGGTGCGGTAGGTGCCGGCCGAATGCCAGGCCATGCGGATGAAGAAGGGGCCGTAGTGGCCGTAGTCCGCCGGCCACCAGGGCTGGCTGTCGGTCATCAGGGCGTGCAGGTCACGTTTGACCGCATCATAGTCCAGGGCCTTGAAAGCCTCGGCGTAGTCGAAGTCGTCGCCCATGGGATCGCCGTTGATCCCCTGCTGATGCAGAATCTCCAGCGAAAGCTGGTTGGGCCACCAATCACGGTTGGTGCGTCCCAGCAGGGAGCGCATGGCCCCTTGCTTCTTCATCGGGCAACCGCCGTCCTGTTCACCGTCCATGATTTTCCTCCGTTTATCGCTGGTCAGGCCGCAACCCTAGGCCAGGCGAGCGCAAAAGGAAAATCGATAAACTTTTTCTCCAGTGATCAAAAAATCTATGGGGAGGCGCAGACGAGGCCGGCGCGGGAACGGGACCGGGAAAAGAAGAATGGCGCACCCGACAGGATTCGAACCTGTGACCCCTGCCTTCGGAGGGCAGTACTCTATCCAGCTGAGCTACGGGTGCGTGAGCGGGCGCAGGGCCCGTCGCGAGGGCGGTGCTTACAGCATGGGCGGCAGGCGCTCAATCCGCAAATCGCGCGGCGCGTTGTTCGCTGCGGACTTGGCGGGAGGTGGGGCGCGGCCTAGCCTGTGCGAAAGATCATATGAAGGAGACGCGCCATGAGGCGGACCCGCATCATCGCCGCCCTGTGCCTGACGGGCGCCCTGGGCCTGGCCGCCTGCTCCGGACGCGGCGACGACACCCTGAACGCCATCGCCCAGGACTATGTCATCATGACCCTGGAGATCGGCGAACGGGAAGACGGCTATGTGGACGCCTATCATGGTCCGCCGGAATGGGCCGAAACGGCGCGGACCAATCCCCGCACTGTGGAGCAGCTGCGCGCCGCCGCCGCCGCGCTGTCCCAACGTCTGGAGCAGTTTCCCACGCGCGGATTGTCCGACGAGGAGGTCCAGCGGCGGGCCTATCTGATCGCCCATGTGAACGCGGCCAACACGCGCCTGCGCATGATCGCGGGCGAGGAGCCGGCCTTCGCCGACGAGGCCGAGGGCCTGTTTCGGCGTCCGGCCCGACACGCCGCCCCTGTCCGCCTATGACGACACCCTGGCGCGCATCGACGCCCTGATCCCGGGCGACGGACCGTTGCATGAGCGGGTGGCCGCCTTCCGGAACGACTACGTCATCCCGACGGACCGGCTGGATGCCGTGATGCGCGCTGCCATCGACGAGTGCCGCGCCCGCACCGTGCGCCATTTCGACCTGCCCGAGAACGAGCGCTTCACCCTGGAGTTCGTCACCGATCAGCCCTGGTCCGGCTACAACTGGTATCAGGGCGACGCCGTCAGCCTGATCCAGATCAACACCGACTTGCCCATCTATATAGACCGGGCCGTGGATCTGGGGTGTCACGAGGGCTATCCCGGACACCACGTCTACAACGCCCTGCTGGAGCGCACCTTCGTGGACGAGAAGGGCTGGATGGAGATGAGCGTCTATCCGCTCTACAGCCCCATGTCCTTCATCGCCGAGGGCAGCGCCAACTACGGCATCGACCTGGCCTTCCCCGGCGAGGAGCGCGTGCGGTTCGAGCGCGAGGTTCTGTATCCGCTCGCCGGGCTGGATCCCGCGACCGCAGAAGCCCAGGCCGAGCTGCTGGGCCTGATGCGGGGCCTGCAGCGGGCGGAGTACACCATCGCGTCAGACTATCTGGCCGGCCGCATCGACCGTGACACGGCGCTGGACCAGCTGCAGGCCTATTCCCTGGTGGCCCGCGACAGGGCCGAACAGAGGCTCAGCTTCATCGAGCGCTATCGCAGCTACGTCATCAACTACGGCCTTGGCCGCGACATGGTGCAGGCCTGGATCGAGAGTCAGCTGGGTGATCGCTGGGAGGTGACCGAACAATTGCTGTCCTCCCAGACCCTCCCGACTGATCTCTCCAGATAAGACCGCCTGCGGTCAGACGGCGTCAGTTGCCCGTACGGCCGCTTTACGGTATCGAGACTGTGACGTCACTCACGCCCTGAAGGCTCGATTTTCGGCCGCTTGGGCGTTTTGTGTTGGAATGGCGCCACAGTTGTCGCAATCCCGGCTTATTACAGGGAACCGCACGGCCCGTGGCTCGTTCGGTCGGTTCGAGCACCGCGCAATGCGTCGGGGTTTGGGCAAACATTTTTTAGACGATGAGGATCCAAAATGAAGTTGAAGCTTCTCGCCGGTGTTGCGGCGGCAGGGCTCTTCGCGGCGACCAGTGCGTCGGCGGAGCCGGACGGCTGGTATGGCGCGATCGACCTGGGCGGTCACTGGATGGAGGACGGCATCAACGCTCGTTCCGACGCCGGTCCGGCCTGGGAATGGGAAGTCAATGACGGCTGGGCCGCGTTCGCGCGCCTCGGTTATCGGCTGAACCCCAACTGGCGTGTGGAGCTGGAAGGCGGCCATCGCTCGGGCGACATCGGCACTGTTCGCCGGTTCACCGACGCGGTTCCGTCCGGCCTGTGCAACCTGACGCCGGCCACCGGCCCGTGCCACTCCCCCGAGGGTGACATCGAGTCCAAGACCCTGTTCATCAACGCCATCTACGACATCGGTTCGCCTGACTGGGCCTTCCGTCCGTTCGTGGGTCTGGGCGTCGGCGCGAACATGGTTTCGATCGACACCATCGGCAATCTTCGTGGTGACCGTTCGGCCACCCTGGCGGCCGACGACGACACCACCGAGCTGGCCTTCCAGGCCCTCGCCGGCTTCGCCTGGGCCGTTGGCGAACGCGCCAACATCGACCTGACCTACCGTTACCTGACCGGTGACACCAGCTGGGACACGACCACGGTCGGCGCTCCGGCTCTGGGTTCGTTCGAAGGCGACTACGACTTCAGCCACACGGTGACCGTGGGTCTGCGTTATGCGTTCGGTCCGGTCGCGGCGCCTCCGCCGCCTCCCCCG
>NZ_JADWOW010000027.1:0-42662 GCF_015767455.1 Brevundimonas sp. BAL450
ACGATCCTTTACGGGCCTGATCACCCCGCCCGCCCCGGCCGCCGGCCCGGGACGCGCGCCGCCGTGGGCCCTCGGGACAAGCCCGAGGGTGACGGAGGGTGGGTGGCCCTACCCGCCCCGCGCGCAGTCGATGCACACGGCCGCGCAGGGGTCCAGGTCGAGGCGGCGGGGGGCGATGGCCTCGCCGCAGTCGGCGCACCAGCCGTATTCGCCCTCCTCCAGCCGCTGCAGGGCGGCGTCGATGCGGCGGATCTCCAGGGCGCGCTGGGCGTCGGCGGCGTTGGCCATGGCCTGCTGCTGCAGGGCGTCCTGGCGCGACAGCCGGCCCACGCTCTGCTGGTCCAGCTCCACGGCCTTGCGCGAGTCCGCCGCCCCCTCGCTCAGCTCGGTCAGCTCGGCCCGCAGGGCCAGCAGCCGGTCTTTCACCTGTTGCGCATCCATGGGGCCAGCCTCGGCCAGCCGGGCGCCCAAGTCCAGCTACAGCCGCCCGGCCTCGGCCAGCTTGTCCAGCATCCACACCCGGGCGGGCGGCAGGGGCTTGTTGAAGGGGTGGAACACGAAGGTCTCCAGAAAGCGGCCGGTCAGGTCCAGCCCCGCCTTCACATCCCCCTCGCTCAGCCCCGCCTGCGCCCCCAGCATGAAGGGCGGCAGGGGCAGCAGCTTGTCCGCATAGGGCGCGCCCGCCGCCCGGCTGACCGCCCGGCCGGTGCGCGGGCTGACCCAGATCAGGTCATCCGCCGAGCCGGTGGCGGCGCATTTGGACAGGTCCAGGCCGAAGCCCAACTCCTCCAGCAGCCCGGCCTCGAAGCGCACGAACACGGCGGGCCAGATGTCGGGAAAGGCGAAGGACGCCATCAGGGCCTCGAAGGCCAGGAAGGCCCCCGGATGGGGCTCACGCTCGGGCAGCGACCCTTGCGCCACCGCCGCCGCCGCGTTCAGCCCGGTCAGGGCCAGGGGATCGTCGAACAGGGCCGCCGGCCCCTCGCCCACCGGCTCCAGCTTCGCCGAGCCCAGATGCTCCGAAGTCCGCGCCCGGTAGTCGGCGACCACCCGCGCGCCCGGCTGCAGGAACGGCTTCATCCGCCGCGACGCCCCGCCCGCCACATAGGCCGCATGGCGCCCATGCCGCTCGGTCAGCAGCTCGACCACCACGCCGGTGTCCCCGTGCGCGCGGGCCGACAGCACAAAGGCGTCGTCCTGGAATTCCATCAGCGGCTGTCCAGCCCCGTCCCCTCGTCCAGCCCCAGCATCAGGTTCAGGTTCTGCACCGCCGCCCCCGAGGCGCCCTTGCCCAGATTGTCCAGCAGGGCCACCAGCCGGGCCTGCGCCCCGCCCCGGTCCCCGAACACGTGCAGCCGCAGCCGGTTGGTGCCGTTCAGGCTCTCGGGCTCGATGCCCGTCATGGCCTCGGTGGTCTCCAGGTCCGCCACCTCGACGAACCGGGCCCCCGCATAGGCCTCCACCAGCGCCCCGTGCAGGCGCTCGATGGACGGCGTCTCCGGCAGGGCCGACAGGTGCAGCGGAACCTCCACCAGCATGCCCTGGCGGTAGGCGCCGACGGCGGGCGCGAACAGCACCGGCCGGGAGAGGCCCGCATGGCGCGTCATCTCCGGCACATGCTTGTGGGTCAGGCTCAGGCCGTAGGCCCGGTGGGCGGTCGCCGCCCCCTCGGCCTCGAACTCGGCGATCATGGCCTTGCCGCCGCCCGAATAGCCGCTGACCGCATTGACGCTGACCGGATGGTCCGCCGGGACCAGCCCCGCCTTCACCAGCGGCCGCATCAGGGCGATGAAGCCGGTGGGATAGCAGCCGGGGTTCGACACCCGCGTCGATCCCGCCACCGCCGCCCGCTGCGCCGCGTCCATCTCCGGAAAGCCATAGGTCCAGCCCGGCGCGACCCGGTGCGCGGTGGAGGCGTCGATCACCTTCACCCCGGGGTGCTCGATCATGGCCACAGCCTCCCGCGCCGCATCGTCCGGCAGGCACAGGATCACCGCATCGGCCCCGTTCAGCGCCTCGCGCCGCGCCGCCACATCCCGCCGCCGATCGCCCAGCAGCAGCAGCTCCAGATCCGCGCGCGCCTCCAGCCGCTCCCGGATCTCCAGCCCCGTGGTCCCGGCCTCGCCGTCGATGAAGATGGTGTGGGTCATAGCCAGAATCGCAAATCCAGTCCGAAGAACACATCCGATATGAGCATGACGAAAAATCCGATCACCAAAACCTGGAAAGAAACAACCAACCAAAAGCCTATCGGATTACGACTGCGGTTGAATCGTACACCGCCAAGCGCTGTCTCGCCCTTGAGAAGCGAACACCAGACGCTCCTCACCAAGACAAGCGCCACCAGCGGAGTGCCTATCTTCACGAAAAGCGACGTCCAATCGGTCATTCGCACCCCCGATAATGGCTTGCCTGGACAAAGAAAAAGGGCGCTCCGGTTTCCCGAAGCGCCCTCGTATTCCCACTCGCGGGTCGCGAGTTAGCGCTTCGAGAACTGGAAGCTGCGGCGGGCCTTGGCGCGGCCGTACTTCTTGCGCTCGACCACGCGGCTGTCGCGGGTCAGCAGGCCGTGGGGCTTCAGCACGGCGCGCAGGCCGGGCTCGTAGTTGGTCAGGGCCTTGGAGATGCCGTGACGGATGGCGCCGGCCTGGCCGGACAGGCCCGAGCCCTCGACCGTGGCGACCACGTCGAACTGGCCTTCACGGTCGCTCAGCTGCATCGGCTGGGCGATCATCATGCGCAGCACGGGGCGGGCGAAGTACACTTCCTGCTCGCGGCCGTTGATGGTGATCTTGCCCGAGCCGGGCTTGATCCACACGCGGGCGATGGCGTTCTTGCGCTTGCCGGTCGCATAGGCGCGGCCCTGGGCGTCGATCTGGGGCTCGCGGACGATGGCCTCTTCCGCGGCGGTTCCCATGCCCTTGAGGGCGTCAAAGCCGGTGGCGGCCGGCGTATCGTTGGTCACGTCGGTCATTACTGGCTCCGGGTGTTCTTGGGCGAGGCCGACTTGAAGTCGATCGTCGCGGGGGACTGGGCCTGATGGGTGTGCTCGGCGCCGGAGAACAGGCGCAGGTGCGTCATCTGCTTGCGGGCCAGGGGGCTTTCCTTGGGCAGCATCCGCTCGACGGCCTTTTCCAGCACGCGCTCGGGGAAGCGTCCGCCCAGGACCTTTTCGGGGGTCGTGGACTTGATGCCGCCGGGGTGGCCGGTGTGGCGATAGTAGACCTTGTCGGTCGACTTCTTGCCGGTGAACACCACCTTGTCGACGTTGGTCACGACGACATAGTCGCCGCAGTCAACGTGGGGGGTGTAGTCCGGACGGTGCTTGCCGCGCAGGCGGTTGGCGATGAAGGTCGCGAGACGGCCCACGACGACGCCCTCGGCGTCGATGTGAATCCACTTCTTCTCGACCTCGGCCGGCTTCAGGGAAGCCGTGGTGGTCTTCAACATGGTCAGGTGTCCTGAGGCGAAATCGGGTCGCGGACGCAGATCGTGGGACCGACGCCGCGCGGAAGCGGGGTCAATAGAGGGGTGCGCGACATCCGTCAACGGCGTTATTCGACGCCAATACGACCTACAACGCTGGTTTAACAGGCTTTTTCAAATACGGTATTAAAATACCTATCTGTTCAGCCGAACATTCGCGGCTGGGACCGCCGCACCAGCCACAGATTGACCGTCGCCGCGCCCAGCACCACGGCCGCCCCGGCCTGGTGCAGCACGCCCAGAGACAGCGGCACGGCGTGCATCAGGGTGGCGATCCCCAGCAGCGCCTGGGCCCACACCAGGGCCAGCAGCACCCAGGCCGAGGCCCCGGCGCCCTGCGCCAGCTTCGCGCGGATCACCTGCACCGCATAGACCGTGGTCAGCGCCAGCAGGGCATAGGCCATGATCCGGTGATTGAACTGGACCAGCGCCTGGTCGTGCAGGAAGGCCAGCGCCCCCTGCCCCCAGTCCACCGGAGCGATGACCATGCCGTTCATCAGCGGCCAGTCCGTATAGACCATGCCCGCCTTGGAGCCCGCCACCAGCCCGCCCAGCAGGCTCTGGAGGAACACCACACCCAGCACCAGGGCGGCGAACCGGCTCCACCCGGCGCGCGCGCGCGTGCGGTCCTCGCCGAACCACGCCTCGAGCCCCGTCCATATCAGGCCCATGAAGATGACGAAGGCCAGGCCCAGGTGAACGGTCAGGCGCTCGGGCGCCACGTCCACCCGCTCGCTCAGCCCGGACGACACCATCCACCAGCCGATCAGCCCCTGCAGCCCGCCCAGGCCCAGCAGCACCACGCAGCGCAGCACCAGCCGGCCGGGGACCATCTTGAGCGCGAGAAACACGAGGAACGGCAGGGCGAAGGCCACGCCGATCAGGCGGCCCAGCTGGCGGTGTATCCACTCCCACCAGAAGATGCCCTTGAACTCGCCCAGGGTCATGCCGGCGTTGACCTGCTGGTACTGCGGGATCTCCCGGTACAGCGCGAACGCCTCGTTCCAGTCCGCCTCGTTGAGCGGCGGGACCGCGCCCATGATCGGCTTCCATTCCGTGATCGACAGGCCGGAGCCCGTCAGGCGGGTGATCCCGCCCACCACCACCATGGCGAACACCAGGGCGGCCACGCAGAACAGCCAGATCGCCACGGCGCGTGAGCGATCCCATGCGGAAAAACGGTTCATTCGACGCCCGTCGTTCACTAAAGGAGCTACAGATCGGGTTCGAAAAACCCGACGTTTCCCCTATGCCTACGGAATGGCGTAAGGACCAGTCGCAAATCGGGACAGCGACAAGGGGTCGCCGCCACCACGGAGCGAGACGTGCAGCATCTGGACATCATCCTGGCGGTCGTGGGCGCCCTGGCCCTGGGCTGGATCGCGGACCTGCTGACCGGCGGGCGCGGCATCGCCCGCACCCTGCTGACGTCCGTGACGGGCGCGGCCTGCGGCTGGTTTCTGGCGGTGCGGGTGTTCGGCGCCCACACCATGGACGACCTGGGCTGGGTCGTCTGGGCCATGGCCGGATCGGTCATCGTGCTGCTGGTTTACTTCCTGACCCGCAACAAACGATGAGCAGCATCCCCGCCCGCACCCGCCGCATCATCGCCGCCGTGGCGACCCTGGCGTTCCTGGCCTTCTACATCTGGCTGGCCACGGTGGTGGCCGACGCCCTGCCCGACAGCTTCTGGATCGACCTGATCTTCTATCCCCTGGCCGGCACCCTCTGGGGCGTGCCCCTGATCCCGCTGCTGAGGTGGGCCGAACGCGGCTGAGCGATCGCGAGGGCTGCGTCAGGTCTCAGCGAGCCGGTAGCTGTTCGTCGTGTGCGTTCATCAGATGGGTCGTGAGCTGCCGATCGATTTCTTCGGCCATCTCGGCGACCGGGATGATCTCTCCGCCGGTGTTCTTGATCGTGACAAGCGTGGAGCCGCGAACAAAGTGTATGGCGTCCACAGTGGGGTCATGACCGACGAACGCGACGTGTCCCACGGACACCTCACGCTCTTCAGCCGGAAGCAGTCGCAGCGCCATGCTCGTCTCGAGAATGTCGACGAGCGCCTCATGAGCGTCCTTGATCGAAGGCAGCTGTCTGACGATCACCATGACGCCGGCATCCGGCCTGTCTTCAGCCGCATAGTACTCCCGGTAGCCCCGTGTGGAGCCGCCCTCCGGATGCAGGGCCTCCCTCGCGAGAAAGTGGAGATCAAAAAGACGCTCGTGATCCGTCAGGAACAGGGGCGTAGGGCCATCGAATCCCGCGTCGTCATCAATATGATCGCCCCAGGCCTCGAAGCCATGGAGCGCTTTGACCTCATCGCGTCTGTTCATAACCTTGTCCTCCCGTATTCCCGCTACTGCAGCGGGCGACGGCCGCTGTTGGTGAGCGGTTTCGGTCCAACCGGGTTGCACGCGCCGATCCCGGCCGCCGTGTCGGCGCACAACCGCTCACGGTAGCTCTGGGCGTTGAAAGGCATCGGAATGGGCGTCGCGGGCGACATCCCCATGGTGGTGAAAGGCATCTTCAGCGGCAGGGTCGGCGTATGGGTCACGCCAGTATTCCAATTCCACGGCTGACTTCCTCCATCGACCTGGAGGCAGGCATCATAGAGCGGGTCAGCATAGCTCAAGCCACCGGTCCAGGCGACCTCATGATAGCTGAAGGCGGGACCGAAACCCGGATAGCCGAAGGTGCTGGATCCAATAGCGATGATCTGATTGAGCGCGAAGCCCCGCTCCATGCAGGACTGGGTGAGATCACAGCCCACGGCGTTGGCGAAGGTCGATACGATGGTGGCGCAGTCAGTGCAGTTGATGATGCGCCCGGGACTTGGCGCGCCTTTGAGGAAATTGAGGAAGGGCGTGGCGAGGAAGACCCATCGAGAGATGGTCGCGTTCCCCTCGGTGTACGCCGAAGCGCCTCTGCTCATGTCATAGGTGAGGTTCAGCGATTGATTGACGGTGCGGGTGACGGCTGCGGCGGCCGCATCCGGTGTCGTCGAACCGCTGGCCCATTGGCAGGCATGGTCGAGAACGTCCGTCCAGGGATTCTGGGGGCTGGCGGGAAAGCCCGACTGTTGCCAGGGCGCCGAGGGCGCTGCGAGAACGGTGTAGATACGGTGCCGGGTTGTCTGAAGGCCGGTCCATGCCCCCCCGCCCATGGGGCGGTACTGCCAGGTCCAGGTTACGTCCTGGCGGGCCACCCCGGCTGCGGCCAGGGTTTGCGCGGAGAGCGGCAGGGTCACCCACTCCGGATCGGACACACCGTTCTTGAAGTTGATGGTGACGGGAGCGATCGCTCCGAGCACCCCGCCATCAAGCGCCTGGATCTGCATCTGCACGGGGTCGCGCGTGCTGATCACAAAGCGCGCCTTGACCGTGACGGTGTTTCCCGCAATCGCCGCCAGCGCATAGGCGGCAGGCGACTGGGCAGGGTCTGTTTCGCTCTGGACCCATTCCGGGACGTCGACCTGGGTGGTGTAGTTCTTGCGAATGTTTATGGCGCAGGTGCTGGAGTTCGATGGCGAGTGGTTGAACCAGACACCGGCGAGCGTGACGTTCGGCAACGGCGTGCACGAGCTTGGCCGGCTCAGATAGGTGGTGATGAACACGGCGGCGGTGGCCGCCAGCGAGGCGATGAAGTCGACGGCAGCACCCCACGGGAGCAGGAACTTCAGCACCAGCTTGGCCACGACGCGCAGAAGGGTCCAGAAGCCCACCTCGATCACCAGCTTCGCCAACGCCTTCAGCATTCCGAAGTCGTAGAGGGTTCGGCCCAGGCTAAAGAGGTCGCTGGCCGTAATGGCCGAGCCCAGGGCCAGGATGGCCGCGATCCTCGGATTTCGCAGGACGACCTTGGCGATATAGGCGAGCGCACGATCTGTGAGCTGCGCCCGGACGCCGAACAGCAAATCCAGCACCCCGCCGATCACCACGAAAACGAGCTGCACCTTCCAGAGCGTGCAGTCGTCATAGGCGCCGGCCGCAGCACGGAACACGATCCGGGAGTCTGTCGGCCCGTGATGAACCAACAGGTCCTCGCCGCCCACGCGATGCCTCGTCACGAGAAACGGGAGGTCATGGGGTCGCTCGCGAAGAGCCTCTTCCGCCTCGCGCCAGGCGGCCTCCATCTTCTGTCTCGCCGCGTCCCGTTCCTCGGGCGCCAAATGCGCGGCGATGGTGTCGCAGTCCTTCGCACAGGCTCGACTGAACAGCTCCGGGTCACCCTTCAGGATGTGGGAGAAATCGAGTCCAGCCCGCAGCTCCGCCAGCATTTCGATCTCGGCGCGCGATGGTTCGGCCTGGTCCCGGTCCGGCTCCACGACCAGGATTTCGTCCGGACTGACGTGGGTGATCTGGTTTGAAAGCTCCGCCCCATCCGCCAAGCCGACCGGATGACTGGTGACGGCGTTACGGGCAGGTGCGGAAGCGAACTCGTAGAGCGCCGTGAGATCCGGTGTCGCCGGGTCCGGCGCGGCCGCCATAGACTGGGATATTTCCTCGGCGCTCAGGGCGCGAGACCATACGTCGATCCGGGCCAGATGACCCTGGAGAGACGTCGCTGCGAGGGGCGAGCCATGGGACAGCGCGGCCCCGATCAGCAAGTCGCTTTCGAGACGCATGGACGGAACAGGACCGAACGCGCCCTGTCCGGCGAGCTCCCCGTCGATGTAGATCGACAAGGTCGTTCCGTCGAAGGTCGTTGCGATATTCGCCCATCGATTGGGCAAGACGGTCGTGGTTGACGCCAGGGTGGTGTCGAGTTCGTCGATTGAGCCGCGCTGGGATTTGACGACGAACCCCGGCTCGTTCTCCGCGCGCTCGAGATACAGCGCCATGCCGGAGTCGGTTTCGAGGTCGCCGTTCACAAAGAGCGCCTGCACGGGCGCGTCCGGATCCTCGACATAGGCCCAGACCTGCACGGTGTAGGGATCGGTCTGCAAGCCGCCGGGATTGACGTCTTCATCCCAGATCGGCTGCGCATAGGCCGTGGCCGCGATCGCTACTGAGGGCGTTTCCACCATCATGCGCGCCTTGCTGCTCAGGCTGATCGGCAGATGCGCTGGCCCGAGGTCGCTCGGGGGGTTGGCGGTGAAATCGAACCAGGCGGCGATGGCGCCCGCATCGGGCGTCCCATACATGGCCGCCATGACCTGATCGGCCGACAGGGCCGTGTTGTAGACGCGGACGCTGCGGATCTGACCCTGCAGCGTGTGACCGATCTCAAATGCATCGGCGCTGGTTTGGCCTTGCCCGGAGATCGCCTGAAAGGCGTTGAAGTTGCCGTCGATGTAGAGGCGCGCCTGGCCGCCGGCGAAGGTCGCACAGACGTAGCGCCATTCGTTCTCCGTCAGCGGATCAGCCGTGTCGGAATAGACGGTCGGATAGCCGTTGATGCTCAAGGTCAAGGCTTCGCCGGCCACGCCGAAATCGAACACGCCCGCCTTGCGGAAGATGGACGCACTCGCACAGAGACCGCTCAGGCGCACCCATCCATCGATGGAGAAGGGCTGCGATCCGTCGAGCTTGACCGGCAGATCAGCGGCGGTCTCGGCGTGGGCGAATGCCGAAAGATGAAGGGTCAGGTAACTGGGTACGTCTGGCATGCCTCAGCTCCGGCAAGTGACAGCGTTGTTGGGTCAGGCGAGAAAAACGGTGCCCGTGTCTCCCAGGCGAACAAGGACGCCGTCTCGCGGCATGCCTTCGATCTCGCCAGGCCGGACAGAAAAACGCTCCCACGGTTCGCCGTACTGGTGAGCGGCGTGGCCGATGTCCTGGCCGTAGTAGAGGGTGGTGGTGAGAGTCGCGCCGGGCGGCCAGGTGTTGACGCCCGCAGGCAGAGAGCCCCAGGTCGTCACCGTCCCGTCAAACTGGGCGGGTGTCATGCCGGACCCCGTGATCAGGGTCGTATTCGAGGTGTCGCCGCTGGCGTTCAGCCCCGCAGGCGCGCACTGAACCCCAAAAGTGGTGCCCGCTGGCAGCGGGCCTCGCGCCTCGACCTTGGCCAGGACGGGCACGGCCTCGTTGCTCGGATTGCTCAACGCATCCAGGCGGCTGAACTGACGATCAGGAAAGCTCTGCAGATAGGTGAGGTTGCGACCGCACACATTCTGGTTCTGGCGAACCCAGAGAACATAGTCGCCGTAACTTGTGAAGCCGTCCGGGATCGAGGGTGTCGAAGACGGACTGGCGACGCCGATCATGCAGAACAGCGGACTGGAGATTGCGTCGAGAAGGAAGTTGTCCTGCCCGACGCCGACAGCCCCTGAGGCAATTGATCCCGTCTGAACGAACGGGTTGCCCGAGCGCGTGTAGAGCGGATTGTTCTTCCAGATGCTCGGAGTCATGAACAGCGAGGCGCTGCTTCGATAGCAGTGGATATACCAACCGCTCACCGGTCCGTCCGACAGGTTCTTGGTGCGGACATAGAAAAAATTGGTCTGGCTTCCGAGCTGAACCGGCTGGTTCGGATCCGTGTCATAGTTGCCGGTGAAGAAGCTCTGGGGATCAGCCACCTGTTCATGACAGATCAGGTCGGGCGAATAGTACGGGTAGCCCGGAGACGGGATTACGCCCGTGTCCTGAAGCGAGTCTCGCATAAGAAGACCGTTGTAGCCCGGCATGCCCGCCCCTCCCCAAAGCAATTTCACACGCCTCATACGAGATAACAATCATAAATACCATCTTTAAGTGCATCGGCTAGCATCCGGGAGCAATGGGGCCGTGCGGGCCAGGGGCTCGGCCAAGCCTGAGGGGCGCCCTCCCGAAGCCACCCGCTGCGGGCGGTCTGACACCGCCCCGCTTCAAGATAATATTGGAGAGAGCGTAGCGCAGCCGTATATTGGGCCATGCCCCGGACCGCCCTCACCCGACCCCATCCCTTTGACATCGAAGTGGGCGCACGCATCGCCTTCAGGCGGCGCGAACTGGGGTTGAGCCAGACGAACCTGGGCCAGGCGGTGGGCATAACGTTTCAGCAGGTCCAGAAGTACGAACGCGGGACCAATCGCGTCTCAGCCTCGCGGCTTTACGAGATGTCGAAAGTCTTGAATGTCACTTGCGGCTGGCTGATGGGCGAGGACGGCGCGCCAGGTGGAGACGATCTCGGCGGCGTTGATGCGGCATCACGGAAACTGCTGGTGGCATGGGGGCGGCTCAGCGAGCGGGATCGGGGCGCCGTGCTCGCTCTGATCCGGACGCTCTCCAGCCCGACACCGGCCATCTGAATCCTGCTTTAACTGTCTGGACGGTGGGTGCTTTTTTCCCGTAACCTTCAAGCTTGAAGGAGGGGGGCCTTATGCAAGACGACCGCCTGACCAAGCGCGAGGTGCAGTGCGTCGTGCTGGCGGGCAAGGGTCTTACGGATAAGGAAATCGCCCAGGCGCTGCGCCCGGCTGGACGTGGCATGTCCCCCAAGACGGTCAGCAATCACCTGCATAGCGCCTATCAGAAATTAGGCACTCGAAGCCGAGACGGCGCTGCGGCCATCGTCGCCCAAAATTACCCAGTTCCACCCATACCCATACCCTATGCCGATCTCACCGCGCCTGATCGGAACGTCGCCGCAGACGGAAAGGGTCGGGGCGGAAGCGGTGGGCAGCGCGGCAATCCTCTGTATGAGATTTATGCCGGGCTCGGCCCCGCGCGAGTTCCGCCCCGCTGGGTGGGCTCGCGGGTCGGTCTGATCCTCATGTGGACCCTGTTCGGTCTGATGCTGATCATCGCCGGTTTTGGGGTTCTCACCGCCTTCGGCTCAATCGATCGGTTCGCGGTTGACGCATTTCGATCAACCGCTGAAGGCGTGAACAATGAACCGCAATCCAAAGGCCGATAATTTCGCATCCGTAACCGCGGCCGAGCTACAAACCTTCGAACATAATCTGGACCGCGCGATCGCCAGCGGAGGACAGGTGCTCATGACCCTGTCCGCCGGCCGCACGTCAGCGAATCTGGCGGCCGCCATCGGCCAGAGAGGCGCAGAACGGCTGGCCGCAGCGCTTCAGGGACTCGTAGTCGTGCGAGGCCAGGTGGTGCACGCCCATCGATATCTGGAGCGTGACGCCAAGGCGATGGGGATGGAGTGGACGCTGTTCGCACCCATGGAGGACAAGGACGGCTCCACGAGCCCGGATACCCCTCCCCGCGTCGTCACCCACGCATGATCGGCGCCTGATGACGATCACTCTGCTCACCGCCAACCTGATCGCCCTGGCGCTGCTTCTGCGTTTCGGCGGGGGGGAGGATCGGCTGGGCGCAGCGGTGTTCGCGGCGGCTCTGATCATCACACCCCTTGTGGATCATATCCTGTTGGGAAGCTGGAAAGCGGGGGCGGCGTCCGTCGATGCCTTCATGCTCATCGGCTTCTGGATCCTTGCGGAGCGATACGACCGTTGGTGGCTCGCCATGGCGGCAGGCTTTCAACTGATCGCCGTCATCACCTTCATCATCCCGTGGCTGCAGCCCGGAGCCTATTTCATCTGGACGGGGGTCACCCTTCGCATCGGCGTGTGGCTGCTTCTGTCTTTCACCCTGTTTATCGGCGCCTGGGAAGCCTGGGCCGCCCGGCGGTTCGCCAAGGAGGCCACCAATGTCTCATCCAACCTTCGAAGAAGCCGTTCGCCTCTGGACGCATCTGAGCGATGGTGACCAACCGGAGTCCGCGCGCGAGGACAGCCTCTATGAGGCCTGCGAAAAGGTCATCCTCCTGCGTGAGCTCACTTCACCTCAGGATGCTGTCATCGTCTGCCAGGTTCTTCTGGACAATCTCAGATCCGGCCAGAGATCCGACGAGCTCGACGTTCAAGCCCTGGCCTCTCTGAGGGACTGGCTGGGGCGGCTCACCACCAGTGAAGGCCTCGCCAGAAGCTCCCTGCTTCGGAGCGGCGAGAACTAGCTTTGGACTCGTCCACAGCGCGGGCGAAGGAGTCTGCATGTCTCTCAATTCTCGGCCGCGCGCGGCAGGAGATGCGCAACCATGACTTCGAGGATCCGGCGACGGTCTCCATTCCCGTCATGTACCGACAGGCGCGGCGGAACGGTATTCATGCAGGCTGAGGCCCGACACGAGAGGGGGTCTCACATGCTTGTCAGCCTGGGGGCCGCCCCCGCATGTGCCCCAGAGCCCAATTTCAAAGGGGCCGCCCAAGAGCGACCCCTTCAAAAATCCAAACAACCAAGAGGTTAGATGGTCGGAGCGACAGGATTCGAACCTGCGACCCCTTGACCCCCAGTCAAGTGCGCTACCAGGCTGCGCCACGCTCCGAAGGCGCTCCCTATAGACGGGCGGCGGCGGGCCCGCAAACCCTAATCGAGAAGAATTCCGTCAGCGCCCCAGGGCGTGGTCCAGGCTCGCGCGGGCGGCTTCCAGATCGGCCAGGAGCGCGCGCAGACGCGCGGTGTTCGCGCCGTCGGCGACAGGCGTTTCCCGGCTGTCCGATTCGGGGGTCGGGGTGAACGCGGCGTCCTCGTCGCTGAAGCTCGCGATCGCCTTCAGGCCCTGCTCCTTGTAGAGGCGCTGCACGCCCTTGATGGTCAGGCCCTGCTCATGCAGCAGACGCCGCACGCCCTTCAGCACCGCCACATCGTTGGGGCGATAGAACCGCCGACCGCCCGCCCGCTTGAGCGGCGTCACGAAGGTGAATTTCGTCTCCCAGAAGCGCAGCACGTGCTGGGGAGCCCCGATCTCCTCGGACGCTTCCGAGATGGTGCGGAAGGCGTTGGGGCTCTTGGTCATGATCAATCGACGGCCGCGCCGTCCACCTTGGTCTTCATGATCTGGGAGGCGCGGAAGCTGATCACCCGGCGCGGGGTGATGGCCGCGGGTTCGCCGGTCTTGGGATTGCGCCCCATGCGGGCGCGCTTTTCGCGCACCTGGAACACGCCGAAGCCCGACAGCTTGACCGTCTCGCCGCGCTCCAGCGAATCCACGATCAGGTTCAGGGTCCGCTCGACCAGATTGGAGCATTCCTGTCGCGACAGGCCGAGCTCCTCATGAACCGCCTCGCAAAGATCGGCGCGCGTCACAGTCTCGGCCATCGGTCGCTCCCCTCCATCAAGCCCCGGGTGGTTCGCCATCTGACGACAATATGCGTCGGAGTCAAAGCGCAACCACCTGTTTTACATCCTTAACGCCACCGCGCCCCATGTCAGACCCCCGCCCATGGCCTCCATCAGGACAAGGTCGCCCGGCTTGATGCGACCGTCCTTGACGGCCGTATCAAGCGCCAGCGGGATCGAGGCGGCCGAGGTGTTGGCGTGATCGGCCACAGTCAGGATGACCTTGTCCTCGTCCAGGCCCAGGCGGTCGCCCACGCCCTTGATGATGCGCTGGTTGGCCTGATGGGGCACGAACCAGTCCACGTCGGAAATCTGGATGTTGGCGGCCTCGCAGGCGGCCGTCACAGCCTCGGCGATGTTCACCACCGCGTGGCGGAACACCTGGTTGCCCGCCATCCGCAGGTGGCCCACCGTGCCGGTGGAGGCAGGGCCGCCGTCCACATACAGCAGGTCCGTCTTGTTGCCGTCGCAGCGCAGGGCGAAGCCCAGCACGCCTCGGTCGGCGGGCGTCCCCTGCCCTTCCACGGGCTCCAGCACCACCGCGCCCGCACCGTCGCCGAACAGCACGCAGGTGGACCGGTCGGTCCAGTCCATCAGGCGCGTCATTTCCTCGGCGCCGATGACCAGAGCGCATCGGGCCAGGCCCCGCGCCACGAAGCCGTCCGCAACGCTCAGTGCATAGACGAAGCCCGAGCACACCGCCTGGATGTCAAAGGCGTTACACACCGGCGCGCCCAGCTTGCGCTGGACGATGGAGGCCACCGACGGGAAGGTCATGTCGGGGGTCGTGGTGGCCACGACGATGAGGTCGATGTCCGCCGCCGTGCGCCCGGCCGCCTCCAGCGCGCGCAGGGCGGCCTGGACCGCAAGGTCGCTGGTGGGCTGGTCGTCGGCGGCCTTGTGCCGCTGGCGGATGCCGGTGCGTTCGACGATCCATTCGTCGGTGGTGTCGACGAATTTCGACAGATCATCGTTGGTGACGATGTTTTCCGGCAAGTAGGAACCCACGCCGGTTACGGCGCTGCGAGTGACGCTCACGAAACAGTCTCCACCGGTTCGGACGGCGTGCTGTGCAGCACCGCGTCCAGCCGTTTCAGATTGGCCCCCACCTTGGCCGTGTAGTCGCTGCGGGCCAGATCGACGGTCACGCGGATGGCGTTGCCGTATCCCTTGGCGTCCGCGCCGCCGTGGCTCTTGACCACGATGCCGTTCAGGCCCAGCAGCGGCCCGCCGTTGATGGCGCCGGGGTCGATGCGGGCGCGCATCTGTCTCAGGGCCGGCAAGGCCAGCAGCGCCCCCGCCTTCGCCTGCATGCTGGAGGTCAGAGCCTCCTTCATCAGGGTCGAGATGAACCGCGCCGTGCCTTCGGCGGTCTTGAGCGCAATATTGCCGGTGAAGCCGTCAGTGACGACCACATCCACAGTGCCCTTGGCGATGTCGTCGCCCTCGACGAAGCCGTGGTAGTTCAGACCGAAGGGATTGTCGCGCAGGATGGTCGCAGCCTCGCGCACATCCTCATGCCCCTTCATGTCCTCGGACCCCACGTTCAGGATGCCGATGGAAGGGTTGGTGGAGCCGTGAACGGCGGCGTGAAATGCCTCGCCCATGATGGCGAAATCCACCAGTTGCTCGGCGTCAGAGGTGATGTTGGCGCCCACGTCCAGAACGGCGGTGATGCCGTTCAAGGTGGGCCAGCTGGCCACGATGGCCGGTCGCTCCAGCCCCTTGGCGGACATGCGCAGCAACAGCTTGGAGATGGCCATCAGGGCGCCGGTGTTGCCGGCCGACACGACGCCCGCCGCCTCACCGGTCTTCACCGTTTCGACGGCGTTCCACATGGACGAGCCCTTGCCGCGGCGCATCGCCTGGGCGGGCTTCTCGTCCATGGCGATGACCTTGTCCGTCGCGCGGATCTCGCAGACCTCGCCGACGCCCGCCTTCTTCACCTCGGCGGCCAGGGCCTTTTCGTCGCCGTGCAGCAGGAAGCGAACGCCCTCGCCGCCGTGCCGTTTCAGATATTCGCGGACACCGCCAACGGTGACAGGCGGTCCATGGTCCCCGCCCATGCCGTCAAGCGAGATGATGAGTGATGACGCCAACTTGGATGTCGCTCCGTGCGCGCGCCCTGCCCGGCGGCGCTTCCTGGTTCGAGGCGCGCCACGATAGCGGCCTCCTTCGATGATGGGAACCGCCTGACGTTACGTCAGGTGTCGCCGGACGAATCCGGCTGCTTGAACTGCTTCAGCACGGCGAAGGGCGATTCCTCGGCCGGCTCCTCGGGCTGTTCGAAAACCGCCCCGGCCTTGCGGGGAAAAGGATCCAGCCCCAGAGCCAGTTGCTCCACCGCATAGACGCCCAGGTCGATCACGCCGTCCTCGACCACGTCCGGGCCGTCGTCTTCGGGATCGACGTCCACCTCGACCGGCGCCCGCGGATCGGCTTCCACCAGTTCGATGGCGAATGATTCGTCGATGTCCGCCGGCAGCGGCTCCAGCGTCAGGCCGCAGCGCTGCACCGCATGGGCCGTGACCTGCCCCGAGAGGGTCCAGCCCGTATCGGCGGGCTTCACGGTCAGGCGGGCCTTGAACACCGGCAGTTCGATCAGGTCCAGGGTCCGGGCGATACGGGCGCGGGCGGCCTCGTCCGGCTCCAGATCGCGCGTGGCGCCCGCGCCGATCTGGTTCAGGCGCAAGGGCTCGCTGAAGGGTGGAGGCGGCAGGCTCATGCGGCCGCCAGGGTCGGCTCGGCCCATGCAGGCGACGTCATGACGGCGTCGAACGGCTGGTCCCCCAGGGCGGCGCGGGCGCGCAGGGCGTAGTCGGCCATGGCCCGCATCTCCGGCGTGGCCGCATCGGATTCCAGGATGTTGCGGCTCAGGGCCGCCGCCAAACCCTGGTCATCGCCGGCCAGGATCGCTTTTTCATAAGCGGTCATGCGGCCGTACATGGCCTCGCCCAGCCGGCGCATCTTCTTGCCGACCGCCACATCGCCGACGCCCAGCTCGCGAAGGGTGTTGTCGAGGGCCGAAACATAGGTGTCGAACAGGTCCTGGGCCGTATCCGCGCCCGCCTGGCCCTCATCCCTCAGCCGCAGGATCATCAGCAGCACATGCAGCGTGTAGAGTTCGAACCGCGCGTCGATGCGGTCGGGCACGCCAATGTCCGTGTAGAACACCGGAAGACGGGCCTGCGCGGCGCAGGCCGCATACAACCGTTCGGCCACTTGCCGGGACGGCCTGGATTTAAACAAATTCCGCAGCAACTGTTGGCCCCTTGTCAGGTCTCGGCGTTGAACTAATGCTCCGGGACCGCTAGGTCAAAGCCGTCGATCCATTCGAGGTCCGTTTCCATGTCCCGATTCATTCCCGTCCTGACCGTGGCGGCGCTCGCCGCCGGCCTCATGGCCTGCGCGCCCCAGGTCGGTCGTCACGGCTTCCAGATGATCGACATCGCGCCCAACGAGATCGAGGCGGGCGTGGACACCCGCGAAACCGTCCTGGCCAAGCTGGGCTCGCCATCGACCCGATCCACCTTCGAAAGCGAGAGCGTCTGGTACTACATCAGCCAGACCACCGAGCGGTACACCTATAACGCCACCCAGGTGGCGGGCCGCAGCATCACCGAGATCACCTTCGCCGACGGAAGCGACCAGGTTCAGGGTGTGCGCCTCATTGGCCTCGAGGATGGCCGAGAGATCGCCATGAACAGCCGCGAGACGCCGACCCGGGGCCGCGAGCTCAGCGTGATCGAACAACTGCTGGGCAATGTGGGCCGCGGTCAGCTGCCCCGCACCGAGGACGACGATCCCGGCCGCCGCCGCCCGGACTGATTTTTCGGAGCCGAAAAGAAACAAGCCCCGGAGCCTTCGCTCCGGGGCTTTCTTTCTGGGCGCTTCCCGGGCAGCGCGAACCGCCCGGGTCACGATCATCAGCCGATGTTTCCGCTCGCCAGCACCGCCAGCAGCAGAAGCGCCACGATGTTGGTGATCTTGATCATCGGGTTCACCGCCGGACCAGCGGTGTCCTTGTATGGATCGCCCACCGTGTCGCCGGTGACGGCGGCCTTGTGAGCCTCCGACCCCTTGCCGTGAAGGACTCCGTTCGCGTCGGTGTAGCCCTCCTCGATCAGCTTCTTGGCGTTGTCCCAGGCGCCGCCGCCCGAGGTCATCGAGATGGCCACGAACAGGCCGGTCACGATCACCCCCATCAGCATGGCGCCCACCGCGGCGAAGGCGTTGGCCTTGTCCGGCTGGATCAGCATGATGGCGACGAACAGCACGATCGGCGACAGCACCGGCAGCAGCGACGGCACGATCATCTCCTTGATCGCCGCCTTGGTCAGGATGTCCACGGCCCGGCCATACTCCGGCTTGACCTGATAGGTCATGATGCCCGGGTTCTCGCGGAACTGGCGGCGCACCTCGGTTACAACGGCCTCGGCCGCGCGGCCCACCGCCATCATGGACATGCCGCCGAACAGGAAGGGCAGCAGCCCCCCGAACAGCAGGCCCACCACCACGTAGGGGTTGGACAGGTCAAAGGCGACCGGCCCCATGTCGGCGAAGAACGGATAATCCGCCGGATTGGCCGAGAAGTACTTCAGGTCCTCGGTGTAGGCCGCGAACAGCACCAGGGCGCCCAGACCCGCCGAACCGATGGCGTAACCCTTGGTGACGGCCTTGGTGGTGTTGCCCACCGCGTCCAGGGCGTCGGTGGAGGTCCGCACGTCGGCGGGCAGGCCCGCCATCTCGGCGATGCCGCCGGCGTTGTCCGTCACCGGTCCGAAGGCGTCCAGGGCCACGATCATGCCCGCCACGCCCAGCATGGTGGTTGTGGCGATGGCGATGCCGAACAGTCCGGCCATCTGATAGGTGGCGATGATGCCGATGATGATGGTCAGGGCCGGAAGCGCGGTGGACTCCAGCGAGACCGCCAGACCCTGGATCACATTGGTGCCGTGACCCGAGGTGGACGCCTTGGCCACCGACTTCACCGGGCGATAGGTGGTGCCGGTGTAGTATTCAGTGATGACGACGATGGCGGCGGTCACCGCCAGGCCGACCACGCCGGACCAGAACAGGCTCATGGCCTCGATGGTCAGGCCGTTCGAGGTGACCACCGGCTCACTGACCAGCTGATCGACCACGAACCACAGGGCCGCGACCGACAGCACGCCGGTGGCGATCAGGCCCTTGTACAGGGCCCCCATGATGTTGTTCGACTTGCCCAGGCGCACGAAGAAGGTGCCGATGATCGAGGTGATGATGCACACGCCCCCGATGGCCAGCGGCAGCAGCATCATGGCCTCAACCAGCGGCGACTCGCGGAAGAAGATGGCGGCCAGCACCATCGTCGCCACGGTGGTCACCGCATAGGTTTCGAACAGGTCCGCCGCCATGCCGGCGCAGTCGCCGACGTTGTCGCCCACGTTGTCGGCGATGGTGGCGGCGTTGCGGGGGTCATCCTCCGGAATGCCGGCCTCGACCTTGCCCACCATGTCGCCGCCCACGTCGGCGCCCTTGGTGAAGATGCCGCCGCCCAGTCGCGCGAAGATGGAGATCAGCGAGGCGCCGAAGCCCAGGGCCACCAGGCCGTCGATGACCTCGCGGCCGACGCGGTCCAGACCCATGCCCTCGGTCAGGAAGGCGTAGTAGCCCGCCACGCCGATCAGGGCGCCGCCGGCCACGAACAGGCCGGTCACCGCGCCCGAGCGGAAGGCCAGGTCCAGGCCGCCTGCCAGGCTCTTGGAGGCTGCCTGGGCCGTGCGGACGTTGGCCCGCACCGAGATCAGCATCCCGGCGTATCCGGCCGCGCCCGACAGCACCGCGCCGATCAGGAAGCCGATGGCCGCATACGGGCCGATCAGGAAATAGGCCGCGACCAGGATCACGATCCCGACGATGCCGATGGTGGTGTACTGGCGCTTCAGATAGGCCGAGGCCCCTTCCTGGATCGCCGCGGCGATCTCGCGCATCTTGTCGTTGCCGGCGTCGGCCTTGAGCAGCGAGGCGGTCTGGATGGCGCCGTAAAGCACCCCCAGCGCGCCTGCCGCTATGACCAGCCACAGATAGGACGTCATAAGCGTTTCAACCCTTTATGCATTTCTGCGCGCGGACCCTTGGCGCGGCGTCCTTTCCGGACTTGTCCGCCTTCCGGTCCCCCCGTGCGCACCGGCCGCTGGCTGCGGCCACGCGGGAATTGCGGCCGGAAAGTGCCAAAGCCCGCCGACTCGCGCAACAGCGTTTAGTTGGAGCGCATCCCCGTGCGGCGGCGGGGCGCCTGATTGACCACCTCGACCGAGGCGATGACGCCGTCTCCGGCCACCACCCGCGCGGCGGCCATGGTCGCGGCGATCAGCACCCGCTCGTTCAGAAGAGTCCAGTCTCCGGCGGCCGAGAAGTCCACCCGGTGAGCGGCTTTGACCAGGGCGTCGCGGATGAAGGGATCGTGCGGCCGGACGGCCTCGGCAGTCTGTCCGCTCGCCAGATGCAGACGCAGGTTCACGAACACATAGTTCCGCAGGCGCCCGTCGCTGACGACGGGCAGGCCCAGCGGAACCAGGTTCAGGGTGGCGGCGGCGGGAGGCGCATCACTGGACGGCGCGGCGGCCGCCGCCGTCGCGGAGACGGCGAGCACGGTTCCGGCGGCGATCAGGTCACGGCGGCGCATTCAGGCCATCTAGCCGAGCGGCGTTAGGAAACCGTTTCAGCCGTGCCGCCAGCCTGTCGTCTTCACCGGCACGACCTCCCCGCCATGCCGCACCGTCACCCCTTCGCCCTGGGTTGCCGCACCCAGCACCGTCAGACGCAGATGGCTGGCGTCAGCCGCCCGCTTCAGCCCCTCGACGGCGGCGGGCGGCACGGCCATGACGATCTCATAGTCGTCGCCGCCCGTGGCCAGCTCCGTCAGGGCGGCTACCGGGTCGACCCGGGTCTCGAACCACGCGGTGGCGGCGCGCGAAAGTGGCAGCTTCTCCAGATCGATCAGGATGCCCACGCCGCTCGCACTGGCCATATGGCCCATGTCGGCGATGAGGCCGTCCGACACGTCCAGCGCTGCAGCCGCGTGCTCGCGCACAGCCAGGGCGAAATCAACCCGCGGTTCCGGCGTCCGGTAGTGAGCGGTCAGGGCCGCGACCCGTTCGTCCTCAAGCCCCAGTTCCCCGCGGGCCGCCTTCAGCCCCAGAATACCGTCGCCGATCATGCCCGTGACCACGATCAGGTCGCCCGGCTGCGCGCCTGCGCGCGCCACGGCCCGGCCATGGGGAACCCAGCCCAGAGCGGTCAGACTGAAGCTGGCCGGGCCCGGCGTCACCACCGTGTCGCCGCCCAGCAGGTGAACGCCGAACTTCACCTGATCCTCGGCGAGACCCGCCGCGAAGGCCTCCCGCTCAAGCCAGCCCGACGCCTCGGGCCAGAAACAGGCCAGCAGATAGCCGAACGGCTCGGCCCCCTTGGCCGCCAGATCCGACAGGTTCACCCGCAGCAGCTTCCTGGCCACGGTATCGAGCGGATCGTCCGGCAGGAAATGCACGCCCTCGACCATGGCGTCCTTGGTCAGGATCAGGTCGTATCCGGGCCGCGACGGCAGCGCCGCCACGTCATCGATCAGGCCGCGGCCCCATTCCGGATGCGCCAGAGGCCGGAACAGCCGCTCGATGGTCTCGAACTCGTCGGCCGCATCAACCCCGGGCATCGCGGGCGACGCCATCCAGGGCGGCGTTCACGAACTTGGCCTCGGCCGCGTCGAAGAACGCCTTGGCCAGCTCCACATATTCGTCGATGACGATCTCGCGCGGCACCTCGGGCTTCTCGCGCAGCTCCCACACCCCGGCGCGCAGCAGGGCTCGCAGGGTGGCGTCCAGCCGCTCGATCCGCCAGCCGGAGGCCAGACGCGTCACCACGGCCGTGTCGATGGCCTTCTGTCCCGCCACCACCCCGCGCACGATCTCGGCGAACCATGCCTCGTCCGCCTCGGCCAGGTGCTCCCCGTCCATATCGGCGTCAAAGCGGTGGTTGAGGAACTCGTCCACCACCGTGTCCACGCCCTGCCCGCCCAGCTCCATCTGGTACAGGGCCTGAACGGCGGCCAGACGCGCCACGGTGCGGGCCCGGCGCTGGCGCGAGGTCAGACCGGGCTCGGCCCGCTGCTTCTCGGCCTCGGCCAGATGGGCCATGACGGATTTCAGGCTGTTGGCTTCGCTCACAGCCGGCCCTCCCTCAGACGACGGCGCAGGTCGATCAGCTCAAGGCAGGCGCGCGCCGCGCCGCCGCCCTTGTCCCCCTCGGTGAAGCGGGCGCGGGTCCAGGCCTGGTCCTCGTCCTCCACCGTCAGGATGCCATTGCCGACGGCCAGGCCCTTCAGGCCCAACTGCATGATGCCCGCGGCTGACTGATCCGACACGATCTCGAAATGATAGGTCTCGCCGCGAATGACCACGCCCAGGGCCACATAGCCGTCATAGCGCACGCCCAGCGGGCTGCGGCCCATCTCCTCGGCCTGGGCGATGCCGAGCGGCACCTCCAGCGCCCCGGGCACCGTGGCCACATCGAAGGTGGCGCCGCGCGCCCGCAGGGCTTCCTTGGCCCCGTCAAGCAGCGCGTCGGACAGGTCGTCATAGAACCGTCCCTCGACGATCAGGATGCGCAGGGGATCGGTCAAGACTGGGGTTCTCCATCCATGTCACGCCAGCCCGCGATGCGCAGGCCGTAACCCTCAATGGCCGTGGGATTGGGCCGGGTCGAACTCATCACGATCATGTCGCGCACGCCCAGGTCCAGCAGGATCTGGGCGCCCACGCCATAGGCCTTCAGGGCCCGGTCGCTCGCGCCGGGCTTGTCGCCGTCGCTCAGGCGTTCCGCAAGCCCCTTCAGCTCGGGGTCCCGCAGGAACACGGTCACCCCTGCGGCCGCGCCGTAGCGCTGGGGCTCGCTGATGGCCTTCAGGGCGCTGGGCACATAGTTCTGGCGCGCCTCCACATGGCCCAGCAGGTCGGCGGCGAAGTCCACCTGATGCATCCGCACCAGGGTCGGCTTGGCCGGATCGATCCGGCCGTGAACCAGCGCCACATGCTCCACGCCCTCGATGGCGTTGCGGTACAGCATCAGGCGGAACGGCCCGCCGTGCACGCTCTCGAACGGCCGCTCCAGCACCCGCTCCACGAACCGCTCCGTGCGGCGGCGATAGGCGATCAGGTCGGCGATGGTGCCGATCTTCAGTCCGTGCAGCTGGGCGAAGGCGACCAGGTCCGGCATGCGGGCCATGGTGCCGTCGTCGTTCATGATCTCGCAGATCACCCCGGCGGGCGTCAGGCCGGCCATGCGGCTGATGTCCACCGCCGCTTCCGTATGACCGGTGCGCACCAGCACCCCGCCGTCCCGCGCCACCAGCGGAAACACATGCCCCGGCGAGACCAGATCGTCAGGGCCCCGGTTCGGGTCCACCGCCACCTGCACCGTGCGGGCGCGGTCCGCCGCGCTGATGCCGGTGGTCACGCCTTCCTTCGCCTCGATCGACACGGTGAAGGCGGTGCCCATGCTCTCGCGGTTCTCGGCCGACATGGGGGGCAGGCGCAGGCTGCGCGCCCGGTCCGCCGTGATGGCCAGGCAGATCAGCCCGCGCGCGTGCTTGGCCATGAAATTGATCTGGTCCGGCGTGGCGAACTGGGCCGGAATGATGACATCGCCCTCGTTCTCCCGGTCCTCGGCGTCCACCAGGATGTAGGGCCGCCCGTTACGGGCGTCCTCGAGGATGTCCTCGATGGGACTGATGGGGCTGTCGTTCACATTGGCCGCCGGGTGCATCACGCTGTCTCCTGCCAGCGGGCCAAGTAGCGCGCCAGCATGTCGATTTCCAGATTAACGGCGGAATCCGGCGACAGCGTCCCCAGGGTCGTCGCCTCCCAGGTATGGGGAATGATGTTCAGGTCGAAGGTTCGTCCGTCCACGGCGTTGACGGTCAAGGACACGCCGTCGACCGTGATCGAGCCCTTCTCGGCGATGTAGCGATGCAGCGGCGCCGGCGCCTCCACCACCACGCGGTGCGATCCGCCCTCGGGCGTGATGGAGACCACGCGCCCCACCCCGTCCACGTGGCCCGAGACGATATGGCCGCCCATCTCGTCGCCCAGGCGGGCCGCGCGCTCCAGATTGACGCCGGTCCCTTCGGTCCAGGCGCCCAGGGTGGTCTTCGACAGGGTCTCGCCCGACACCTCGACCGCGAACCAGTCGTCGCCCCGCTCCACCACCGTCAGGCAGACGCCGGAGTGACTGATCGACGCTCCCATATCAATGGTTGACGGATTCCACGCCGTGGCGATCTCGAAGCGCCGGTCGCGCTCGGTCTGGCGGACGCTCCTGACGCGGCCGATGTCGGTGACGATTCCAGTGAACATTCTATCAGGTCCGCTCGTAACGTTCCCACAGGTCGGGGCCCAGGGGCTCGACCGCAAGGCGCCGGAACCGCGGCGCGTCGGAAAGCTGCGCCATGGCCAGCGCCGCCACGCACGGCCGCCCTTCCCCGCCCAGCAGGATCGGCGCCCGGAACCACTCCAGCGCATCCACCGCATCCGCCGCGATAAAGGACGCCGCCACCTGTCCGCCGCCCTCGATCAGGACCGAGCCGACGCCGTGCCGCTTGAGGGCCTTCAGCACCGCATCCACGGCCGGGCGTCCATCGCCATCCGCATCAACCTGCTCGACCAGCGCACCGCCCACCGCATGCGGCTCGGCGGTGGTCAGGATCAGACTCCCCTCTCCCACCAGCTTCGCGCCGGCCGGCGTCCGCAGGCGGCTGTCCAACACGACCCGCAGCGGCTGGTCCACGGATCGTCCCGGCAGGCGCACGGTCAGTTGCGGATCGTCGGCCAGCACCGTCTGGACACCCACCAGCACCGCGTCATGAGCGGCCCTCAGGCGGTGGCCCTGCTCGCGCGCGGCCTCGCCGGTGATCCATCGGGACTCCCCCGTCGCGGTGGCGATGCGCCCGTCCAGCGAGGTGGCCAGTTTCAGGGTGACGCGCATCACCGCTCCTTGTCGGAGTCGCTGAATCCTTCGGCGCCCAGGAATTTGGCGAAGTCGCCGGTGTGGCGGAAATCCTTGTAGACCGAGGCGTAGCGCACATAGGCCACCTCATCGACGCCCTTCAGCGCCTTCATGATGAAGTCGCCCACGGTCGAGGACTGGATCTCGGTTTCGCCAAGGCTCTCCAGCTGGCGCACGATGCGGCTGACCAGCTGTTCGATCTGGTCCGGGTCCACCGGGCGCTTGCGCAGGGCGATGCCCAGCGACCGCTCCAGCTTCATGCGGTCGAACGGGGTGCGGCGCCCGTTGCGCTTGACGATCACCAGTTCGCGCAACTGCACCCGTTCAAAGGTGGTGAAGCGCCCGCTGCAGCCCGGGCACGCCCGGCGGCGCCGGATGGCCGCGCCGTCGTCCGACGGGCGGCTGTCCTTCACCTGGGTGTCCGGGTTGCCGCAGAAGGGGCACTTCATGGCCGGGCCCTACCGATAGATGGGGAAGCTGTGCGTCAGCTCCCGCACCTGCGCGGCCACGCCCGCAGCCACCGCCGTGTCCGCCTCGTCGCCGCCGTTCATGGACACGACCACATCGGCGATCCAGTGGCCGATCTGCCTGAACTCATCCTCGCCGAAGCCGCGCGTGGTGCCCGCCGGTGTTCCCAGCCGCACGCCCGAAGTGATGGTGAAGGGCGCGTCGTCGAACGGCACGCCGTTCTTGTTGCAGGTCATCAGCGCCTTCTCGAGCTCATGCTCGGTGGCCTTGCCGGTCACGCCCTTGGGCCGCAGGTCCACCAGCATCAGGTGGCTGTCGGTTCCGCCCGAGACGATGGCCAGCCCCCGCTCCACCAGCACGTCGGCCATGGCCTGGGCGTTCTTGACCACCTGCTGCGCGTAACCCTTGAACTCGGGCTTCAGCGCCTCGCCGAAGGCCACGGCCTTGGCCGCGATCACATGCTCCAGCGGTCCGCCCTGCAGGCCGGGGAATACCGCCGAATTGATCTTCTTGGCGATGTCGCCGTCATTGGTCAGCACCATGCCGCCGCGCGGGCCGCGCAAGGTCTTGTGCGTCGTCGTGGTCACCACATGGGCGTGGGGGAGCGGATCGGGATAGGCGCCGCCCGCGATCAGGCCCGCATAGTGGGCCATGTCGACCATCAGATACGCGCCGACCGAGTCCGCGATCTCGCGGAATTTCTTGAAGTCGATGTGGCGGGAATAGGCGCTGGCGCCGGCCAGGATCAGCTTGGGCTTCTCCCGTTCGGCCATCTCGGCGACGTTATCATAATCAATGAGATGGTCGTCTTTCCTCACCATATAGGTGACCGGGCGGAACCACTTGCCCGACTGGTTCGCCGGGCTGCCGTGGGTCAGGTGCCCGCCGCAGGCCAGATCCATGCCGAGGAAGGTGTCGCCGGGCGTCAGCAGGGCCTGAAACACCGCCTGGTTGGCCTGGGCGCCCGAGTGCGGCTGCACATTGGCGAAGGCCGCGCCGAACAGCGTCTTCGCCCGCTCGCGCGCCAGGGTCTCGGTGATGTCCACATATTCGCAGCCGCCATAGTAGCGACGACCCGGATAGCCTTCCGCATACTTGTTGGTCAGGACGGAGCCCTGGGCCTCCAGCACCGCTTGCGAGACGATGTTCTCGGAGGCGATCAGCTCGATCTGCTCCTTCTGGCGGCCGAGCTCGCCCTGAATTCCCTTGAAGATCTCGGGATCGGCCTCGCGCAGGGATTGGGAGAAATAGGCGTCATGGACGAAGCGGGCGGTCACGGGCGGCTCCGGAAATCAGGGGGCGGGAAGATGCCAGATGCTTTACGCCTTCCACCCCCGCCCCACAACATGTTGTGCCGCCGCACCCGCCAGGGCCCGCCGCAGCTTGCCGATGGCGATCCGCTCCAGATGCGCCCG
Source organism: Brevundimonas sp. BAL450 (assembly GCF_015767455.1). Lineage (NCBI taxonomy): Bacteria > Pseudomonadati > Pseudomonadota > Alphaproteobacteria > Caulobacterales > Caulobacteraceae > Brevundimonas > Brevundimonas sp. BAL450. The sequence continues at coordinate 26,468 of NZ_JADWOW010000027.1, forward strand.
CTCCTTCACCGGCCCTACCGCCGAGGCCTCGGTCCCGGTCGCCGCATGGATGGCCGAGCATTTCAGATAGGCGCCGTTGCGCACGAATTCGACGATGACTTCCCCGAGATCACCGGTCCCCATCGGCCTCAATCCCACGACGGCGGGGCGACGCGCAGCGCGCCGAGCGACAGAGACGACGGCAGGTCCGCTTCGCTGGAGGCCATCACGAACCAGTTCAGACCCGGATGCGGCCACGGACAGGCGCGCGCGGCCAGTCCTGCCTCGGCGGCCAGGGCGATCACCTGGTCCGGATGGTAGGGCACGCAGGCCGGATAGGCCCACTCGACCGCGTCGGCGCCCGGCGCCGGGTCGCCCAGCAACAGATTGACCAGCACCAGCCCGCCCGGGGCGAGGCTTTCCGCGAAGGCCTTCAGCCCCCGCCGTGTCGCGTTCGGCCCTGTATGGGAAAAGACCGACTGGGCGATGATGAAGTCAAACCGCTCGCCGAACACATCGACCCGGTATTCGGCGTTATGGTCGAAGCGCGGCCGTTTCAGCGCGCGGATGTCGTCGCCCATCTCATGGGCGAAGCCCGCCTCGATCAGGTCGGCCTCCGGATCCACGCCGAAATAGCGGTCGGCCGCCAGATAGGGAATCGCCAGACGTCCCAGCCGCAGCGAGCCGCAGCCGAAATCCAGCAGGCGGTGGGTCTCGCGCAGCCCGAGCAGGAAAAGCAGGGCGAACTGGGACGCGCCCATCACGTCATAGCGCTGCGGCTGGCCCACATAGGCCCTGTGCGGCGCATGCCCCGGCATCGCCCGCGTCATGTCGTCGATGCTGAACTGATCGCGTCGCACGGGCCCCTCCTCGCAGTGATCAGGGTCGGCCCGTCACGCGCGTCCCGTCAAGGGTCACGCCGCCTTGGGCATCCGCGCGACGTTGCAGTGGGTCCACAGCTTGTCCATGGCCGCGACCAGGGCGTCCATCATGCCGTCGTCGTGGTTGGGCGACGGGGTGAAGCGCAGGCGCTCGGTCCCCTTGGGCACGGTGGGATAGTTGATCGGCTGCACATAGACGCCGAAGTCTTCCAGCAGCATGTCCGAGATCATCTTGCAGTGGACCGGATCGCCCACGTGCACCGGCACGATGTGGCTGACGCTGGGCAGGACGGGGATGCCCGCCTCGGCGAAGCGCGCCTTCAGGGTCTCGGCCCGCTCCTGATGGGCCGCGCGCAGGTCGGCGGCGCCCTTCAGGTGACGCACCGAGGCCAGCGCCCCCGCCGTCAGGGCCGGCGGCAGGCTGGTGGTGAAGATGAAGCCCGCGGCCCACGACCGCACCGCATCGATGATCACGGCGTCGGCCGCGATGTAGCCGCCCATGACGCCCACGGCCTTGCCGAGGGTGCACTCGATGATGTCGATCTGGTCCAGCACGCCGTCGCGCTCGGCCACGCCCGCGCCGCGCTCTCCGTACAGGCCCACCGCGTGGACCTCGTCCAGATAGGTCATGGCGCCGTACTTCTGCGCCAGGGCGATGGTGCCGTGCAGGTCGGCGATGTCGCCGTCCATGGAATAGACGCTCTCGAAGGCGATCAGCTTGGGCGCATCGGCCGGCGCGGCCTGCAGCAGCGCTTCCAGATGCTCCAGATCGTTATGCGCGAAGATGTGCCGCTCGCAGCCGCCGTTGCGGATGCCCGCGATCATGGAGGCGTGGTTCAGCGAGTCGGAGAAGACGATCAGCCCCGGCATGATCCGCTGCAGGGTGGTCAGGGTCGCCTCATTGGCCACATAGCCCGAGGTGAACAGCAGCGCCGCTTCCTTGTGGTGCCAGTCGGCCAGCTCGGCCTCCAGGTCCACGGCCCAGCGAGTGGTGCCGGAAATGTTGCGCGTGCCCCCGGCCCCGGCCCCGGCCTCGTCGATGGCCGCCTGCATGGCCTCAAGCACCACCGGGTGCTGACCCATGCCCAGATAGTCGTTGGAGCACCAGACCACCACGTCCTGCTCGGATCCGTCCTCGCGGCGGCGCACCGCCTTGGGGAATTGGCCGCGCACGCGCTTCAGGTCGGCAAAGACGCGGTAGCGCCCTTCCTTCTGGACCTGGTCGACGGCGTTCTGAAAGGCGGCCTTATAGTCAAACACGCTGACGGCTCGTTTTGATTATGATCGTCTGCTTCGCGTTTTGCTCCCCGCAGAACCGCGTGTCCACGAAAACCGGCGGACAAAAGGCCGCAACCCCTTAATTGATAACGGTTCTCAATACCGTATCGACAGCATGGGCATCGGTTCAGGGCGTCTTTGCGCGCTCCAGGCTGTCCAGATCCCCGCGCAGAAACTGCAGCATGGCCGAGAAGTCCCGCCCGCCGTATCCCAGCCGGTCGAACAGGGCGTACATGGCCTCGGCCTGGGTCCCCAGCGGCGTGGACGCCCCGGCCTTGGCCGCCGCGTCCTGGGCCAGCTTCAGGTCCTTCAGCATCATGGCCGTGGCGAATCCGCCCTCGTAGCCGCGATTGGAGGGCGCCGTCGGCACCGGGCCGGGCCAAGGATAATAGCTGGTCACGCTCCAGCACTGCCCCGAGGACTTGGACGCGATCTCGAAGAACCGCTCGGGCTCCAGTCCCAGCCGCTCGGCCAGGGCGATGGCTTCGCAGGTGCCGATCATGGAGATGCCCAGCAGCATGTTGTTGCAGATTTTGGCCGCCTGCCCCGCCCCGTGGTCGCCGGCGCGGATGGTGATCCGGCTCATGGGCTCCAGCGCCGCCTCGACCCGGGCCAGCACCGCCTCGTCGCAGCCGACCATGAAGGCCAGGGTCCCCGCCTCCGCCGCCGCCGTGCCCCCCGACACCGGCGCGTCCGCAAAGGCGTAGCCCGCCTCCTGCGCCAGCCCCGCCACCTTGCGGGCGGTGTCCACGTCGATGGTGGAGCAATCGACCAGCAGGGCCGAGGTCGGCGCCGCGCCGATCACCTGCTCGGCATAGACCTTCATCACATGAGGCCCGGCGGGCAGCATGGTGATGACCACGTCCGCATCCTTGACCGCCTCCACCACCGAGGTCGCGGCGAGGCAGCCCGCAGCCTTGGCCCGGTCCAGCGCCTCGGTGGACAGGTCGAACGCCGTCACCGTTCGCCCGGCCTTGGCCTGATTAGCCGCCATGCCGCCGCCCATGTTGCCCAGGCCGATGAATGCGATCTTCATGTGCGTCTCTCCCTCACAGTTCTTGGGCCCGGACTTAGACTCATCGCGCCCGGATCGCCAGCGTGGCCAGGCGTCGCCCAGGCGGGGATTCGCCGGAAATACTTGACTTTTCACTGTGGATTTCTATATCCGGGCCAACAGTTCGGGACAGGTCTGGCGAATTCGCGCCGCCCGCTCGCCCAATGAGGGGCGGTTCCGTGCGTCATGAGTCTGAAAAGACTCCCCATCACGAGTTACATGACCGAATTCTCCAAACTGGGCCTTTCGCCCACGACCCTTCAGGCGGTCGCCGACACCGGCTACACCACCGCCACCCCCATTCAGGAACAGGCCATCCCCGTGGCCCTCGCCGGACGCGACGTTCTGGGCATCGCCCAGACCGGCACCGGCAAGACCGCGGCCTTCACCCTGCCGATGGTGGATCGCCTCGGCTCCGGCCGCGCCCGGGCCCGCATGCCCCGCGCCCTGGTTCTCGCCCCCACCCGCGAACTGGCGGACCAGGTGGCCGAGAGCTTCGGCAAATACGCCAGGGGCACCAAGCTCAACTGGGCGCTGCTGATCGGCGGCGTCTCCATGGGCGAACAGGTGGCCTTGCTGGACAAGGGTGTGGACGTCCTGATCGCCACCCCCGGCCGTCTGCTGGACCTGTTCGAGCGGGGCAAGATCCTGCTGACCGGCGTCGAGATCATGGTCGTCGACGAAGCCGACCGCATGCTGGACATGGGCTTCATCCCGGACATCGAGCGCATCTTCAAGCTGACGCCGCCGCGCCGCCAGACCCTGTTCTTCTCGGCCACCATGCCGCCCGAGATCACCCGTCTGACGCAACAGTTCCTCAAGGATCCCACCCGGATCGAGGCCTCGCGTCCGGCCATGACCGCCGACACCATCGCCCAGTATCTGGTGCGGATCCCCTCCAGCGACCCCAAGGCCAAGCGCACCGCCTTGCGCGCCCTGGTGGGCCGCGAGGACGTCAAGAACGGCATCGTCTTCTGCAACCGCAAATCCGAAGTGGACGTGGTCGCCAAGTCGCTCAAGCAGCACGGCTTCGACGCCGCGCCGATCCACGGCGATCTGGACCAGTCCCTGCGCACCAAGACCCTGGCGTCGTTCCGCTCGGGCGAACTCAAGCTGCTGGTGGCCTCCGACGTTGCCGCGCGCGGCCTGGACATCCCGGACGTCAGCCACGTCTTCAACTACGACGTCTCGCACCACGCCGACGACTATGTGCACCGCATCGGCCGCACCGGCCGCGCGGGCAAGAAGGGTCAGACCTTCATGATCGTCACCCCGTCCGACGACAAGTCGCTGGATAAGGTGCTGAAGCTGATCAAGATGGACCCGGAAGAGCTGACTCTGGACATCGACTGGTCCGGCGTCGGTTCGGGCGGCTCCGCGCGCGGCGGCCGCAAGACGCCTGAGCGAGCCGAGCGCAAGGCCCCGGAGCGGACCGAACGCAAGGCGCCCGAGCAGACCGAGCAGGCCGAGAAGCCCCAGCGCAGCCGGGGCGGACGCCGCAGCCGGTCGGAGCCCGCTGTCGAAGCGGCCGCCGCGCCGGTCGACGCGACCGCGCCCGAACCTGTCGCCGCCGCCCCCGCTGAACAGACCGAAAAGCCGCGCCGCACCCGCAGTCGCCGCGGATCCAATAGCGAAGCTGCGCCCGTCGCGGCGGGCGTTCCCGCCGTGTCCGCACCGGTTCCTGCTTCAGCGGCCGCTGCGCCCGCAGCCGCCGTCGCGGTTCAGGAGCCCCAGCTGACCCAGGCCGAGCGCCGCGGCGGCCGCAAGGGCAAGAGCGACGACCAGGCGCCCGCCAAGGGTTCCGGTTTCGGCGACGATGTCCCCGCCTTCCTGCGTCGCCCTGTCCCGGTTTCGTCCTGAAATAACGCCGGTCCTTAACCTCGTCCTTACCTGGCGAACCTAGGGTTTCTCCGGCGCTGAACGGGTGCAGGAGACGGGACCAGTATGACGGCACAGGTTGAAACAACGCTGCGCGGACCCGAGGCCTTCTCCCTTGCGCGTCAGGCGCTCGAGGCCATGGAAGCCGCCGGCGTCTGGCCGACGCCGCTCAATTTCGAGCTCTGGATCCACTACATCGGCACTCCCGAAAGCCCGTTGAGCCGTGAGATGAAACGGCTGATGGAGCTCGGCACGCCCTTCACCGAGGACATCAGCGAGATGCTGATGTCCGAATATCTGCCGCGCGGCCGTCTCAGCGATGAGATCCGCGACGCCGGCCTGATGCTGAACCGCGAGCTCAACAATGTGGCCGAGGTCATCGCCTCCGCACAGTCGTCCCAGGCTGAATACGGCCAGACCCTCGCCGAGGCCGGCGCCAGCATGGAGACGTCGCTCGCACCCGAAGAGATCAAGCGGCTGGTCGGCGACCTGACCACCGCCACCAGCAAGGTGCACCTGGAGAACGCCACCCTCGAGAAGCGCCTCGAGGCCTCCACCCGCGAAGTGGCCCAGCTGCGGCAGCATCTGGAGCAGGTCCGGCGCGACGCCATGACCGACGCCCTGACCAATCTGGCCAACCGCAAGGCGTTCGACGAGGAGTTGGACCGCGCCTGCGCGGCAGCGGGCGACAAGGCCCCCCTCACCCTGGCGGTGCTCGACATCGACCACTTCAAGAGCTTCAACGACACTTGGGGCCATCAGACCGGCGACCAGGTGCTGCGCTATGTGGCCAGTGTACTGGGCCGGACCCTGCGCAGCCCCCGCGTGGCCGCCCGCTACGGCGGCGAGGAATTCACCCTGCTGTTTCCCGGCGAAACCGCCCGCATGGTCGAAACCGTCCTCAACACGATCCGCGAGGAGATCGCCTCGCGCAGCCTGCGCCGCCGCTCCACCAATGACGATCTGGGCGCGGTCACCGTCTCCATCGGCCTGGCCCAGAAGCTGCCCGGCGACACGGCCGTCGCCCTGATGGGCCGCGCCGACGAGGCGCTCTATGCGTCCAAGCACGCCGGCCGCAACCGCGTCACCTGCGCCACGAAACTGCCGCGCTCGGCCAGAGCCGCCTAGTCTGGGCCGTGAATCACGGCCAAGGTCGCGGCATGCGCAGTCTCGCCTTCGCCCTCGCCTACTGGCCCCTGTCGATCCTCCACACCCTGGGGGCCGCCTTCGCCGCCCTGACGCCCGGGCGCGGCCTCGTCCGGGGCGTGATCCGCAGCTATGTGCGCTCCATGGTCTGGGCCATGCGCGTCCTGGCGGGCATCCGCATCCAGGTGCGCGGCAGGGATCGCCTGCCCGACGGCGCCTTCATCCTGGCCTGCAAGCACCAGTCCTGGGGCGACGGCTTTTCCATCTACAACCAGTTCGACGACCTGGCCTTCGTCACCGGGGACCATCTGGAGCGGTTTCCGCTGCTGGGCACGGTGCTGCGCAAGCTGGGCGCCATCGTGGTCAACAACTGCGGCGGTCACGAAGCCCGCAAGGCTCTCGCCACCCGCGCCGCCGAGGCCCACGCCGAGGGCCGCAGGATCCTGATCTATCCCGAGGGCAATCTGGCGAAGGTGGGCGAGAAGTACCGTTACCGCTCCGGCGTCTGGCACATGTACCGCGACTTCCAGATGCCGGTGGTCCCCGTGGCCACAAACCTCGGCCTGTTCTGGCCGCAGGAGGCGTACGAGAAGCACCCCGGAACCGCGACCCTGGAGTTTCTCGACCCCATCCCGCTGGGGCTGGGCAAGGACGAATTCATGGCCCGGCTGGAAGCCGCCGTCGAAACCCGCACCGCCGAGCTGGTGGCCGAAGCCACCGGCGACCCCGTCACCCCCGCTGTTCAGGTTCTCACGCCGGATGAGGCGCGGCGTACGGCTGCCTAGCCTTTCGCGGGAATGATGGTGACGCTCTCGCCGCACCCGCAGGCGTCGGTCTCGTTCGGATTGCGGAAGACGAATTTCGACGCCAGCTTCGAGGTCTCGTAGTCGATCTCGGTCCCGATCAGGAACAGCACCGCCTTGGGATCGATCAGGATGGTGACGCCCTTGTCCTCCACCACCTCGTCCAGCGGCTCTACCGCCTCGGCATAGGCGAAGGTGTATTCCTGCCCCGCGCAGCCGCCGTTCTTCACCCCCACGCGCAGGCCCACATAAGGCTGCTCGGCCTTGGCCATAATCGCCTTGACGCGCGCGGCGGCGGCGTCCGTCAGGGTGACGGCCTTGGGGCGCGGGCGGCGCGGACGGGCGGTGGTCTGGAGTTCGGTCATCAGAACATGTTCAGTTGCAGCTTGGCCTCGTCGCTCATGCGCGAGGGGTCCCACGGCGGGTCGAACACCAGATTGGCGCGGGCCGACTTGATGCCCGGAACCGTCCGCACCGCGTCTTCCACCCAGCCGGGCATCTCGCCGGCCACCGGGCAGCCCGGCGCGGTCAGGGTCATCTCCACTACCACGTCCCGGTCGTCGGACACGTCCACCTTGTAGATCAGGCCCAGCTCATAGATGTCGACCGGGATTTCCGGATCGAACACGGTCTTCAGCGCCGTGACCAGCTCGTCGGTCAGGCGGTCCAGTTCGGCCTGGTCCAGGGCGGCCGTCTTCGGCGCGTCCCAGGCCTCGGCGAAGGTGGCGTTATCGGTGATCGGCTTGTCGTCCATGGTCATCAGATAAAGAACTCGCGCGCCTTGATCAGCGCATCCACGAAGGCGTCGGCGTCCTCCTTCGTATTATATAGGGCGAATGAGGCGCGCGCGCTCGACGTCACGCCCATTCTTCTGGCCAGCGGCTCGGCGCAGTGCAGGCCCGCCCGCACCGCCACCCCGTACCTGTCCATGATCTGGGCGATGTCATGGGCGTGGGCGCCGTCAACGGTGAAGGTCAGGATGGCCCCCTTCCCGTCCGCCTCGCCCAGCACCCGCAGTCCGTCGACACCGTCCAGCCGCGCCCGCGCATGGGCGTACAGCGCCTGTTCGTGGGCGATCACCTGGGCCTTGTCGAAGCCCATCAGCCAGTCCAGCGCCGCGCCCAGGCCGATGGCCTCCAGGATCGGCGGCGTCCCCGCCTCGAACCGGTGCGGCGCCTTCGCATAGGTGACCCGGTCTTCCTCCACCGTCTCGATCATCTCGCCGCCGCCCTGCCACGGCGGCAGGCTCTCCAGCGCCTCGGCGGTTCCGTACAGCGCCCCGATGCCCGTGGGCCCATACAGCTTGTGGCCCGTCAGCACGTACCAGTCGCAGCCGATGGCCTGCACGTCGGGTGCGGCGTGCACCGCCCCCTGGCACCCGTCGATCAGCACCCGCGCCCCGGCCTTGTGCGCCAGCCGGGTGATCTCGGTGATCGGATTGATGGTGCCCAGCACATTGGACATGTGCGTCACCGCTACAATCTTCGTCCGCGGGGTCAGCAGCGCCTCGAACCCCGCCATGTCCAGCGACCCGTCGTCCAGCACCGGCGCCCATTTCAGCACTGCCCCATACCGCTCGCGCAGCATGTGCCAGGGCACGATGTTGGAGTGGTGCTCCATCTGGCTGACGATGATCTCGTCACCCGGCTGGATCGACTGGCCCACGCCCGCCGCCACCAGATTGATCGCCTCGGTCCCGCCCTTGGTGAAGACGATGTTCGTCTCTGCCTCGGCGTTCAGGAACCGCGCCACGGTCGCCCGCGCGCCCTCGAACGCCTCGGTGGTCTCATTGGCCAGGGTGTGCAGGCCCCGGTGCACATTGGCGTAGGAGCCCGACATGGCGCCGCTGATCGCGTCGATCACCGCTTGCGGTTTCTGCGCCGAAGCCGCGGAATCCAGATAGACCAGCGGCCGCCCGTTCACCGTCCGCGACAGGATCGGGAACTGCGCCCGTGCGGCATAGGCGTCAAAGGCTCTCACAACCGATCCGTCAGCCATTCCCGCACCCTTTCCCGCGCGCCCTCGTGATCGATGCGGTCCACCACCTCGATCAGGAACGCCTGCACCAGCAGCGCCCGCGCCTCGTCCGCCGACAGGCCGCGCTGCTGCATGTAGAACAGGGCGCTCTCGTCCAGCGCCCCCACCGTATTCCCGTGGGCGCACTGCACGTCGTCGGCGTAGATCTCCAGCTCCGGCTTGGCGTCCACCTCGCCCCGTTCGGACAGGATCAGGGCGTGATGCCCCATGCGCGCATCGGTGCCGTCGGCCCCGCGCTGGACGATGATCTTGCCCTGGAACACGCCCCGCGCCTGATCCCGCACCACGCCCTTGGTCAGCTGCGAGGTGACCCCGTTCAGACCCGAATGGCTGACCACGCTGGTCATGTCCGCATGGCGCGCGCCGGTCAGCAGATAGACCCCGTCCATCCGCACCTCGGCGCCCTGCCCGCCGTGGCTCAGGTGTGTCTCCTGCCGCTGCAGTTTCGCCCCGGTCAGCAGGGTGGTCTGGCGGAACGTCCCGCCCGGCGCCACCGCCACCTTCGCCTCGGCCACCGAGATGGCGTCCTCCGGTTCCTCGACCAGCACCACCCGCGTCACCTCGGCGCCCGCCGGAATGTCGATGTCCAGCCGGTTGTGCGCCACATAGCCGGCGCCCGACCCCTCATGGCTTTCGAGGATGAGCAACTTGGCGCCCGGCTTGACCGCGATGCGTGCAGCGGCGCTGTGGCCGGTGTTGGCAGCTTCCGACACGAACCGCAGCCGCAGGGTCTGTTCGCCCGAGGCCACGAAGGCGTCCGCCCCCACGGCCCGCCCGTTGGCGAACGTCATCTCGTCGCCGCCCAGCATCGCGAACGGCCCGCCCGGCGCGACGGAAACCGCCGGCGACGGCTCAGGCGCTTCGCGCAGAACCCGGCGCAGATCACTGTATTTCCATGCCTCCACCCGCCGCGACGGGAAGGTGGCCGGATCATTGAGGTTCAGGACAGCCGCACTCACGCCGCCGCCGGAAGGAACTTGTCGTAGCCTTCCGCCTCCAGTTCGTGGGCCAGTTCGGGCCCGCCCGAGGCGACGATGCGCCCGGCCACGAGCACGTGCACCTGGTCCGGTTTGATGTAGTCCAGCAGGCGCTGATAGTGGGTGATCACCAGCATCGACCGCTCCGGCGACCGCAGGGCGTTCACCCCGTCGGCGACGATGCGCAGGGCGTCGATGTCCAGACCCGAATCCGTCTCGTCCAGGATCAGCAGTGACGGCTCCAGCAGGGCCATCTGCAGGATCTCCATCCGCTTCTTCTCGCCGCCGGAGAAGCCCACGTTCAGGGGCCGCTTCAGCATGTCGAAGTCCATCTTCAGGGCCTTCGACGCCTCGCGCACCTTCTTCAGGAAGTCCGGCGCCGAGATCTCGGCCTCGCCCCGTGCGCGCCGCTGGGCGTTCACCGCCGTGCGCACGAAGGTCAGGGCCGGCACGCCGGGAATCTCGATGGGATACTGGAACGACAGGAACACGCCCTTCGCCGCCCGCTCCGCCGGGTCCAGCGCCAGCAGGTCCTCGCCCCGCCAGGTCACGGAGCCCTCCGCCGCCTCGTAGCCGGGCCGCCCGGCCAGGGCGTAACCCAGGGTCGACTTGCCCGCCCCGTTCGGCCCCATGACCGCATGCACCTCCCCCGCCGGGACGTCGAGCGTCAGGCCCTTGAGGATGGGTTTGTCGTCGATGGAGACGTGGAGGTTATTGATGTTCAGCATTGTTTTTCTTGCATATTACAATCCGTCATCCTCGGGCTTGTCCCGAGGACCCACTTGTCAGCACTCTCAAACCGCAGAGCAGCGCGCGCGGACGGATGCCCCGCACGCGAACGATCCATGCCGCTGAACCACGGGTCCTCGGGACGAGCCCGAGGATGACAAAGGGTGGAAGTGAGAGCTGCGCCTATTCGTCCGTCGGTCCGTGCTTCCACACCGGCGGGCGATCCCACTCCAGCGACAGGTCGTCCCAGTCGGGATTCTCCCGCTCGATCAGATTGATCTTCCACGCGCGCAGATACCGCTTCAGCGCCTTTTCGCGCCGGATGGCGGACGTCATCAGCTCGAATGGTTCGAACCAGACCAGACGCTTCAGGCCGTGCTCCTTCGTGAAGCCCGCAAAGGCCCCCGTCCGGTGCTGGTGCACGCGCTGATACAGGTTGCTGGTCACGCCGGTGTAGAGCGTTCCGAACGGCTTGTTCGTCACGATATAGGCGGCGATCAGAGGGCGTTCGCGTCCCATGCGGTGGAGAATGCGGATAAATGGGTCCTCGGGACAAGCCCGAGGATGACGAAGGTTGAAGGATCACCCCACGCTCCCTTCCAGCGAGATCGCCACCAGCTTCTGCGCCTCCACCGCGAACTCCATCGGCAGTTCCTGCAGCACGTCGCGGACGAAGCCGTTGACCAGCAGGGCCACCGCCTCCTCCTCCGACAGGCCGCGCTGCTGCGCATAGAACAGCTGGTCGTCCGACAGGCGCGTGGTGGTGGCCTCGTGCTCCAGCTGGGCCGAGCCGTTCTTCGCCTCGATATAGGGCACGGTGTGACTGCCGCAGTCCTTGCCGATCAGCAGGCTGTCGCACTGGGTGAAGTTGCGCACGCCCGTCGCCTTGGGATGCACCGACACCAGCCCGCGATAGGTGGAGTCCGACTTGCCCGCCGACACCGCCTTGGCGATGATCCGGCTCTTCGAGTTCTTGCCCAGATGGATCATCTTGGTGCCGGTGTCGGCCTGCTGATGGCCGTTGGTGATGGCGATGGAATAGAACTCGCCCGAGCTCTCCTCGCCCTTCAGGATGCAGGACGGATATTTCCAGGTGACGGCCGAGCCGGTCTCCACCTGGGTCCAGCTGACCTTGGATCGGTCGCCCCGGCAGTCGGCGCGCTTGGTGACGAAATTGTAGATGCCGCCCTTGCCCTCGGCGTCGCCGGGGTACCAGTTCTGGACCGTCGAGTACTTCACCTCGGCGTCGTCCAGCGCCACGATCTCCACCACCGCGGCGTGCAGCTGGTTCTCGTCGCGCATGGGGGCGGTGCAGCCCTCCAGATACGAGACATAGCTGCCCTTGTCGGCGATGATCAGGGTGCGCTCGAACTGGCCGGTCTGGCTCGCATTGATGCGGAAATAGGTCGACAGCTCCATGGGGCAGCGGACCCCCGGCGGCACATAGACGAACGAGCCGTCCGAAAAGACCGCGCTGTTCAGGGCCGCGAAATAGTTGTCCGACACCGGCACCACCGTGCCCAGATACTGGCGCACCAGTTCGGGGTGTTCGCGCAGGGCCTCGGAGATCGGCATGAAGATCACGCCGGCCTTCTTCAGTTCTTCCTTGAAGGTGGTGACCACGCTGACGGAGTCGAACACCGCGTCCACCGCATAGCGCGGCGCGCCCTCGACCCCCGCCAGAACCGCCTGCTCCTTCAGCGGAATGCCCAGCTTCTCGTAGACCGCCAGCAGCTCCGGATCGACCTCGTCCAGCGACTTGGGCCCGTCCTTCTTCTTGGGCGCGGCGTAATAGTACAGGTCCTGATAGTCGATGGGCTGATAGCGCACCGCCGACCAGGTGGGCTCCTCCATGGCCAGCCAGCGCTCATAGGCGGCCAGACGCCATTCCAGCATCCATTCCGGCTCGCCCTTCTTCTCGGAGATGAAGCGCACGATGTCGGTGTTCAGGCCCTTGGGCGCGAACTCCTGCTCAATGTCGGAGGTGAAGCCGTGCTTGTACCGCTCCAGCTCCGCGACCGTGTCGATTGTCTCTTTAACTGCAGCCATTTACGCGACTTCCTTCGCGCGCACACTCAGGCGCGCGACATGCTTTTCAAATGCGGCGGTCCAAACATCCGCGAACCGCGTCCAGTCGGATTCCTGCGTGCCCCAGCCGCCCGAGGCGCGCACCGCGCCCGTGGCCAGCCGGTCCAGCCCCATGGCGACCAGCGTCTTGGACGGCTTGGTCTTGCCCGAGGAACAGGCGCTGCCGGCCGAGACCATGACCCCCGCCAGATCCAGCCCGATCAGCTGCTGCGGGCTGTCCCAGCCTTCCACCGCCAGGAACAGGGTGTTGGGCAGCCGTTCGACCGCCTCGCCGACCACTACCGCGCCCGCCGCCTTGACCCGCTCGGCCGCCGCGTCGCGCCAGCTTGCATGATGCGCCGCTTGCTCAAGCTCGCCACCCGCGATCTCCGCCGCGACGCCGAACCCGGCGATGCCCGCCGTGTTCTCGGTGCCCGCGCGCAGGCCCCGCTCCTGCCCGGCGCCGTGCAGGATGCGCACCAGGGTCAGCCCCTCGCGCCCGACCAGCGCGCCGGATCCCTGCGCCGCGCCCAGCTTGTGCCCCGACAGGGTCAGGGTGTCCGCGTCCAGCGCCCGCATGTCCACGGCGATCTTGCCCGCCGACTGGATGGCGTCCACGTGCAGCCAGCCGCCCGCCGCCCGCACCAGCGCGGCGGCCTCGGCGATGGGCTGGATCACGCCGCTCTCGTTGTTCGCATGATGGATGGCCACCGCCGCCCGGCCCGGCCGCTGCAGCGCCCCGGCCAGCCAGTCCAGATCGACCACGCCGTTTCCGTCCACCGGCAGGACCTCCACCGGAATGCCGCTGGCCATCGCCGCCTCGGCCACGCACGGATGCTCCGTCGCCGACACGATCAGCCGTTCGCAGCCCGCCGCGATGGCGCTGGCGATCCCCTGCGCATTGGCCTCGGTCCCGCCGCTGGAGAACACCACCGCCGTCGGATCGGCGCCCACCAGCGCCGCCACCTGGGCCCGCGCCGTCTCGATGCGCGAGCGGGCGCGGCGACCCAGCGCATGCACCGCATTGGGGTTGCCCCCCTCGGCCAGCACCTCGGCCATGATGGCCTGCACCTGCGGCCGCACCAGCGCCGTCGAATTGTAGTCCAGATAGATGCTCACGCCGCCACCCCCGCTCGCTCATCCATGGGCGCCCGGCGACGCGTCCGCTTCAGCACCACGTCTTCCAGGCTGACGCTGGACAGGTAGCGGTGGATCTCGTCGCCCAGTCCGGCCCACAGGTCATGGGTGATGCAGCGTTCGCCGCCGATCATGCAGCCCTTGGGCGAGCCCTGCACCGCACAGCGGGTGGCCCGGATCGGCTCGTCCACCGCCAGAACGATGTCGGACACCATGATCTCGGACGACGCCGACGACAGACGGTACCCCCCGCCCGGCCCGCGCACGCTCTTGACCAGCCCGGCCCGGCGCAGGCGCGCGAACAGTTGTTCAAGATAGCTGAGGGAGATTTCCTGCCGCGCGGCGATCTCCGCCAGGGACACGGCGCGCTCTCGCCCGTGGCGGGCCAGATCGGCCATGGCCATCACGGCGTATCGTCCCTTTGTCGAAAGTCGCATCGCGCACCTCAAGAAATCGCGCGCTTTTCGGGGCTCCTGTGCTAGAACCCGCGGCTTCATGGGCCATGGCGCGTGGGTTGGAGATATAAAGTCCCACCCCCATGGTCAAGTATTACGCAGCTGCGAAACGACAGTTGAAGACGGGATTCCACCAGATTCATGCCTGAAGTCATCCTGAGCGGCGCCTCCGGTCGCATCGAGGCCCGCTACGCCCCCGGAAAGCGCGAGAACGCGCCCATCGCCCTGATCCTGCATCCGCACCCCAAGGCGGGCGGACACATGAACAATCCGGTGGCGGTGCATCTGTACCAGCTGTTCCAGAAACGCGGCTTCGCCACCCTGCGGTACAATTCGCGCGGCGTAGGCAAGTCCCAGGGCGAGTTCGACTCCGGCATCGGCGAGCTGGCCGACGCGGCCACCGCCCTGGACTGGCTCCAGACCGAGAACCCCGCCGCCAGCCAGACCTGGGTCGCCGGCTATCAGTTCGGCGCCTACATCGGCATGCAGCTGCTGATGCGTCGCCCCGAGACTGACGGCTTCATCTCGGTGTCGCCGCCCACCAACATCTACGACTTCAGCTTCCTGGCCCCCTGCCCGGCCTCGGGCCTGTTCCTGCACGGCACCGCCGACACCATCGTGCCGCCGGTCGAGGTGGAGCGCGTGGTCAACAAGCTGCGCACCCAGAAGGGCATCACCATCGACTACGAGCTGGAAGAGGGCGCCACCCACTTCTGGCAGGACCACCTCCCCGCCGTGGAACGCCGCGTCGGCGCCTATCTGGACATGCGCCTGGAAGCCGACCCGGCGTAGTCAGCCCCTTGTCCCACGTCATCATCCACACCGACGGCGCCTGTCGCGGCAACCCCGGTCCCGGCGGCTGGGGCGCAGTGATGCACTGGGGCGAGCGCGAGAAGGAACTGTGGGGCGGCGAGAAGCTGACCACCAACAACCGCATGGAGCTGATGGCCGCCATTCAGGCGCTGGAGGCCCTGACGCGCCCCTGCAAGGTCGAGCTCCACACCGACAGCAAATACGTCATGCAGGGCATCGAGCAGTGGATTCACGGCTGGAAGGCGCGCGGCTGGAAGACGGCGGACAAGAAGCCGGTCAAGAACGAGGACCTGTGGAAGCGCCTCGACGCCGCCCGCGCCCGCCACGATGTGCGCTGGCGCTGGGTCAAGGGTCACGCCGGCCACCAATGGAACGAGCGCGCCGACGCCCTCGCCAACCGGGGCGTGGATGAGCTGAAGGGCTAGCGCGCGGCCAGCCTAGACGGGGCGCACCTTCAGGCGCGACCCGCTGACCGACTCCACCACCACGGCCTGCCCCACCATGGGGGCCTCGCCGTCGATCTCGGCCGCCCATTCCGAGCCCGAGATGAACACCCGGCCGCGGCCCTCGGCGAAGGCCTGGACCACCTGGGCGCGCTGGCCCACCAGGCGGCTGTCGCGGTCGTTGATGTCGGCCGCGTCGCCCGGATTGATCCGCTTGATGAACCGCCGCGCCAACACCGTGAACACCACCGTCAGCAGGGCGAAGACGATCAGCTCCCCGGCCCCGCCCAGCGGCAGGCCCAGCGCGGTCAGCACCGCCACCAGCCCGGCGGCGGCGGCGGGCCACAGCAGCCATTCGGTGGTCATGGTGACCTCCACGGCCAGCAGCGCCACCCCGATGGCCAGCCAGATCCAGAACGGCTGGGCCGAATAGAGGTCGATCAGCCAGTCCATGACCTACTCCGTGCCGGGGACCGATCCGCGCGGGCGGCGCGGATCGGTCCCCGGCACGGAGTAGG
>NZ_JADWOW010000028.1:0-389 GCF_015767455.1 Brevundimonas sp. BAL450
GATCAGCAGCACATCGTCGGACTCGTCGACGAGCAGAGCGCTCGTCACATCGTCGCCCTCGCGCAGCTTGATCGCGATGACGCCGCCCTGACGGTTGGTGTAGTACTCACCGAGTCGCGTCTTCTTCACGAGGCCCGACCGCGTGGCCAGCACGAGATAGGGCGAGGTCGCGTAGTCGCGGATGTCGAGGATCTGCGCCACCTGCTCGTCCGGCTGCAGGGCGAGCAGGTTCGCGACGTGCTGACCCTTCGCATCGCGTCCGGCCTCGGGCACTTCATAGCCCTTGGCCCGGTACACCCGGCCCTTGGTGGTGAAGAACAGCAGCCAGTGGTGCGTGGTCGTCACGAAGAAGTGCTCGACGACGTCGTCCGCGCGCAGCTGCGCGCGGA
>NZ_JADWOW010000029.1:0-73206 GCF_015767455.1 Brevundimonas sp. BAL450
CGTGCACCTGAAGGAAGGTGTCGAGATGATCATGCCCGGCGACAACGCCGAGCTGAACGTCGAGCTGATCACCCCGATCGCCATGGAAGAGAAGCTCCGCTTCGCCATCCGCGAAGGCGGCCGCACCGTCGGCGCCGGCGTGGTTGCCAAGATCACCGAGTAAGCTCGGTTCTTGCGATCTGAATACAGAGCGGCCCCGGAGGAAACTCCGGGGCCGTTTTGCTGTCCGGCATAAACTTCCCTCTCCCGATGGGAGAGGGCTGCGCGCAGCGGGATGCGAAGCAGACCGCTTCTTCAGCGCGCAGGGTGAGGGTCGGGCGTTTCCGGCTTGAGCGTCCGCCCCTCATCCCCCACGCCAGAACGAAGCCGCTGACGCGCCTTCGTGCGCGGGTTCCCCCTTCTCCCACAGGGAGAAGGATCAGGTGAATCTTGCGGTTAATCCGCAACCTCGGGGCGAGGGTGGTTGCTGCAACCCATGGGCTGGTCTCTACGTTCGGAAACGGACGTTAAGGATCTGGAAACCATGTTGCGTGCGATCAGGATCGGGCTGTTCATCGGCGTCGTCATCGGCATGAGCGTCTGACGAGGGCGCCGCCCCGGCCTTTTCCAAGAGGAAACCGTGGCGAAACTCGCGCCTATCGCCTAATGTGCCTATGCGGCAGCCGCTGATCGCGCCGCGTCTCCGGGTTCCAAAACCCCTAAATGTTGCTCATAGCCATTGCCGTCGTTCTGCTCCTGATCGTGCTGAACGGGCTTTTCGCCATGACCGAGCTCGCGGTCGTGTCCTCCCGGAAATCCAGACTTCAGGCCCGCGCCGAGCGGGGCGACAGAGGCGCGCGCAAGGCCCTCAAGCTGTCGGAGGAGCCGACCCAGTTCCTGTCGTCCGTCCAGGTGGGCATCACCCTCATCGGCATCCTGGCGGGCGCCTATGGCCAGGCCACCATCGCCGGCGAGATCAACACCTTCCTGGAAGCGACCTTCCCCGCGGCCGCGGCATGGTCGGAGGTGGTCGCCACGGGCCTGGTGGTGGTGTGCATCACCTATGTCTCGGTGATCGTCGGCGAGCTGGTGCCCAAGCGCATCGCCCTGATCTTTCCCGAGCCGGTGGCGTCCCGAATGGCGGCGCCCATTTCGGCCGTGGCCGTTGTGCTCAAGCCTTTCGTCATGCTGCTGACGATCTCCACCTCCGGCATCCTCAAGGCCCTGGGCATCAAGGACAAGGACGGCACGGACGTCACCCAGGAAGAGGTGGAGACCATCCTGGCGGAAGGCACCTCGGCCGGCCTGATCGAGCCGGAAGAGCAGCTGATGATCGAGGAGATCCTGCGTCTGGGCGACCGCCCCATCCGCGTGGCCATGACGCCGCGGCCGGAAGTGTTCTGGATCGCCCTGGACGACACCGAAAAGCAGTTGCGCGACGAGATCCGCACCTGCCCCTATTCGCGCATCGTGGTGGCCCGCGAGAGCGACGTGGATAACCCCATCGGCGTGGTCCACAAGAAGGACCTGCTGGACAGCCTGCTCGACAACGGCGAGTTCAACATCGAGAAGCTGGTGGCCGAGCCGGCCTTCATTCCCCAGTCCACCTCGGTGCTGAAGGCGCTGGAGATCCTGAAGGGCTCCAAGGTCCACATGGCCTTCGTGGTGGACGAGTACGGCGCCTTCGAAGGGGTGGTCACCGCCACCGACCTGCTGGAGATGATCGCCGGCGACTTCAACGAGAGCCACGACGAGGTCAACGCCGACATCATCAAGCGCGATGACGGCAGCTGGCTGGTGGACGGACGCACCGACATCGACGAACTGGCCGACGAACTGGGCGAGGAGTTCGGCGAGACGGACGGCTTCCACACCGTGGCCGGCCTGGTGCTGCACAAACTGTCCCGGGTGCCGAACGAGGGCGAGATTCTGCAACTGGGCCGCTTCGAGGTCGAGGTCGTGGACATGGATGACCGCCGTATCGACAAGCTGCTTTTCACCCAGTTGATCCACAAGGAAGAAGAGCGGGCGGCGCGAGAGGCGGCAGAAGAGCAGGATTGACGGGCGGAAGCGCATCCCCGCTTGAAATGCGGCGCGTCGTGGGGCATAGCCCCCGGTCTGGCGAAGGCCTTGCGCGCCGTGGGGTCCGCCCTTCCGGCGCGCTGTTCTTTGTCCGGGGCCATAGGAGTTTAGCTCAGCTGGTAGAGCACCGGTCTCCAAAACCGGGGGTCGTGGGTTCGAGTCCCTCAACTCCTGCCACCCCGTTGTCGCGACATGGGACCTTCCCCATCTGGCGATCCAGACACCTTTGAAGCGTTAGAGACGAACAGATGGCCAAGGCGAAAACTCCCGGCGGACGCCGCGGAGGAAACAGGACGCAGACGGCGGCGACAGGCGCGGGTCAGACCGTGACCGTGGACGCTCCGGCGCCCAGGAAGAAGACCTCGCCGGCCCAGTTCCTGTCGCAGGTGCGCGCCGAAGCCCGCAAGATCACCTGGCCCAGCCGCAAGGAGACCTGGATCACCTCGGTGATGGTCCTGATCCTGGTGATGATCGCCGCCCTGTTCTTCTGGGTGGTGGACTTCGGCCTGGGCTGGGTCTTCCAGCAGATCATTTCCTTCGGCCGATAAAAACAAACAAGGAGACGCGCACGTGACCGATGCGGCGCCCGAAACCAAGCCGAGCAATCCCCGGCACAAGTGGTACATTGTCCACGCCCACTCCAACTTCGAGAAGAAGGTGGCGCAGCATCTGCGCGACCAGGCTCGCCAGCAGGGTCTGGAAGAGAATTTCTCCGAAATCCTGGTGCCGACCGAGGACGTGGTCGAGATCCGTCGCGGCCGGAAGGTGAACTCCGAGCGCAAATTCTTCCCCGGCTATGTGCTGGTGAAGATGGAGCTGAGCGACGAGGCCTATCACCTGGTCAAGAACACGCCGAAGGTGACCGGCTTCCTGGGCTCCCAGGGCGGCACGCGTCCGCTGCCGGTCTCGGACAAGGAAGTCGAGCGCATCATCGGCGCCGTGGAGGAGGGCGTGGAGCGTCCCAAGCCCACCATCCGCTTCGACATCGGCGAGACCGTCAAGGTCATCGACGGTCCGTTCGCCAGCTTCGACGGCGCGGTGGAGAGCGTGGACGAGGAGCGCGCGCGTCTTCGCGTGGCCGTGTCCATCTTCGGTCGTCCCACCCCGGTGGACCTGGAATACAATCAGGTGGAGAAGGTCGCGAACTGATCCGTTCCTTCTCCCAATGGGAGAAGGGGAACCCGCGCACGAAGCCGCGAGGCGGCTTCGTTCTGGCGCGGGGGATGAGGGCCGTCCCGTAAGCGTCTAAACACCCGACCCTCACCCTGCGCGCGAAGGAGCGCCTTGCTTCGCAAGCCGCTGCGCGCAGCCCTCTCCCAGTGGGAGAGGGTTTCATGACACAGGGTTCATGACCTCGATTTAAAATGACTTCCCGCGGGCTTTGTGGCGAATTCCTGTCAACACGACAGGGAGAACCAAGCCATGAAACCCGCCTATCTGGTCGCCGCCGCCACCGCCGCCCTCGCCCTCGCAGGGGTCGCTCATGCCGGCGAGGTGGAGATCCGTGACGCCGTCGCCCGCGTGGTGGTGATCCCCGAGGACCGCACCGACATCGCCGTGGAGATCGAACACGGATCATCCACTTTGGACCGCCTGACGGTGACGCGCCGGGGCTCGGACATCATCATCGACGGCGGTCTGTCGGGCAGCGCGGTGCGCAACTGCACCTCCGGTCCCGCCAACGCGCGCCAGCCGGGCGAGGGCGCCCGGGTCGAGGTGCGCGGCCACGGAACCATCAATGTCAGCGACGCGCCCCTGGTGGTGGTCCGCACCCCGCGCGACGTGGACGTGGACGCCGGCCGCTCGGGCGGTCGCAGCCGCCTGCTCGGCATCGTCCGGGGCGGCTCCGGCGGGGCGGTGTTCGGCTCCATCGGCCGGGGCGCCAGCAGCATCGAACTGGGCAACCGCGGCTGCGGCGACTGGACCGTGGCCAACACCGACGGCGACCTGGACATCAGCAACTCAGGGTCGGGCACGATCCGGGCGGGAACGTCGCGTACCCTGGACCTGGCGGTGGCCGGATCGGGCGATGTCAGCGCCGGAGCTACCGGCGACGCCGACATCGCCATCACAGGGTCGGGCAACGTGACCTTGGCGGCCACGGCCTCGACGGACGTGGCCGTGGCCGGCTCCGGCAACCTGCGCATCGGCCGTGTGCAGGGCGATGCGATGGATGTGTCCATCGCCGGGTCGGGAGACGTTCGCGTTGACGGCGGCGAGGTCAGGTCGCTGGACGTCTCGATCGTCGGGTCCGGTGATGTAGTCTTCAACGGCCGGGCGGGCGACGTGAGCGCCTCAATCGCGGGTTCGGGCGATGTGCGGGTGGCCGAGGCCACCGGCAGCGTCAATCGCAGCATCGTCGGCTCTGGCGACATCCGCATCGGCGAATAAGGCCGGGCGAGCATTGAGGCGAGGGCCTCGCGGCCGGTCCGCGGGGCCCTTTCGTCTTTCCGGCTTTTCCGGCTCCACTCCGCTTGACGAAAGCGGAATCAACCGTCATAAGCCCCCACTCTTGTTGGACCGGCTGTGCACCCCCGGGTGCAGACGCGGCCCGCAGGAACGACCTGAGACCCTGTTCTTTACAGTGCCCAGGAGTTCACCGGCCTTCGCAGGTTCCTGCGTGGGCCGATCGTTTTTGCGGACGTGCGTACCCTGAGGGTCGAAAGACCCAAAGGCTCCGGTCTTTGAAATGGTTCACAGGGACGCGGTCCACCGACCGCTGTAGGAAAAACAACCGATATGGATCAAAGCATCCGCATCAGGCTGAAGGCCTTCGATCATCGCGTCCTGGACCATTCCACGCGCGAAATCGTCAACACGGCCAAGCGTACCGGCGCGACTGTTCGCGGCCCGATTCCGCTGCCGACTCTGATCGAGAAATTCACCGTCAACCGCTCGCCGCACGTCGACAAGAAGTCGCGCGAGCAGTTTGAAATCCGCACGCACAAGCGCGTGCTCGACATCGTCGACCCCACCCCGCAGACCGTGGACGCGCTCATGAAGCTCGACCTGTCCGCCGGCGTGGACGTCGAAATCAAGATTTAAGAGAGAAGAGGCGGGATCCGACATGCGTACGGGCGTGATCGCCAAGAAGCTGGGAATGACGCGCGTCTTCGCTGAAGACGGCGCGCACATTCCGGTCACCGTTCTGCAGCTTGATGGCTGTCAGGTCGTTGGCCAGCGCACCCAGGAGCGTGACGGTTACGTCGCGCTTCAACTGGGCGCCGGCTCCAGGAAGGCGAAGAGAACCAACCAGGCTCAACGAGCTGTCTTCGCCAAGGCCGAAGTCGAGCCGAAGCGGTATGTGACCGAGTTCCGCGTGTCGGAAGACGCGCTGATCGACGTGGGCGCCGAATTCACGGCCGACCACTTCGTGGCCGGTCAGAAGGTGGACATCCAGGGCCTGACCATCGGCAAGGGCTTCGCCGGCGCCATGAAGCGCTGGAACTTCGGCGGCCTGCGCGCGTCCCACGGTGTGTCCGTGTCGCACCGTTCGCACGGTTCGACCGGCCAGCGTCAGGATCCGGGCAAGGTCTTCAAGGGCAAGAAGATGGCCGGTCACCTGGGTCAGGAAACTGTCACCCAGCAGAACCTCACCATCGTCCGCATCGACACCGAGCGCGGCCTGATCCTGGTCAAGGGCGCTGTGCCCGGCCACGACGGCGCCTATGTGAAGGTCCGCGACGCCAACAAGAAGAACCAGGCCGACCTGCCGTTCCCCGGCGCGTTCAAGAAGGCCGGCGCCGAAGCCGCTTCGCAGCCCGCTGACAAGCCGGCCGACGAAGCCGTGGCGGCTGAAGCCTCCGAAGGCGGTGAAGAGCAATGAAAATCGCTGTAACCAATCTCGACGGCAAGAAGGCCGGCGACATCGAGCTGAACGACGCTGTGTTCGGCATCGAGGACATCCGCGGCGACCTTCTGGCCCGTGTGGTGAACTGGCAGCTGGCCAAGCGCCGCGCCGGCACCCACAAGGTCCAGACCCGCAACGAGAACAGCCGCACCGGCAAGAAGATGTACAAGCAGAAGGGAACCGGCGGCGCTCGTCACGGTTCGCGTCGTGCGCCCCAGTTCGTGGGTGGTTCGCGCGCCTTCGGCCCGATCGTTCGCGATCACGGCTTCTCGCTGCCCAAGAAGGTCCGGGCCCTGGCCCTGCGCCACGCCCTGAGCTCCAAGGCCAAGGCCGGCGAGCTGGTGGTGGTGTCGGACCTGACGGTCAAGGAAGCCAAGACCTCGGCCCTGCGCGCCACCTTCGGCAAGCTGGGCTGGGACAAGGCGCTGATCATCGCTGGTCCGGAAGTGGATACCGGGTTCGGCCTGGCCGCCCGCAACATCCCGCACATCGACGTGCTGCCGAACGCCGGCCTGAACGTCTATGACATCCTGCGCGCGAACAAGCTGGTGCTGACCAAGGCCGCCGTCGAGGCGATCGAGGCCCGCTTCTCCGAGAAGGAGGCCGCATAATGGCTGCCGCTCAACCCACCGCCCGTCATTACGACACGATCCTGGCGCCGCTGATCACCGAGAAGACGACCCTGCTCTCCGAGCAGAATAAGGTCGTGTTCAAGGTCGCGGAGAACGCCACCAAGGACGAGATCGCCGCTGCGGTCGAGAGCCTGTTCAAGGTCAACGTCGTCAAGGTCAACACCCTGGTTCAAAAGGGCAAGACCAAGCGGTTCCGCGGCATCAAGGGCCGTCGGAACGACATCAAGAAAGCGATCGTGACGCTGGCCGACGGCCAGTCAATCGACGTCACCACGGGGCTCTGAACCGATGGCTCTGAAGCATTTCAATCCGACGTCCCCGGGCCGCCGCGCCCTGGTGCTGGTCGACCGTTCCGAGCTGCACAAAGGCCGCCCGGAAAAGTCCCTGACCGAGGGCCTGAGCAAATCAGGCGGCCGCGGGCAGGGTGGTCGCATCGCCGTCCGCTTCCGCGGCGGCGGCGCCAAGAAGCTGTACCGCAAGATCGACTTCAAGCGTCGCAAGTTCGATGTGGTCGGTACGGTCGAGCGTCTTGAGTACGACCCGAACCGCACCGCCTTCATCGCCCTGGTGAACTACGCCGACGGCGAGAAGACCTACATTATCGCGCCGCAGCGCCTGAAGGCCGGTGACCAGATCATCGCCGGCGACAAGGTCGACGTGAAGCCGGGCAACGCCGCCCCGCTGCGCTCGATCCCGGTCGGCACCATCATCCACAATGTGGAGATGAAGCCGGGCAAGGGCGCCCAGCTGGCCCGTTCGGCCGGCGCCTACGCCCAGCTGGTCGGCCGCGACCAGGGCTACGCCCAGATCCGTCTGGGTTCGGGCGAGCTGCGCATGGTCCTGGACGGCTGCATGGCCACCATCGGCGCCGTGTCCAACCCGGACCACATGAACCAGAACCTGGGCAAGGCGGGCCGCAAGCGTCACATGGGCTGGCGCCCGCACGTTCGCGGCGTCGCCATGAACCCGATCGACCACCCGCACGGTGGTGGTGAGGGTCGCACCTCGGGCGGCCGGAACCCGGTCACCCCGTGGGGCAAGGACACCAAGGGCGCCCGCACCCGCAAGAACAAGGCCACGGACAAGTTCATCATCCGTAGCCGCCACGTGAAGAAGGCTCGCTGATATGGCCCGCTCGTCCTGGAAAGGCCCGTTTGTCGACGGGTATCTCCTCAAGAAAGCCGAAACGGTCCAGACCTCGGGCCGCAAGGACGTGATCAAGACCTGGTCGCGCCGCTCCACCATCCTGCCGCAGTTCGTCGGCCTGACCTTCGGTGTCCACAACGGGCAGAAGCACATCCCTGTGCACGTGTCCGAGGACATGGTCGGCATGAAGTTCGGCGAGTTCGCCCCGACCCGGAGCTTTCCGGGTCACGCGGCGGACAAGAAGGCCAAGAGGAAGTAAGCCATGGGCAAGTCCTCCAATCCGCGCCGTGTCGGCGCCGCCGAAGCCCGCGCCAAGCTGGTCAACGTGCGCATCAGCCCTCAGAAGCTGAACCTTGTCGCGCAGTCGATCCGCGGCCTGCCGGTCCAGAAGGCGCTGAACGAGCTGGAATTCAGCCGCAAGCGCATCTCGACCGACGTCCGCAAGGCGCTGTACTCGGCCGTGTCCAACGCCGAGAACAACCACAACCTCGACATCGACAACCTGGTCGTCGCCGAGGCTTTCGTGGGCAAGAACATGGTGATGAAGCGTTTCGCGAGCCGCGCTCGCGGTCGCTCGTCGCGCATCCTGAAACCGTTCAGCGAGATCACCATCGTGGTCCGTGAAGCCGGCGAGGCCGCCTGATGGGACAGAAAATCAATCCGGTCGGCTTCCGACTGGGCATCAACCGCACCTGGGACAGCCGCTGGTTCGCCGGCGACCGCGACTATGCGCGCCTGCTGCATCAGGACCTGAAGCTGCGTGAATACCTGAAGGGCCGCCTGTCGGGCGCCGGGGTCTCGCGCATCATCATCGAGCGTCCGCACAAGAAGTGCCGCGTGACGATCTACGCCGCCCGTCCGGGTGTCGTGATCGGCAAGAAGGGCGCCGACATCGAGAAGCTGCGCAAGGACATCGCGGCGATGACCGAGGGCGAAGTTCACCTGAACATCGTCGAGGTCCGCAAGCCCGAGACCGACGCCCAGCTGATCGCCGAGAACATCGCCCAGCAGCTGGAGCGCCGGATCGCCTTCCGTCGCGCCATGAAGCGCGCGATGCAGTCCGCCATGCGTCTGGGCGCCAAGGGCGTCCGGATCAATGTGTCGGGCCGTCTGGGCGGCGCGGAAATCGCGCGGATGGAATGGTATCGCGAAGGCCGTGTGCCGCTGCACACCCTGCGCGCCGACATCGACTACGGCTTCATCCAGGCCAAGACGACCTACGGCATCATCGGTGTGAAGGTGTGGGTCTTCAAGGGCGAGGTGCTGGAGCACGACCCGATGGCGCAGGACAAGCGCTGGGCCCAGGAAGCTTCCGGCCCGTCGTCGAATGAAGGCCGCGAGCGTGGCCCCCGCGGTGATCGCGGTCCGCGCCGTGACCGGGGACGTGAGAGCTAAGTCATGCTGCAACCCAAAAAGACCAAGTACCGCAAGGCGTTCAAGGGCCGCATCCACGGCTCCTCGAAGGGCGGCTTCGCGCTGAACTTCGGCTCCTACGGCCTGAAGGCCATGGAGCCCGAGCGCATCACCGCGCGTCAGATCGAGGCGGCCCGCCGCGCGATCACCCGCCAGATGAAGCGCCAGGGCCGTGTGTGGATCCGCATCTTCCCGGACGTGCCGGTCTCCGGCAAGCCCGCCGAAGTCCGCATGGGCAAGGGCAAGGGCGCGGTGGATCACTGGGCCGCCCGCGTGGCTCCCGGCCGCGTGATGTTTGAAATCGACGGCGTGCCGGACGACGTGGCCCGCGAGGCGCTGCGCCTCGGCGCCGCCAAGCTGCCGATCCGCACCAAGGTGGTCACCCGCCTTGACGCCGGCATCGCCCACTCGGAGCAAGCGGCATGACCAAGATCGCCGATCTGCGGGGCCTGACCCCGGACCAGCTGTCCGACGAGCTGATCAAGCTCAAGAAGGAACAGTTCAACCTGCGCTTCCAGGCGGCCACCGGCCAGCTTGAGAAGACGCACCGCGTCAATGAAGTCCGCAAGGACATCGCCCGCGTCTCGTCGCTTCTGCGCGAGAAGCAGGCGGCCGCTTAAGGAAACGAAGATGCCCAAGCGTATTCTCGAAGGCGTGGTCGTGTCCGACAAGGGCGACAAGACCGTGGTGGTCCGCGTCAACCGCACCATTCTGCACCCGCTTCTGAAGAAGACGGTGCGCCTGTCCAAGAAGTACCACGCTCACGACGAAGCGAACGTCGCCAAGGAAGGCGAAATCGTCCGCATCGCCGAGTGCGCCCCGAAGTCCAAGCTGAAGCGCTGGGAAGTCGTCTCCGACACCCAGGCCTCGGCCAGTTAAGAAGAAGGATCGGATCCCATGATCCAGATGCAAACTAACCTGGAGGTGGCCGACAATTCGGGCGCTCGCCGGGTCATGTGCATCAAGGTGTTGGGCGGCTCCAAGCGCCGCTACGCCTCGGTGGGCGACACGATCGTCGCTTCCGTCAAGGAAGCCATTCCGCGCGGCCGCGTGAAGAAGGGCGACGTCGTGCGCGCCATCGTCGTGCGCACCGCCAAGGACATCCAGCGCAAGGACGGATCGGTGATCCGCTTCGACAAGTCCGCCGCTGTCATCGTCAACAAGCAGAACGAGCCGGTCGGCACGCGGATCTTCGGCCCGGTTCCTCGCGAACTGCGCGCCAAGAACCACATGAAGATCATCTCGCTGGCTCCGGAGGTCCTGTAACATGGCCGCCAAGATCAAGAAGGGCGACAACGTGATCGTCCTGACCGGCAAGGACAAGGGCCGCACGGGCCAGGTGGTCAAGGTGCTGCCGTCCGAGAACCGCGTCGTCGTCCAGGGCGTCAACATGGTCCAGCGCCACACGCGCCCGACCCAGGCTGACCCGAACGGCGGCATCAAGCACAAGGAAGCCTCGCTTCACCTGTCGAACGTCGCGATCGCCGACGCCAACGGCAAGGCGACCCGCGTGGGCTTCAAGGTGGAGAAGGACCAGAAGGTCCGCTTCGCCAAGACGACCGGAGACGTCATCTGATGGCCACCGAAAAGTACACCCCCCGGCTGAAGGCCGACTATCAGGACCGCATCAAGGCCCTGATGACCGAGAAATTCGGCTACACCAACGCCATGCAGACGCCCCGTCTGGACAAGATCGTCCTGAACATGGGCATCGGCGAAGCGGTGGCGGACTCCAAGAAGGCCAACGCGGCCCTCAAGGATCTGACCATGATCGCCGGCCAGAAGGCGGTCCCGACCAAGGCCCGCAACTCCATCGCCGGCTTCAAGCTGCGCGAAGGCATGGTCATCGGCGGCAAGGTCACCCTGCGCGGCGACCGCATGTACGAGTTCCTGGACCGGTTCATCACCGTGGCCCTGCCGCGCGTGAAGGATTTCCGGGGCCTGAAGGGCACCTCCTTCGATGGTCGCGGCAACTACGCCACCGGCCTTCGCGAGCACATCGTGTTCCCGGAGATCAACTACGACCAGATCGACCAGATGTGGGGCATGGACATTGTCGTCTGCACCACGGCCAAGACCGATGAGGAAGCCAAGGCTCTCCTCACCGAGTTCAAGTTCCCGTTCGTGACGAACTGAGCGGGAAGGGAAAAGAACCGATATGGCTAAGAAATCCGCCGTCAATCGCAACGAACGCGTCAAGAAGCTCGTCGCGCAATACGCCGAGAAGCGCGCCGCGCTCAAGGCGATCGCCAACGACGAGGCAAAGCCGCTGGAAGAGCGCTTCGAGGCTCGCCTCAAGCTCGCCAAGCTGCCGCGCAACTCGGCCGCCGTTCGCATCCGCAACCGCTGCGAGGTCACGGGCCGTCCGCGCGCCTACTACCGCAAGCTCAAGATGAGCCGTATCGCATTGCGCGAACTCGCATCGCTGGGGCAGATCCCCGGCATGACCAAGTCCAGCTGGTAAGGGGAGCGAACAGACATGATGATCAACGATCCCCTGAGCGACATGATCGCCCGCATCCGGAACGCCGCCATGCGCAAGCGTTCCAAGGTGCTCACCCCGGCTTCCCGCTTGCGCCAGCGCGTCCTGGACGTGCTGCAGGACGAGGGCTACATCCGCGGCTATTCGCTGGTTCAGAACCCCGGCGAGTTCCCGCAGTTCGAGATCGAGCTGAAGTACTTCGATGACCAGCCGGTCATCGCGGAGATCAGCCGCGTGTCCAAGCCGGGCCGTCGGGTCTATTCGGCCATCGGCGACCTGAAGCCGGTCAAGAACGGCCTGGGCATCTCGATCCTGTCCACCTCGAAGGGCGTCATGTCCGACACGGCGGCCCGCGAGGCCAACGTGGGCGGCGAAGTCCTCTGCAAGGTGTATTGATATGTCCCGCATCGGCAAGAAAACCATCTCCGTGCCCAAGGGCGTGACCCTGACCCTGAACGGCCAGACCGTTTCGGTGAAGGGGCCCAAGGGCGAAGCGACCTGGACCGTGGTCGAGGACATCGAGGTCAAGCACGAGGGCGACGAGCTCTCGCTGACCCCGCGTTCGGACACCCAGCGGGCTCGCTCCATGTGGGGCCTTTCGCGCACCCTGGTCGCCAACATGGTGATCGGCGTGACCGACGGCTTCGAGGAGACCCTGGAACTGGTCGGCGTGGGCTACCGCGCCGCCATGAAGGGTCAGTCGCTGTCGCTGCAGCTGGGCCTGAGCCACGACGTGGACATCGCCCCGCCCGCCGGCATCACCTTCGCCACGCCCAAGCAGACCGAGATCAAGATCTCGGGCTCCGACAAGCAGTCGGTGGGTCAGATCGCGGCGGTGATCCGCAAGCTCCGTCCGCCCGAGCCCTACAAGGGCAAGGGCATCCGTTACGCGGGCGAAAAGGTCCGTCGTAAGGAAGGCAAGAAGAAGTAAGTCATGGCTCTCTCTTCTATCCAAACCGCGAAGCGCCGCACCGAGCGCACCCGTCGTCGCCTCAAGGCGGTGGCCAACGGCCGTCTGCGCCTGTCGGTCCACCGTTCGGACAAGAACATCTCGGCCCAGATCATCGACGACGCCAAGGGCGTCACGGTGGCTTCGGCCTCCTCGCTGGAAGGCGAGAAGGGCAAGAAGCACAAGGGCTCGGACGTGGACGCCGCGACCCGCATCGGCAAGCTCATCGCCGAGCGCGCCATCGAAAAGGGCGTCAAGGACGTGGTCTTCGACCGCGGCGGCTATATCTATCACGGTCGGGTGAAGGCGCTGGCGGAAGCCGCGCGTGAAGCCGGCCTGAACTTCTAAGGAACCGCAGCATGGCGCACCAACCCCAACGCGGCGGCGGCGGCAACGATCGCAATCGTCGTGACAACCGCAACGCTCCCCAGGCCGACGGCCCGGACAGCGACATCGTTGAAAAGCTGGTCCACATCAACCGTGTGGCCGCGACCGTCAAAGGCGGTCGTCGTTTCTCGTTCGCCGCCCTGATGGTGGTGGGCGACGGCAAGGGCCGGGTCGGCTTCGGTCATGGCAAGGCGCGTGAAGTGCCGGAAGCCATCCGCAAGGCGACGGAAGAAGCCAAGAAGACGATGATCCGCGTTCCGCTGCGCGAGAACCGCACCCTGCACCACGACGGCAACGGCCGTTGGGGCGCCGGCAAGATCATGGTCCGCGCGGCGCCTCCCGGCACCGGCATCATCGCGGGCGGCCCGATGCGCGCCGTTCTCGAGACCCTGGGTGTGCAGGACGTGGTGGGCAAGTCCACCGGCTCCTCCAACCCCTACAACATGATCCGCGC
This sequence comes from Brevundimonas sp. BAL450, assembly GCF_015767455.1. Classification (NCBI taxonomy): domain Bacteria; kingdom Pseudomonadati; phylum Pseudomonadota; class Alphaproteobacteria; order Caulobacterales; family Caulobacteraceae; genus Brevundimonas; species Brevundimonas sp. BAL450. The sequence goes on from NZ_JADWOW010000029.1 coordinate 13,375, forward strand.
GACGTTCGAAGCGCTGAAGGTCCAGTCGTCCCCCCGTCAGGTCGCGTCCAAGCGCGGCAAGAAGGTCTCGGATCTGCTGGGTCGCCGCAACGACGGCGCCTCGGCGCCCGAAGCCGTGGAGGGCTGATAGATGGCCGCCAAGGACAAGAACACCGTCACCGTGCGTCAGATCGGAAGCCCGATCCGCCGCAAGAACGACCAGCGCGCCACCCTGGCGGGCCTGGGCCTGAACCGCATGGGCCGCGAGTCCACGCTGGAGGACACTCCTTCGGTGCGCGGCATGATCGCCAAGGTCGCCCACATGGTGGAAGTGGTCGAGAAGTAGGTTTCAGGGACCAGGTTCTAGGGACTGGGAAAGCGAGAGGCACAGAGTCTTTCTTCCCCCAGAACCTAGAACCCAGAACCCAGAACCTAGAACCTAGAACCTAGAACCTAGAACCATCCCAAACGCCGAGTCTGGCTTTGTCAGGCGCGAGAACCCGAAAGGATCAGGCACATGAAACTGAACGAAATCCGTGACAATGAAGGCGCCCACAAGAAGCGCATGCGTGTCGGCCGCGGCCCCGGTTCGGGCAAGGGCAAGACCGCTGGACGCGGCGTCAAGGGCCAGAAGTCCCGTTCGGGCGTCGCCATCGGCGGCTTCGAAGGCGGCCAGATGCCCCTGTACATGCGCATGCCCAAGCGCGGCTTCAACAATCCGAACGCGCTGAAGCTGGCCGAAGTGAACCTGTGGCGTCTGCAGGACGCCGTGGACGCCGGCAAGCTGGACGCCAAGGCCGAGATCAACGGCGAGGCCCTGGTCGCCGCCGGCGTTCTGCGCCGCACCCGCGACGGCGTGCGCGTTCTGGGCACCGGCGAATTGAAGGCCAAGCTGAACCTGGTCGTGTGGTCGGCCTCGGCCGGCGCCAAAAAGGCCATCGAAGCGGCGGGCGGTTCGGTCGTCGAACAGCGCATCGCCGCCGAGGAAGCCGCCAAGGCGCGGGTCGACAAGCGCAACGCCGCGCGCGGCAAGCCCAAGGCCTGAGACCGGTCGTCATCGCGGCTTTGCGCCGCGCGCCAGGTCCGCGATGACGATTAGACAAAGGCGGCCCTCGCATGGGGGCCGCTTTTCACCTATCTGACGTCGAACCGTCAGCGTCCTCGGGGGACACACAATATGGCTTCGGCCGCCGAACAACTCGCAGCGAACATGAACATCGGCTCCTTCGCCCGCGCGAAGGAGCTGCACAAGCGCCTCCTGTTCACCCTGATGGCGCTGATCGTGTACCGCATCGGCACCTACATCCCGATCCCGGGCATCAACTCGCAGGCGTTCCTGGATTTCTTCGGAAACCCGGACCAGCAGCGCGGCATCCTGGACATGTTCAACATGTTCTCGGGCGGCGCGGTGGAGCGGATGGCCGTCTTCGCCCTGAACGTGATGCCCTACATCTCGGCGTCGATCATCGTTCAGCTCATGGGATCCGTTTACGGCCCCTGGGAGAAGCTGAAGAAGGAAGGCGGCGAGGCGGGCCGCAAGCAGCTGAACCAGTACACCCGTTACCTGACGGTCGTTCTGGCCATCGCCCAGTCCTTCGGCATCGCCGTCGGCCTGCAGAACTCGCAGGGCATGGTCGACCAACCGGGCGCGTTCTTCGTGCTGACCACGGTCGTGACCCTGACCGGCGGCACCATGTTCCTGATGTGGCTGGGTGAGCAGGTGACGGCGCGCGGCGTCGGCAACGGCATCAGCCTGATCATCTTCGCCGGCATCGTGGCGGTTCTGCCCAGCGCCATCGGGCGCCTGCTGGGCCTCGCCCAGGAGGGTCAGATCTCGGCCTTCGCCCTGCTGTTCATCACCGTTCTGTCCATCGCGGTCATCGTCTTCATCGTGTTCATGGAGCGCGCCCAGCGTCGTCTGCTGATCCAGTATCCCAAGCGTCAGCAGGGCAACCGCATGGTGGGCGGCGAAACCTCGTTCCTGCCGCTGAAGGTCAACACCGCCGGCGTGATCCCGGCCATCTTCGCCTCGTCGCTGCTGATGCTGCCGACCACGGTGGCGGCCATGGCGCCGAGCGCCAACATGGCCCCGTGGATGCAGTGGATCGTGGGCCAGATGCAGCACGGCCAGCCCGTGTTCATGGTGTTCTACGGCGCCCTGATCATCTTCTTCTGCTTCTTCTACACCTCCATCACCTTCAATCCGGAGGACACCGCCGAGAACCTGCGCAAGTACGGCGGCTTCCTGCCGGGCATCCGTCCGGGCAAGCGCACGGCGGAGTATCTGGACTATGTGCTGACCCGCCTGACCACCATCGGCGCGGCCTACATCACCGCCGTCTGTCTGCTGCCGGAGTTCATGATCACCCGCTTCGCCAGCCTCGGCTATTTCGGCGGCACCTCGCTGCTGATCGTGGTGGTGGTGTCCATGGATACGGTGGCCCAGATCCAGTCGCACCTGCTGGCTCACCAGTACGAAGGCCTCATCAAGAAGGCCAAGCTGCGCGGACGCGGGGCCCTGTCGCCCGGCCGCAAGTAAACGGCCGGGGAGGGCTGAGACGTGAACATCATCCTGTTTGGACCGCCTGCGGCGGGCAAGGGCACCCAGGCCAAGCGGCTGGTCGAGCAGCGGGGCATGGTCCAGCTGTCCACCGGCGACATGCTGCGCGCGGCCATCGCCTCGGGCTCCGAGCTGGGCCAGACCGTCAAGGACGTGCTGGCCCGCGGCGACCTGGTCACGGATGAGATCGTCATCGCCCTGATCAAGGAACGCCTGCCCGAGGCTGACGCCGCTGGCGGCGCGATCTTCGACGGCTTCCCCCGCACCGTGGCCCAGGCCGAGGCGCTGGACGCCATGCTGGCCGAGCGGGGCAGCGGCATCGACAAGGTGATCCGTCTCAAGGTGGATGACGCGGCCCTGATCGACCGCATCGCCAAGCGCTTCGCCGAACAGGGCCGGGCCGACGACAATCCCGAGACCTTCAAGGAGCGTCTGGGCGTCTACAACCGCCAGACCGCGCCGCTGCTCCCCTACTACGAGGGCAAGGGCAAGCTGGTGGAGATCGACGGCATGGGCGGCATCGACGAGGTCGCCACCGCCCTGGACGCCGTCCTCGACGCCTGACCGGCGTCAGTTCCCCAGAATGAACGCCGCCACCGCATCCGCCAGGCCCTCGGCCAGCGGGGCGTCGGGATCGGCGTAGACGGCGATGTTGCCCGCCCGGTCTTCGGGCGCGGCCTTCAGCACATGATTGACGCCTTCAAGATCGAGCCGCGCGGCGTTCGGCTGGGCGGTCGCCAGGGCGTCGGCGTCCGCTGCGTTCACCTGAATATCGCGCGTGGCGTGGACGATCAGCATGGGCCGGTCCCAGGCGGCGGCGAGCGCGCGCGGGTCATGCCGGAACCACGAAATCAGGTAGGGCTGGACGGACGGGCGGAACAGCGCCTCCAGCCCGGGGATGGTCTCGACGGTACGCCCGGCCTCCATTTCCGAAAGACCGTCCATTGCCTGATCGTTCAGCGGTTGGGGCAGGGCGGCCAGCTGTTCCCGCAGGATGTCCGCGGCGGGACGTCCGGCTGACGCCAGCAGGACCACGCCGCAGACCTGCGGATTGTCCGCCGCCGCCACCTGGGCCACCAGCCCGCCCTCGCTGTGGCCCATCAGCCAGACACAGTCCCGCCCGGTCCTTTGCGCCAGTTCAGCGGCCCAAGCGCGGGCGTCTTCCGCCATATGGTCGAACCGCAGGGCGTCTTCGGACAGGGCCGCCATCGCGCTGGCGCCCACCCCGCGCTTGTCGATGCGCACGGTGGCGATCCCGTCGTCGGCCAGGGCCTCGGCCATCAGGCGCAGGGTCGCCGCCTGAATGGCGGGCATCTGATTGCCGTCGCGGTCCGTGGGGCCTGAGCCGGGGATCAGCACCGCGGCTGCGCGCGCGTCGACAGGCGTCAGCAGGGTGCCGTGCAGGGGCGCGGGCTCGGAGGGGATGACGATGTCCTCAGATGCCGGAGCGGACTGGATCAGGGCGGCGAGGGCGATGGCGCTGAGCATGAAGGTCTCCGGTTCAGAAAGGTTGGCGGTCGGGATCGGCGCGCCACACGCGCCAGCTTTCAAGGACCGACCAAAGGGCGGCGACGGAGACGCCCCCGATCAGGGTCATCATGCCGGCGGGCTGGGGCGCGAAGGGTGCGGCCACAATGCCGATCAGACCCAGCAGGCTGAACAGCCGCCCGGCCAGGCGGTTGGACTTCTCCCACGCCAGCCGGCTCTTGAAGGTCCAGGGCGTGCGCACGCCCACGGCGACATTCGGCCCCACACGGCCCAGAAAGGCGCCCACGGCCAGGAACAGCAGGCCCATGCCGCCCATCTGCAGGGCGGGCGATGGCAGGGCGCCGCCGGCCATCATCATGACCATGAAGGCGGTCGTGGCCCCGACGGTCAGAAGTGTGACCAGCTGCCCGGCCAGAAGGCCGCGGCGTCGCGAAACGTCGTCCGTGCGGCGGGCGTAATGGGCGAACCCCCAGCCGATGGCGGCCAGCATCAGGCCCATGGCGCCGATCACCAGACCGGCCTCCATGCGGTCGCCGAAGCGGTCGGGCGTCCCGTCGGCGCCGTAGTGCATGGGAATGGCGCCCTGCGGCCCGGACAGCAGCATCCAGGCGGCATAGGTCAGGATGGCCAGACTGGCCGCTACAGTGGCCAAGTCGATCAGGTTCAGTCGCGCTTTCATCACCCCTCCTTGTCGTTCAGGTCGTCCCGCGCGCCGGTCAGATCCATCAGGAACGCCAGCGCCTCCTCCACCGCCGAGATATCGAGCCGATAGCGGATGGAGGATCCATCCCGCTCGGCGCTGACCAGCCCGGCGTCCTTCAGCGCGGTCAGGTGTCCGGTCACCGTCGGCCAGGCCATGTCGAAGGCCGCCGCGATGTCGCCGGACGCCATTGGGCCTGCCCTCAGCATGGCGATGATGCGCCGCCGGACCGGATGGGACAGGGCCTTGAACACGCTGTTCATAGGAGGGAGGCTAATTAGGAAAAATCCTAATTGCAAGGGGTAGAACCGCCACGTCCCTGATTGACGCATCGCTGCTTCAGACTGGAGAGAGAAGGGGAGACCATGGCCGTGCAGGACGAGGACGCCGTAACGGACCTGGACTGGATGATCGACAGGGCCTGGCGCTGGGCGGCGCGGGCCCTGCGTGCCGGCCGTGCGCGAGAGACCGAGCGCTGGCTCATCATTCACGCCCGCCTGACCGCCATGCCGCGACCGGACCGGCCCGGCCCCGCTCCAGACGACAGCGAGGATGCAGACTCGGCCCCCGGCCTCCACGCGCGGTCGGATGCGCCGAAATCGTCCGACGAATTGCACCAATTGCACCAATTGCGCCGGTGTAACGACGAAGCGTCGGCGAAAATCCCGCACAGCGGCCCTTATCCGCCCTTCAGATCGCGGTCCCAGCCCCGATCCGGGCCCTGAGCGGCACGGGTCGAGCGGAAATCCTCATCAGGACAGCCGGAAATCGCCCCTGCACGAACAGAGGCCCCGGCCGCTTGCGTCCTTTAGATAGAGAAGCTGACGCCGCAGCCGCAGCTGGAGGCCGCGTTGGGGTTGCGGACCACGAACTGGGCGCCGGCCAGTTCGTCCACGAAGGCGATCTCGGAGCCCTTGAGGAAGGGGATGGAGACCGGATCGATGACCACGGCCTGGCCGTCACGCTCCACGCGCAGGTCGTCGTCCTCGGCGGCCTCGACCAGTTCGAAGCGGTACTGGAAGCCCGAGCACCCGCCGCCGTCGACGGCCACGCGCAGCAGGACGGCGCGGCCTTCGTCGGCCGACAGTTCGGCCAGACGCCGCGCGCCGCTTTCGGACAGCACGATGCCCTCAGGCGCGCGCTGGGCGATGCTGAGGGACAGGCCGGATGGGATCATGGGTTGGACGGTGCTCACGTCCCTCTATATGAGGCGCTTGCGGGCGTTCGCAAAGGCCCGCGATCAGACAAAGACGCCCGAGTGACCTTGTCCGCCCAACGCGCCCCCTATGCCGAGGCCCCCGATCAGTCGCGGGGGCGGCTGGTTCCCGAGACCGTCAGCCGCACCCGCAACGCCTTTGCGCGGGACCGGGACCGGATCATCCACTGCACCGCCTTCCGCCGCCTGAAGGAAAAGACCCAGGTGTTCGTGGCGCACGAGGGCGACCACTACCGCACCCGCCTGACCCACAGTCTGGAGGTGGCCCAGATCGCCCGGTCCATCGCCCACGCGCTGAAGCTGGATCAGGATCTGGCCGAGACCGTCGCCCTGGCCCACGACCTGGGCCATCCGCCGTTCGGCCACGCGGGCGAGGACGAGCTTCAGCTGTGCATGGCGGCCCACGGCGGCTTCGACCACAACGTCCAGACTTTCCGCGTGGTGACGAAGCTGGAGGAGCGCTATCCCGCCTTCGACGGCCTGAACCTGAGCTGGGAGACCATCGAGGGGGTGGTCAAGCACAACGGACCGGTGACGGACCAGCTGGACAAGCCGTCCTGGCGCGCCATCGCCGACTATGGCGCCGAATGGGACCTGCGGCTGGACAGCTTCGCCTCGCTGGAGGCCCAGGCCGCCGCCATCGCCGACGACATCGCCTACAACAACCACGACGTGGACGACGGGGTGCAGGCGGGGCTGTTCCGTCTGGACGACCTCAACGACGTGCCCCTGATCGGGCCGATCCTGCACGGCACGCGCAAGGACTGGCCTGATCTGGACAACCGCATGATACGGCTGGAGGCCGTGCGGCGCATGATCGGGGCCATGATCGACGATGTGCTGGCCGAGACCGAGCGCCGCATCGCCGAGGACCGGATCGGTACCGCCGAGGACGTGCGGACCGCCGGCCGCACCCTGGTGCAGTTCTCGGGGCCCATGATGGAGGACCTGGGGCGCCTGCGGGCGTTCCTGTACGAGCGGATGTACCGCCACTACCGGGTCAACCGCACGCGCAGCCAGGCCAGGCGCATCCTGTCGGAGATGTTCGCCCTGTTCATGCGCGAGCCCGACGTCCTGCCCCCGGAATGGAGTGGCAAGGCCAGGAGCGAGGACCCGGACCGGCGCGCCCGGGCGGTGTGCGACTACATCGCGGGCATGACGGATCGCTACGCCATCGAGGAGCACAGGAAGCTGTTCAGCCTCGACCTGCAGCTCGATCTGTGATTCGACTTAAACCGAAGGCCGGGCGGGGCGTAAGATAGGGGTTCGATCCCGCGATTCGCGGGCGGCCTGACCTGGAAGCGCGCCATGTCCTATGACGATAACAACCGCAACGATCCCGACCGCGGCGCCTATACGCCCCCGGACGACGACGATCTGCCGTTCCGCCGGGGCGGTTTCGACGCGCGTGGGGGGGCTCCCAAGAAGCCCATTCCCATGATGCTGATCATCAGCGTGGTGGTGCTGCTGGTTCTGCTGGCGGCCATCGGGCTGATCTACGGCATCGGCGGGGTGCGCTCGCCGGGTGATGCGCCGCCGGTGGTGGGCGAGTCGGTGGGCGATCTGACCGGTCCCGCGCCCGTGGACGCCCAGCCGGTGGATCCGGAAGGCGACATCACCGCCTATGACGCGGCCCCTGAGGGCGAGACGCCTGAGTTCGCGCCGCCGCCGGAAGAAGTCCAGCCCCGCCCCGAGCCGCGCGAACCCGCCGAGGCCGCGCCGCTGCCGCCCGCGCGGGTCGCCGAGACGCCCAATCCCGCGCCTGCCGAAAAGGCGACGCCCGCGCCCCGCCCCGAGCCCGCGCCTGCTGCAGCCACAGGGTCCGCCTCGGTTCAGATCGGCGCCTTCTCGTCCCGCGAAGTGGCGGATCGGGAATACGCCGCCGTGGCCGCCGCCTTCCCCGAATATGCGCGGGGCCGCACCAAGGGCGTGGAGCAGGTGACCAGCTCGGCGGGCTCGACCCTGTACCGCACCACCTTCAACGGCTTCTCGCGCGAGCAGGCGACGGCCTTCTGCGCCGCGCTCAGGAACGCCGGACGCGACTGTCTGGTCCGCTAGTGATCTCGGCGGCGATCTATGGATGTGAAGGCCCGGTGCTGGGCGAGGAGGAGCGGCGTTTCTTCCGCGACGTCCGGCCCTGGGGCTTCATCCTGTTCCGCCGCAATGTGGAGACGCCCGATCAGGTCCGCGCCCTCACCGCCGCCCTGCGCGAGACCGTGGGGCGGGCCGACGCGCCCATCCTGATCGATCAGGAGGGCGGGAGGGTCCAACGCCTGCGCCCGCCCCACTGGCCCGCCTATCCGCCGGGCGCGGCCTATCTGGAGGCCACGAAAGATCCGCTGGAGGCGCGCGAGCTGGCCCGTCTGGGTGCGCGGCTGATCGCCCATGACCTGCTGGCGCTGGGGATCACGGTGGACTGCCTGCCGGTGCTGGACGCGCCGACGCCGGGGGCCCACGACATCATCGGCGACCGGGCCTACGCCCACGATCCCGCCACGGTGGCCCTGTTGGGCCGGGCGGCGGCGGAGGGCCTGCTGGCGGGCGGCGTCCTGCCGGTGATCAAGCACATGCCCGGACACGGCCGCGCCACGGCCGACAGCCACCACGCCCTGCCGGTGGTGTCCGATCCCTTGAAGACCCTGGACGCCTGGGATTTCGCGCCGTTCCGCGCCCTGTCGGACATGCCCCTGGCCATGACCGCCCATGTGGTGTTCGAGGCCATCGACAGGAAGCGGCCGGCCACCACCTCGCGCAAGGCGGTCAGGCTGATGCGCGAGGACGTGGCGAGGGGCGGTCTGGGTTTCGGCGGCCTGATCATCACCGACGACCTGTCCATGAACGCCCTCAGCGGCTCGCTGCGGGAACGGGCCGAGGCCTCGCTGAAGGCCGGATGCGACGTGGTCCTGCACTGCAACGGCAATCTCAACGAGATGCGCGCCGTGGCCGAGGGCGTCGGACGCCTGAGGGGTGCGGCGGCGAAGCGGGCCGAGGCGGCGCTGGCCCGCGTGCCCGCCACGCCCGAGCCGCTGGACGAGGCCCACGCCCGCGCCCGGTTCGCGGCGCGGCTGGCGGGTCGGATGACGGCGGCGGCCGGCCCGGCGGCGGGTGAGGCATGACCGAGGAATTCCAGACCGATCTGGGCTTCGATGCGGTGGACGCGGTGCCCGACGACCAGACCTTCGTGGTGGACATCGACGGCTATGAGGGGCCGCTGCACGTGCTGCTGGCGCTGGCCCGCACCCAGAAGGTCGATCTGCTGAAGCTGTCGATCACGAAGCTGGCCGAACAGTATCTGGCCTTCGTGCACGAGGCGCGCAGCCGCAATTTCTCGCTGGCGGCGGACTATCTGGTGATGGCGTCGTGGCTGGCCTATCTGAAGTCCCGCCTGCTGCTGCCCCGCAACGAGCAGAAGACCAAGGATGAGCCGCCCGCCGAGCTGATGGCCGCCGCGCTCGCCTTCCGCCTCAAGAAGCTTGAGGCCATGCGCACGGCCGTGGAGGCCATCACGGCGCGGCCTCAGCTCAAGCGCGACGTGTTCACCCGCGGCGACCCGGAGGCCACGGTCATCGTGCCGTCGGACCGGGTGGACATCAGCCTGTACGACCTGATGGTGGCCTATGTGGTCCAGCGTCGCCGCGAGGAGCACCGCCACTATACGCCCACCCAGCGGGTGGAGGCCTTCGCCCTCGAGGAAGCCCGCGACTGGCTGCGTGAGGTGATGCCGAAACTGGCCGACTGGACCCCGCTGGAGAAGGTCGCCCCGACGCGGGCGCGGGGCGGGGAGGGGCCGACCCAGGCCTCCTATGTGGCCTCGACCCTCTCGGCCAGCCTGGAGCTGGTCAAGGAAGGCGCCATGGACGTGCGCCAGACCCGGGCCTTCGATGACCTCTACCTGCGCCGCCGCGATATCGGCCAGCCGCTGGAGCTGACGCCGTGACCGTGGAACCCGACGATCTGGAGCGCCGCATCGAGGCCCTGCTGTTCGCCGCCGCCGCGCCGTTGTCGGTGGAGGAGATCGCGCGCCGCCTGCCCGAAGGGGCCGATGTGGGCGGGACGCTCACCGCCCTGATCGAGCGTTATGCAGGCCGGGGGGTGGAGCTGGAATGCGTGGCGGGCCGCTGGCGCTTCCGCACGGCGCCTGACCTGTCGTTCCTGATGACCGAGGAGCGCGAGGAGCCGCGCCGGCTGTCCAGGGCCGCGCTGGAGACCCTGGCCATCATCGCCTACCACCAGCCCGTCACCCGAGCCGAGATCGAGAGCGTGCGCGGAGTCAGCATCTCCAAGGGCACCCTGGACCTGTTGCTGGAGATGGGGTTCGTGAAGCTGAAGGGGCGGCGGCGCACGCCGGGGCGGCCGGTCACCTACGCCACGGCGGACCGCTTCATGGAGCATTTCGGCCTGGCCAGCCTGTATGACCTGCCGGGCGTGCAGGAGATGAAGGCCGCCGGCCTGCTGGACCTGTCCCTGCCCGCCGGGTTCGAGGTGCCGGACCCTTCGCGTGGCGAAGGCGAGGACGAGGACCCCGTCGAGGACGGCGACACGCCCGAGTTCGTTCAGGACTTCGTGGAGGGGGGCGAGGACAAGGGCTGACACCCTTTCCGATTGTTCACGTGTCTTTGCACGCGCGCCTTGGCAGTATCGGGCATCAAGTCACTCAAGGGGCCTCCCAATGCTTCGTATTCTTCTGATCGCCGCCATCGCCGCACCGCTGCTGTCCGGCTGCATCATCATCTCCACTGACGAGCCCACCACGCGCGTCATCACCACCAGCGAAGATTCGAACCGCTGATGCGCTTCCTTCCCCTGCTGCTGGCCGCCCCGCTGATGCTGGGCGGCTGCGTCATCTACTCCAGCGACAGCGGCGAGACGACGACCGTGCGCGCCGCCTCGGCCACCTCGGTGGAGCTGGAGCCGCGTGAACTGGAAAGCGTGCACGGCGTGCGTTTCGAGCGCGACCAGGCGGTGGTGCGCGTCACCTCCAACGGCTGCACCGAGAAGTCTGATTTCCGCGTGGAGATCGTGGACGGCGGCGCCATGGCCGGAGAAATGACCCTGTTCCGCAGCGAACCCGACCACTGCCGCGCCCTGATCGCCGAGGGTGTGGAGTTGTCCTGGACCTATGCGGAGCTGGGCCTGGAACGGGGCGCCGCCCTGGTGCTGGCCAATCCGCTGGTCGTGCCCTGAATGCAGCGATTGGTCAGGCCTCGAACGGCCTGACCATTTCGGGCGGAATGCGGTGCGGACGCAGGGTCTCGGCGTCCACCAGACACCATTCGGAAAGGCCCTGGGCGCACAGACGGCCCTCGCCGTCCTCGATAAGGACATAACGGGCGAAGCGCGGCCCCTGCGGATCGCCGACCCAGGTGCGGGCCACGACCGTCGCGCCGGGGGGCAGGGGGCGGAAATAGTCCACCTCGTGCCGTAGCGCGACCCAGGACCAGCGGGCCCGGTCTTCGGCGCTGAACCGGCTGTTCCAATGGGCTGTGCCGGCTTCCTGCAGCCAGCCCACATAGACCACATTGTTGACGTGGCCGTTCTCGTCGATGTGCTCGTCGCGGATGGTCAGGGGCAGGGTGAAGACCTGGCGATCCTCGCGCGGGGTCAGCGCCTGCCGGGCCACGATCAGGCCTCGCCCAGGACCACGCCCTTTTCGGTCAGGGCCTGCTGAAGCTCGCCGGACTGGAACATCTCGCGCACGATGTCCGAGCCGCCGACGAATTCACCCTTCACATACAGCTGCGGGATGGTGGGCCAGTCGGTGAAGGTCTTGATGCCGTCCCGCAGGGCTTCGTCCTGAAGCACGTCCACGCCGACGAACGGCGCGCCCACATGATCCAGGATCTGCACGACGGCGGCTGAGAAGCCGCAGCGCGGCGCGTCGGGGGTGCCCTTCATGAACAGCACCACCGGGTGCTCGGCCACGGTGGCGCCGATGAAGGCGTGGACGGGGTTCTCGTTCGTATCGGTCACGGGAGTTCGCCTGTTCGGGAGGAACCCGTCAGCTAGGGACCGATCGGGGCAGGGTCAAGGCTTGGGGAGGATCAAGCCGCCGCCATGCGGACCCGCGCCATCTCGATCTGGGCGGCCAGGCCGGGGGGCAGATCGCGCTCCGGCACGGCGGCCAGGGCCTCGATGCGCTCGCTGTGGGAGGCGTCGACCATGACCGTGGCGACGGACGGGTCGGTCAGGGCGAAGGCCAGGCAGATGTGCTCGGCGCTCCAGCCGTGGGTCCGGTGCAGGAAGGCGAAGGTGCCCGCGCCGGCCAGCGGATCATGCTTGGGACGCCCGCCCAGGCCGAACAGACCCTTTCTGGGGACGTGAACCGTTTCCGCCTTCTTCGCCGTATCCAGTTCTTCCGGGAAATAGCCATAGGCCACCACCGCCATGTCCCGTTCCAGCGCCGCTCGTATGCGATGCTTGGTCTGCCAGGGAGAGTTCACGTGATAGCTGGTGGCCAGCACGTCGAACGCGCCGGTGGAGATGTAGGCGTCCATCACCTCGCCGTCCCCGGCGATGCCCAGCATGCGGATGCGTCCGGCAGTGCGCTGGGCCTTGAGGGCGTTCAGGGCGGTCTGGGGCATCTCGTCCTCGCCCGGCTCGTCCAGCAGGGCCAGATCGATCCAGCCCAGGCCGGAGGCGTGCAGGATGCGGTCGATGGAGCCGGTCAGGGCCTCGGGCGAGAAATCACGGCCGCCCCGCCGCGCGTCGACGCGGCCCAGGCTGACGGAGAGTTGAATGAGCTTGCGATCAACCTGAGACAGGGCTTGCCCCACCGCCTCGGCAAGCACCGGATCGGCGCTGGTCAGGTGCACGGTGTTGATGCCCGCCTCCAGTCCCGCGAACACCAGAGACTGGGCGCGAGAGGGGCCGCCGGCCAGGGCGTCCGAGCCGATCTTCAGGGTCAGGGCTGAAACGGCCGAACCGGAGCGGCCAAGGGGACGATAGCGCATTGTGTCAGGTTCCCTCGGGGGCGCTGGTCTCCAGCGCCAGGGCGTGAAGTTCGCCGCCCATCTTGCCCTTCAGGGCTGCATAGACGGCCTGATGCTGCTTCACCCGGGACAGGCCGGTGAAGGCGGTCGAAACGATGCGCGCGCGATAGTGGTCGCCGTCGCCGGCGAGATCCTGAATCTGGATCTCGGCGTCGGGAAACGCCTCGCGCAGATGCTGTTCCAGCGCCTCGACAGGCATGGGCATGGGGAATCGGCCTCCAAATAACGGCGTTAAGGATGGCCGATAATCCTTAAGGGGCGGCTTACGCGGCCGTCTGGCGCTTCCGTAGTCTGAGCGCGATGGGACGGTGGGCGCGAAGCGTCACCTGGTGCACCGGGCGGGGCTCGATCCGCGAGATCGGCTCCACCTGGGCCTCGCGCAGGATGACGGCCAGGGCGATCATCGCCTCCTGCACGGCGAAACTGGCGCCGATGCAGACGCGCGGCCCCGCGCTGAAGGGGATGTAGGCGTAGCGGTCGACCGCCCTGCGGTTCTCCGGCAGGAACCGCTCGGGCCTGAAAGCGTCGGGATCGTCCCACAGCAGGCGGTGACGTTGCAGCACCCAGGGCGAGATCACCACCGTGGTCCCCGCCCCGATGGCCTGGCCCCCGATCACGTCCGCCTCCAGCGCCTTGCGCGCCATGGTCGGGGCGGGCGGGAACAGCCGCATGGTCTCCTCGAAGGCCGCCCGGATCCACGGCATGCGGTCGGCCCAGTCCGGCTGGTCGATGTCGAAGCCGTCCGCCTCGGCCTGAACCCTGGCCATGACCTCGGGCTGGCGCGAGAGCAGATGCAGGGTCCAGCCCAGCGCCCGGGCGGTGGTTTCGTGCCCGGCCAGGATGAAGGTCAGGATGTTGGCCGCCACCTCGGTGTCGCTGAGGCCGCGGCCGCCGCCCTCGTCCCGGGCGGTCAGAAGGGCGGTCAGCAGGTCGGGCGGCGCCGGGCGCCCCGCCTCCATCTGCGCCCGCCGCGCGGCCACGAGGGCGGTGACGCGCTTTTCGAAGAACACGGCCGAGCGGTGGCTGGCGATGCGGCCCAGGCGCGGCGCCCAGTCCGGCGCGCCCATCACGTCCAGCGGATCGATGCGGGCCCCGGCGGAAAGAAAGCTGTTCAGGGCGCGCTCGAAGTCGGCGGCCTGGCCGCCCAGATCATCGGAGAACATGGTCGCGGACAGGATGTCGAAGGTCAGACCGGACAACTCGCTGTCCATGTCCATGACGCGGCCCTGCGGGGCCAGTCGCCATCCGGCGATCCGCGCCTCGCAGACCTCGGCCATGCGCCGGTTCAGGCCGCCGATGCGCGCCGGGGTGAACAGGGGCGCCATGATGCGCCGGGCGCGGCGCCAGTCCTCGCCCTCGGCCAGCAACATGCCCTCGGCCAGCAGCGGGCCCAGAACGCGCCTTTGGAGGTCGCCCTTCACATAGTTGGCGGCGTTCTCGGTCAACACCCGACGGACGCCGTCGGGATGGCTGACCACCAGCATTTCGCCGAACAGCCCGCGTCCGTGGATCTGCGGCAGCTCGAAGTGCCGGTCCGACCAGATGCGCAGCGGATCACGCCAACTGAGCCACAGGAAGGCGGGGGTGGACAGCGGCCCGCCGGCGCGTCGCGGCGGAATCTGGGGTCTGTAAACCGCGTCCGCCGTGATGCTCATGAGATCAGCCTTGTATCCAGTCGGGCAGCCAGCCTTCGTGACGACGACGAAGCTCGGCCAGGGGGATGCTGAACAAGCCCTTCGACGCGAAATCAGTTCCGCCCGCGCGCCCCACGACCGAGGCGTGCAGCCCGGCCTCGCGGGCGGCGGCGATCAGCGCTTCGGCGTCCTGAACCGCGACCAGATAGCGGGCCTGATCCTCGGCGAAGAGCAGGATGTGGGCGTGCTGTTCGCTGGTGGCGTCCAGCACGACGCCGGTGTCCGATGCCAGCGCCAGATCCGCCGCGGCGCCGATCAGACCGCCGTCGGACAGGTCGTGCACCACGGTCAGCTTGCCCGCCTCGATCAGGTCGCGCACGAAGTCGCCAGTCTTGCGCTCGAGCTTCAGGTCCACCGGCGGGGGGGCGCCGTCCTCGCGGCCCAGCACCTCGCGCAGATAGATGGAGGCGCCCAGTTCGCCGTTGGTGTCGCCGATCAGGACCAGCGCATCGCCTTCGACCATGCCCGCGAAGCCGGTGGTCACGTCATAGTTGGGCAGCAGGCCCACGGCGCCCACGGTGGGGGTGGGCGGAATGGCGACGCCGTTGGTCTCGTTGTAGAGCGACACGTTGCCGCTCACGACCGGGAAGTCCAGGGCGGCGCAGGCCTCGGCCATGCCGTCGATGGCCCGGACGATCTGGCCCATGATCTCGGGGCGCTGCGGATTGCCGAAGTTCAGGTTGTCGGTGATGGCGATGGGGCGGCTGCCCACGGCGGTCAGGTTGCGCCAGGCCTCGGCCACCGCCTGTTTGCCGCCTTCATAGGGGTCGTTCTGGACATAGCGGGGGGTGCAGTCGCTGGTGACCGCGAGACCCTTGTCGGTGCCGTGGACGCGCACCACGCCCGCGTCGGCGCCGGTGGCGGAGTCCTGGAGGGTGTCGGCCATGACGTGGCGGTCGTACTGCTCCCAGATCCAGCGCTTGGAGGCCATGTCGGGGCAGGCGATGACCTTGAGCACCGCGTCGGTCCAGTCGGCGGGGGCGGGCACGTCCTTGGGGTCGATGCGCGGGTGCAGGGTCGGCTGGGTCCACGGTCGGTCATACAGCGGCGCGTCGTCGAACAGGGGCGCCAGCGGCACGTCGCACACCACCTCGCCTTTGTGCTTCAGCACCAGATGGCCGGTGTCGGTGGTCTTGCCGATGACGGCGGCGTCCAGTCCCCATTTCTCGAAGATGCGGCGGCCGTCGTCCTCGCGGCCCGGCTTGAGCACCGCCAGCATGCGCTCCTGGCTTTCGGAGAGCATCATCTCGTAGGCGGTCATGCCCTCTTCGCGCTGGGGCACGTGATCCAGGTCCAGTTCGATGCCCACGCCGCCCTTGCCGGCCATCTCGACGGACGAGGACGTCAGGCCCGCGGCGCCCATGTCCTGGATGGCGGCCACGGCGCCCGAGGCCATCAGCTCCAGGGTCGCCTCGATCAGCAGCTTCTCGGCGAAGGGGTCGCCGACCTGCACCGTGGGGCGCTTGGCGTCGGACTCGTCGTCGAACTCGGCCGAGGACATGGTGGCGCCGTGGATGCCGTCGCGTCCGGTCTTGGAGCCGAAATAGACCACCGAATGGCCCGCCGCCGGGGCGGCGGAATAGAAGATGGAATCCGCCTTGGCCACGCCCACGCACATGGCGTTGACCAGGATGTTGCCGTTGTAGCCCCGGTGGAAATTGGTCTCGCCCGCCACGGTGGGCACGCCCACGCAGTTGCCGTAGCCGCCGATGCCGGCGACCACGCCGGTGACGAGGCGGCGGGTCTTCTCATGCTCCGGATCGCCGAAGCGCAGGGCGTTCAACAGGGCCACGGGCCGCGCGCCCATGGTGAAGACGTCGCGCATGATGCCGCCCACGCCCGTCGCCGCGCCCTGATAGGGCTCGATGAACGACGGGTGGTTGTGGCTCTCCATCTTGAAAATGCAGGCGTCGCCGTCGTCGATGTCGATGACCCCGGCGTTCTCCCCCGGTCCGCAGATGACCCGCGGTCCCTTGGTGGGAAACTTGCCGAGGTGGATCTTGGACGACTTGTAGGAGCAGTGCTCGGACCACATCACCGAGAAGACGCCCAGCTCCACCTGATTGGGCTCTCGCCCAAGGCGGTCCAGGACGACCTGATATTCGTTTTCGGCCAGGCCGTACTCGGCGGCCAGTTCGGCCATGGTGGGGGTGTGCGCGCTCATGGCGCGCTTCTAGCGTCCCCGGGGAGTCGTGTCAGCCTCTCGCGTGCGTCAGCGCGCGATGTCGCGCTTCAGGCGGAACACCAGGATCAGGGCGACGATCAGAACCAGCAGCGATGCGGCGAGGGCGGAAAAGCCCAGCACCGGGTTTCGCTCCTGCTCGGCCACGAACACGGCCATCAGGCCCCAGGCGATGGGCAGGGGATAGGCCATCAGGCGCAGGCGCCAGGTCACCAGCAGGGCGGCCGCAACCACAAGGGTCACCGCCAGCAGGGCCCAGCCGGTGGGCGGCAGGCCGGGGGGCAGGGCGTCGTTCGCGGTGGCGACGGTCAGGACGTTGGCGGCCGTGGCGATGGTCAGCCACCCGGCCAGCAGGCCCAGGGGCCAGGCGACCAGCCAGCGGTCGGAGTCCCGCGTCGGCGCGGCGCGGATCAGCTGGGTGCTCATCAGCATCGGCACGACCAGCACCAGCCCGGAACCGGCGATCAGCACGACGGTCGCCGCGTCCTGGTCCGCCGCCGAGGCGATGACCCAAAGGCCGATGCCGACCATGCCCGCCACCGAGGGCCAGCCCATGCGGCTGAGCAGATCACTCTCGCCGGTGCGGGGCAGCACCTGCCAGACGCCATAGGCGATCAGCCAGGTGTAGATCAGACCCCAGATGGTGAAGGCGTAGCCCGCCACGCGCAGGGTCTGGTCGCCGTCTGCGGAGAACTCGGCGGGGCTCTGTCCCCACCCCAGCAGCATCTGGCCGTAGCCGACGATGGGGGCGAAGAGGGCTGCGGCCAGCACCACGAAGCGGCGGGTCTGCTGGGCGGCGGTTGGGCGGATGATGGAGGACATGACGCGCTTTCAGGTGGTTTCAAGCGTTACAATAACTACGCTTCCGGGCGGGGAAAGGTTGCGACTGCGCTACAGGAACATTCGGCGAGGCCCGAGGTTGCCGCCGTGGAGGGCGGACTGTCCGCCCGACGGAGAGAGTCATGACCGACAGCAACACCACACCCGAAGACCCCCACTTCGAAACCGACGAGACCAAGGCTGATCGCGCCAGCCAGCAAGGCCTCGGCCTGGGCCAGCGCGAACTTGAGGCCCAGCGCGATCCAAACGCGATCCAGGCCGCCAACGCGGACGACGAAGATCTGGAAGACGTTCAGGACGAGGTCGACCCCATCGACGACTCCATCGGCGTTCAGGGCCAGGCGCCGCGCGAACCCGGCGCCTGACGTCTAGTCGGCGGCGAACAGCGCCTCGGCCGCGAGCACCATGGCCGTCACCCCGGCGGTGACGGACGGCTCTGGCTCGATGCGGAAGAAGGGCGAGTGGTGGGATGACGCCGTCTCCAGCTCGCCCTGAGCCGTTCCGCCCACCGCGAAATAGACCCCGCGCACGCCCGTGTCCGGCGCGATGAAATAGGAGAAGTCCTCCGCTCCCATGCCCTCGCGTCGGCGTTCGATCAGGATGTCCTCCCCCATGCCCGCCGCGATGGCCGAGCGCACGATGGCGGCGGTGGGCGTGTCGTTGATTGTCGGTGGCGTGGTCTGGGTCTGGGATCGCGTCACTACCGGCAGCAGATCGTCGGGCACCCCCAGCGCCACCGCCGTGCCCCGCGCCACCCGGTCGATGCCGTCCAGAAGCTGCTCGCGCACCTCGAAATCATCGGAGCGCACGGTCAGCTGCAGATCCACCCGGTCGGGGATGATGTTGTGCTTGATGCCCCCGTGGATCGAACCGACGGTGATGACGCCGGGGCTCAGGGGCGCGATCTCGCGGCTGACGATGGATTGCAGCGACACCACGATCTGGCTGGCCACCAGCACCGGGTCGACGCCCATATGCGGCGAGGCGCCGTGGGCGCCCACGCCCCGCACGGTGATGTCCACGCTGTCCGAGCTGGAATAGGCGATGGCCTCGGGCACCATGATGAGCCCGGCCTCCAGCCCCGAGGCCACGTGGAAGGCGACGGCGTAGTCCGGCCTGGGGAAACGCTCGTACAGCCCGTCCTGCATCATGGTGCGGGCGCCGGAGATGGTCTCTTCCGCAGGCTGGGCGATCAGGATCAGGGTGCCGGACCAGTTGTCGCGTCGCGCCTGCATCTGGCGGGCCGTGCCCACCAGGGCGGTGATGTGCACATCGTGGCCGCAGGCGTGCATGACCGGCTTTTCGGTTCCGTCGTGGTCCACCTGCCGCGCGGTCGAGGCGTTGGCCAGGCCCGAATCCTCGGCGATGGGCAGGCCGTCCATGTCCGCGCGCAGCATGACCGTGGGCCCGTCGCCGTTGCGCAGGATCGCCACCACGCCGTGGCCGCCCACGCCGGTGGTCACCTCATAGCCCAGCGTCTCCAGCTCCTGCGCCATGCGCGCGGCGGTCTGGACCTCCAGCCCCGACAGCTCCGGGTTGCGGTGGAAGTGATCCCAAAGGGCCGCCAGATTGGCCTGATAGTCCTGCGCCACCGCCCGCTCCAGCGCCGCGTCCTGGGCGAAGGCGGGTGAGGCGAGAGCGGCCGCGCAGGCCGCCAGCATCAGCAGTCGTTTCATGGTTCAGCCCCTGTGTTCCCAGGGACTGTAGCGTCGTGGTCCGCCAACGCAATCGGCTCCATTCCGGTGTCTAGCTGGCCGGAGCCGGATCCGGAGCCGGAGACGGAGCCGACGGCGTCGTCTGATGGAACAAGTCATGGCTTCGGTCGTGAAGGTTGATCCGCAGCAAGATCCAGCCGGTTGATCGGCGATAGAGGTCGAAGGTGGCCACGAACGGGCCGTTATCGGTGAACACCAGGTAGGTTTGGCGCACCAGCCGACTGGTGAAGGCCTCCTGGCGTCCCAGCTCCCATCCGGTGACCGGGCCGTAGTAGTCCGTCAGGGTGTTCAGATAGGTGATCAGCGCCTGCAACTGCGCGTTCTGGTATTCCATCATGGTTCCAGCGAACGCCTGGCCGATCGCAGCGGCCCCGTTGCCCGACCTCAGCCGGACGAGAAAGGCGTCGGGGATCGCGCTGGCGGCCGCGATGTCTTCGGCGGAAATTTCGGGCTCCTGCGCCGGCTGGGCCACAGCCGGCGACGACCCCAACAACAGCAGCGCCGCCGCCGCACCTGCCCACAGCTTCATGACCTATCCCCCTCGGACGAAGCCGACAGGCAAGCACTTCAGATGGCGATGAACAAGCCGTCCTCGCGCGGCTAGTGCGCGTATCCCTGCAACGGTCGCACATCCAGTTCACCGGCCTTGATGGCCGCGATGGCCTGGGCCGACGCGAGGGCGGCGGGGGTGGTGGTGTAGTAGGGGATCTTCATCATCAGGGCCGTGCGCCGGATGGAGAAGCTGTCCGACAGGGACTGCTTGCCCTCGGTGGTGTTGAAGACCAGCTGCACCTCGCCGTTCTTCATGGCGTCGACGATGTGGGGACGACCCTCCAGCACCTTCTTGACCAGCCCGACCTCAAGGCCCTGTTCGGTCAGGTAGGCGTGGGTGCCGCCGGTGGCCAGGATGGAGAAGCCCTGCTCGATCAGCTTCTTCACCGCGCCCAGGATGAACGGCTTGTCGTCATTGCGCACCGAGACGAAGGCGCAACCCGCGGTGGGCAGGATGGTCCCGCCGCCCAGCTGCGACTTGGCGAAGGCGCGGGCGAAGGCGCCCTGCATGTCCGCCTCGTCCTCGCGCTTCCAGTCCAGACCCATGACCTCGCCGGTGGAGCGCATTTCCGGCCCCAGCACCGTGTCGACGCCGGCGAACCGGGCGAAGGGGAACACCGCCTCCTTCACCGCGATGTGGTCGTAGGCTTTGTGCGTCAGCCCGAAGGAGGCCAGCGTCTCGCCCGCCATGACCTTGGCGGCGATGGCGGCGACAGGCTCGCCGATGGTCTTGGCCACGAAGGGCACGGTGCGGCTGGCGCGCGGATTGACCTCAAGCACGAAGATGCGGGGATTTTCGCTGTGCGGCTCCTCGATGGCGAACTGCACGTTCATCAGGCCGCGCACCTTCAGGGCTTTCGCCATCGCTTCCGTCTGGCGCATCAGCTCGGCCACCACCGCCTCGGACAGGGAATAGGGGGGCATGGAGCAGGCGCTGTCGCCCGAGTGGACGCCGGCTTCCTCGATGTGCTCCAGCACGCCCGCCACGAACACGTCGTCGGCGTCACAGATGGCGTCCACGTCCACCTCGGTGGCGCGGTTCAGATAGTGGTCGATCAGGACCGGATCGTCGCCCGAGACCTTCATGGCCTCGCCCACGTAGCGATCCAGCTGCTCGCGGTCGTGCACGATCATCATGCCGCGGCCACCCAGGACGTATGACGGACGAAGCACCACCGGATAGCCGACTTCCTCGGCCTTTTCGGCGGCTTCCTCGGCCGAGCGGGCCAGGCCATTGGGCGGCTGCTGCAGGCCGATGTCGTGCAGCATCTTCTGGAACCGCTCGCGGTCCTCGGCCAGGTCGATGGAGTCGACCGAGGTGCCGAGGATCGGCACGCCGTCCTCTTCCAGCGCATGGGCAAGCTTCAGGGGCGTCTGGCCGCCGAACTGGACCACCACGCCGATCAGGTCGCCCTTCGAGCGCTCCACGTCGATCAACTCCAGCACGTCCTCTGACGTCAGGGGCTCGAAATACAGCCGGTCGGAGGTGTCGTAGTCGGTGGAGACGGTCTCCGGGTTGCAGTTGACCATGATCGACTCCACCCCGATGTCGGCGAAGGCGAAGGCCGCGTGACAGCAGCAGTAGTCGAACTCGATGCCCTGACCGATGCGGTTCGGCCCGCCGCCCAGGATGATCGCCTTCTTGCGGTCCGACGGCTCGGCCTCGCAGTCGGGGACCTGGCCCAGGGCGCCGGTCTCATAGGTCGAATACATATAGGCGGTGGCGCTGGCGAACTCGGCGGCGCAGGTGTCGATGCGCTTGAACACCGGACGCACCGACAGACCCCGGCGGGCGTCGCGCACGGCCTTCTCGGTGGTCCCGGTCAGCTTGGCAAGTCGGGCGTCGGAAAAGCCCATGCCCTTCAGGCGTCGGAACTCGACGGCGTCGGCGGGCAGGCCCTTGACCCGCACATGGCCCTCCTCGCGCACGATCTCGGCGATCTGGCGCAGGAACCACGGCTCATAGGAACAGGCGGCCTGCACCTCCTCGACGCTCAGCCCGTGGCGGAAGGCCTGGGCGATGACGCGGATGCGGTTCGGCGTCGGCAGGCCCAGGGCGCGCACCACCGCCCCCTTGATGGCGGCCTCATCCTCGGCGCCCCCGGCGACCGGCGCGACGCCGTCGATCTCGATCTCGTCGAAGCCGTTGAGCCCGGTCTCCAGCCCGCGCAGGGCCTTCTGCATGGACTCCTTGAAGGTTCGGCCAATGGCCATGACCTCGCCCACCGACTTCATGGAGGTGGACAGCATCGGCTCGGCGCCCGGGTACTTCTCGAAGGCGAAGCGCGGGATCTTGGTGACCACATAGTCGATGGACGGCTCGAAGCTGGCCGGGGTCACCCGGGTGATGTCGTTGGTCAGTTCGTCCAGGGTGTAGCCGACGGCCAGACGCGCGGCGACCTTGGCGATGGGGAAGCCGGTGGCCTTGGACGCCAGGGCCGACGAGCGCGACACGCGCGGGTTCATCTCGATGACGACCATGCGGCCGTCCTTCGGGTTGATCGCCCACTGGACGTTCGACCCGCCGGTCTCCACCCCGATCTCGCGCAGCACATTGATCGAGCCCGTGCGCATCCGCTGATATTCCTTGTCGGTCAGCGTCAGGGCAGGGGCCACGGTGATGGAGTCGCCGGTGTGGACGCCCATCGGGTCGATGTTCTCGATGGAGCAGACGATGATGCAGTTGTCCGCATGGTCGCGGACCACTTCCATCTCGTACTCTTTCCAGCCTAGCACCGATTCCTCGATCAGCACCTCGGTGGTCGGCGACAGGTCCAGCCCGCGCTCCACGATCTCGCGGAACTCCTCGACGTTGTAGGCGATGCCGCCGCCGGTGCCGGCCAGGGTGAAGCTGGGCCGGACAATGGCGGGCAGGCCCACGAAGGCCAGGGCGTCCTCGGCCTCGTCGATGTGGTGCACGGCCTTGGAGCGGGGGCTTTCCAGACCCAGCTTGTCCATGGCGTCGCGGAATTTCTGCCGGTCCTCGGCCTTGTCGATGACCTCGGCCCGGGCCCCGATCATCTCCACGCCCAGCCGCTTCAGGGCGCCCGAGGCGTCCAGGGCCAGGGCGGTGTTCAGCGCCGTCTGACCGCCCATGGTGGGCAGCAGGGCGTCGGGCCGCTCCTTCTCGATGATCTTCTCGACCATCTCGGGTGTGATCGGCTCGATATAGGTGGCGTCGGCCACCTCCGGGTCGGTCATGATGGTGGCCGGGTTGGAGTTGACCAGGATCACCCGGTACCCCTCAGCCTTCAGCGCCTTGCACGCTTGCACGCCCGAATAGTCGAACTCGCACGCCTGCCCGATGACGATGGGCCCGGCCCCGATGATCAGGATGGACTTGATGTCGGTGCGTTTGGGCATTCGGTTCACACTCGCGCGTGACGGTTCGCGCGCACAGGTGTGGCGACCGTCGTGATGGCTTTAAGGCTAAGTCGAGCGCTTTAGAGGCAGCCTCCACGCGACACAAGACTGAACTCATACTGTCGCATTCGGGGCACTGTTCGCCGTATCACGCCGTTATCTTGCCGCTTAGCTTGCCGCGCTGCGCGCCCGGGGGGTAGTGAACGCCTGTTTTAGGTCGCCAAGGGCGGCTAGTTCGGAGTGAATTAATGTCGTCAAGACTGCGTCTCAAGCAAACAACCAGCCTCGTCGGGGGCGTCATCGCCCTCGCTCTCGCCGCGCCGGCTTTCGCCCAGAACCAGCCGGCCCCCGCGCAGGATGAGGAAGAGATTGCTCAGGCGACCGAGGTCGACGCGATCATCATCACCGGCTCTCGTATTCCCCAGAACGAGTTCACGAGCACCTCGCCCGTTCAGGTCATCACCACCGATCGCGCTGAACGCCGCGGTCTGGCCGACACGGCGCAGCTGCTGCAAAGCTCGACGGTGGCCGCCGGTGCGCCGCAGGTCACGGCGGCGATCTCCAGCGCCTTCGTCACCGATGGCGGACCTGGCGCGGAGACCATCTCCCTGCGCGGTCTGGGCGCGAACCGGACCCTCGTTCTGCTGAACGGCCGCCGGGCCGGCCCGGCGGGCACCCGCGGCGGCGTCTCCGCCTTTGACCTGAACGTCATTCCGCAGTCCGCGCTGAGCCGCGTCGATATCCTGAAGGACGGCGCCTCGTCCATTTACGGCTCCGACGCCGTGGCCGGCGTGGTCAATCTGATCACCAACGACAACCCTGACGGCGGCGAGATGGGCGTGTTCGTCTCGGCTCCGTTCGAAGGCGGCGGCGAGCAGTACAACATCTCCGGCGCCTTCGGCCGAACCTTCGATCGTGGCTACTTCAACATCGCCGGCGACATCTTCAGCCGCGAGGCGCTTCGCGCCGGCGACCGGGATTACCTGAACTGCCGCAATCAGTACGTGTTTGAGCCGGGCACCCGTAACCGCGCCGACCGGATCGATCCGCGCACCGGCCAGCCCCAGTGCACCGATGTGGCCTGGGGCCAGGTTTATGTCTACGGCCCCGATTTCTCGGGCCGCGCCGGTCGCTTCCAGTTCGATTACGATGGTGATCTCGGCCAGTACATTCCGCCGATGCCCTCCAATCCGGCGGTGGCGGCCACCTATCCCGACGCGCCCCCAGGGTTCTTCCTGGTCAACTACGACCCTGCGTCGCGGGCCGTGACGAACAATCTCCACCCCTTCGCGCTGAACGAGACCATCATCCCCGAGGTTGATCGCTACACCGTGTTCGCCGACGGGGCCTACGACCTGGGCGGCGGCGTCGAGGCCTATGCCGAGGTGCTGCTCAACCGTCGCGAAAGCCGGACCGACAGCTACCGTCAGTTCTGGAACTACACCTACACGGCCGATTTCCTGGACTTCTACTACGGCCCTGGCGCGGGCGGTGATCCCCTGACCGGTTTCACCGGCCTGAACTACCTGAGCGCCACGCCGATCACGGACCACTTCAGCCAGGAGCAGGTCGTGGACTACGGCCGGATCGTCGCGGGTCTCCGCGGCGACATCACCGGCGGCTTCCTCGATGGCTGGCAGTGGGACGTTTTCGCCCAGTACAGCCGTTCGGACGGCGACTACACGTCCGACGTCATCCTGGACGACGCGGTGGCCTCCACCAACTTCAAGACCTCGTCCTGTGTCGGCACCAATCTGCCGGTGAGCGGTCGTCCCTGCATCGATGTCGATTTCACCGATCCGGATTTCCTCGCCGGCAACCTCACGGCGGAAGAGCGGGCGTTCCTGTTCGACACCGAGACGGGCAACACGCTCTATGAGCAAACCTATATCGAGGGTTTCATCGGCGGCGAAGTGATGGAGCTTCCGGCCGGTCCCCTGGGCCTGGCCCTGGGCTTCCACCTGCGCAAGGACGAAATCGACGACGTGCCGGGCGAAGTCACCCTGGCGGACAACAGCTGGGGTCTGTCCGGTGCGGGCATCACCCGCGGCACCGAGGAAACCCGCGAAGCGTTCGCCGAAATCGCGGTGCCCCTGGTCAGGGACCTGCCGTTCGCCCGTGACGTGAGCCTGTCGCTGTCGGGCCGCTACACCGACACCAAGACCTCCGGTGACGCCACGACCTACAAGATCGGTCTGAACTGGGAGTTCATCGACGGCTTCCGCCTTCGCGCCACGCACGGCACGTCGTTCCGCGCGCCGGCCCTGTTCGAACTCTACCTGGCGGATCAGACCAGCTTCGCCGGACAACGCAACATCGACCCCTGTCTGAACCTGGACACCCGTCTGGCCGACGGTTCGGTGTCTCAGGAAGTCTACGCCAACTGCACCAACCCGGCCGGACCGGGCGGCGGCGTCGCCGGAGACTTCACCGGCGGTGTCGTGACCGCAGAAGTGTTTACTGGAGGCGGTCTGGGCGTTCTCGAGGCCGAAACCTCGGAAGCCACCGTCATCGGCCTGGTCTTCACGCCGCCCAACAGCGGCCTGAGCCTGGCCATCGACTACTTCGAAATCGAAATCGAGAACGAAGTTACGAACCTGGGAGCGGGCGGCATCCTGCTGGCTTGCTACACGTCCGAAAACTTCCTCACGGATCCGATCTGCAACCAGTTTGATCGTGATCCGGTCAACAACGGCATCATCGAGGTTCGCGACTCGTTCATCAACATCGCGGATCAGGCGAACCGCGGCATGGACTTCACGGCCCAGTACCGCCACGACTGGGACTGGGGAACCCTGACCCTGGACACCCAGGCGACGCTGACCCTTGAGAACAACACGTCGCTGTTCGCGAATCTGACCGTCGAGCCCTTGGGCGAGATCGGCAATCCGGAGTGGGTTGGCAACGTCAACGCCACGTTCCAGACCGGCCCTTGGACCGCGTTCTGGGGCTTTGACTGGATCGGTGAGCAGTCCAATCGTCTGGACTTCTTCGATGCGAACGGGACGGTCAATCAGGTCATCGACGGTCGCGAGACCGAGCTCGAAACCGAAGTGGGCATGGTCGGCTTCCACAGTGTTTCGCTGCAGTATGAGTGGGATGACTGGCGCATCCTCGGCGGTATCGCGAACCTGTTCGATGAGCGGCCGCCGCAAGCCTCGTCGCTGGTGACCGGCACCTTGGGCAACTCGGTCTTCGAGTCGCAGTACACGGAGGCTTTCTACGGCCGCCGCGGCTTCGTTCGGATTTCCCGAGCCTTCTAGGCCAACTCAGGCTGATATATTGAAGGGGCGGCGGGCGCACATCACCTCGCCGCCCTTCACCTTGTCTGAGGACAAGGAACCCCAGACGGGAGAGCAGACCGCATGGCCCTGATCCGCGGGCTCCAGGATACGTTGAACGCCAAGGTCTCTGCATTCGAGCAGACGCCGTTGAAGGAGCCGTTGTTCCTCAACAGCGTACCCAAGGGCGGCACGCATCTGATTCGAAACATTCTGAGGATGTTCGTGCCGGTGGCGCAGCATCACGATCGGGATTTCGTGCAGATCCCGAACCTTCATCAGCATGTGGATGCGTTCAACCCGCACGACCCCAAGCTGAGCTGCGGGCATCTGCTTTTTTCCGACCAATCCGTCGCCATCACCAGGACGGCGCGGCACATCCTTCTGGTTCGCGATCCCTACGACTGGGTGCTGGCGCGGGCGCGCTTCTTCGTTTCCCAGGAGTTCGATCAGCCCAATATCCAGCATCTGAAGTCCGGCATCTTCTCCGCCGAAGCGCTGCTCAACATGATGATCTTCGGCATCCACCAGAAATCGCCGGCCCTGATCGACATCTTCACGCACAACGCCGCGGCATGGCTGGGCACGGGTGTGACGCTTGTGCGCTACGAGGACATCGTGGAGGCGCTGGGCGACCTCGAGTCGCGGCGTTCGGAAGAGTTCTTCCAGAACCTCCTCGACGCCTGTGGAGTCACCCGGCCTGACGACTGGCGGGAACGGGTCCGCATCGGGTCCGACCGAAAGCAGAGCCGGACGGCGCGCGAGAATCTCAGCATCCCCGACGGCGTGACGTTTCCCACCGAGTTGCCGGACATGCAGAAACGCCTCGTGGAGGTCCACGCCCCGGGGCTGCGGGCGCTGCTGGGCTACGCCTAGAGCGATTGACCGGGATCACCCGGTCCTCACCACCCCGCATGCCTGTCAGTTGGTCACGACCGCGCACTCCCAGCCGTCATAGTCCAGCTGGAAGGCTGCGGCCCAGGCCTGCATCATGGCGGAGACGGAAGCGAACGACGCCTCGTCAACCGGGATCGTGGTCTCGAGGATGGTGGTTTCGTCTTGACCGCGGGTCAGGAAGCCTGCCCGCCGGGCCACCTCGTTCAGGTCGTCATGGGCCCCGCCGCCGTGAAAATAGAACAGCGTGTGGCGCGGCGTCCGCCCGCTGTCGCCGTGTTCGGCCAGTGCGGCGCGCACCATGGCGTCGCGTTCTTCATGGCTGGGGGCGTCGGACAAGACGGCTCCTCCTCCGGTTCAAGCGCGCCGTCGCCCATGCCGGGCGAGGCGGACAGTCTTCTTGGTCACGCGGTCCGTTTAGAGAGCCTCCACAGGCGCGACAAGCATCTCAGCGCGCCATGCGTAGATCGATCCAGGGCGGCACTTCGGCGATGGCCTCCAGCGCGGCGAAGCGCGGCTCGTTGTCCGGGGCGTCAGCCAGCTCGTGGGCCCAGGTGACGGCGTAGGGGATGTGGGCGGCCCAGGCGCCGGCCTGCAGCGCAGGCAGGACGTCGGATTTCATGGAGTTGCCCACCATGGCCGCCTGTTGCGCCCCCGTGCCGTGGCGGCGGAAGGCGCGGTCATAGGTCTCGGCGGTTTTTTCGGACACGATCTCCACGCCCGAGAACAGTTCGCCCAGCCCCGAGGCGGCCAGTTTACGCTCCTGGTCCATCAGGTCGCCCTTGGTGATCAGCACCAGCCGGTACTGCTCCGACAGACGGTTCAGGGTCTCGGCCACCCCCGGCAGGGTCTCGACCGGGTGGGACAACATCTCTCGTCCGGCGGCCAGGATCTCGCTGATGACCCGGGGCGGGGGCTCCCCATCGGTCAATTCCATGGCCGTCTCGATCATGGACAGGGTGAAGCCCTTCACCCCGTAGCCATAGAGGCGCAGGTTGCGCTGCTCGGTCGCGGCCAGACGATCTTCGATGCGGTCGCGGTCGTGGTGCTCTGACAGCAGGTCGGCGAACCGGTCGTGGGTTAGCCGGAAGATGGTCTCGTTGTGCCAGAGGGTGTCGTCGGCATCGAGGCCGATGGTGGTGATGGGCATGACCGCTCCCTATCATGGGGATGGAAGCGGCGGAAAGCGGTCGGGAGAGCGCCTCATGCGGGCTGTAATAATTGGAGCGTCGGGCGGCATCGGTGCGGCCATGGCTGCGCGACTGGCGGCCGACGGGCGTTATGAGGCCGTGTTCGGCGTGTCGCGCTCGGGCCGGGCGCCGGACGGCGTCACCGGCTTGCAGGCGGACGTCACCGATCTGCCGTCGCTCGAAGCGGCTGCGGCGGCCGTGGGGGCGCCGGTGGACCTGTGCGTCGTGGCCAGCGGCGTCCTGCACGACGGCTTCCAGCCCGAGCGCAGTTGGCGGGCTCTGGACGCCGACCACCTGAGGCGGGACTTTGCGGTCAACGCCATGGGGCCGGCCTTGGCGGCGCGGGCCTTTCTGCCGCTGGCGCCGCGCGAGAGGCGGGCGGTGTTCGCGGCCCTGTCGGCGCGGGTCGGCAGCATCGGCGACAACCGGCTGGGCGGTTGGCACAGCTACCGAGCCTCCAAGGCGGCCCTGAACATGATCCTGAAGACCCTGGCGGTGGAGCTGGCGCGCACCCATCCGGGCCTGATCTGCGTCGGGCTGCATCCGGGCACCGTGGATACGGCGCTGAGCGAGCCCTTCCAGAAGGGCGTGACGCCGGACAAGCTGTTCACGCCGGATCATTCCGCGACGTGCGTGCTGGGCGTGGTCGACGGGCTGAAACAGGAGGATTCCGGCTTCGTGTTCGACTGGAAGGGCGAGCGCATTGCGGAATAACCGCGTTGCTAACCGCGAGTCTTCACCGCGTTTCTTAGCGTTACGTTCCGTTTTCCATGGCATGTTTTCCGGCTTCATGAACCCGCATCACGCGGGAGTTGATGTTGGGAGACATTGTGATGGCTTACCCGACGGGGCACTCGCTCCCGGCGGGATTGAGCGACACGCCAGTCAGAGCGGATGGGGACCGCCCGGTCGAAGCGCGCAGCTTCAGTCCCGTTGGGGCTAAGAGTTTGACCTTTCCTCTTGTCACCGAGGCCCGCAAAGAGCTGACGGTCACCCTGGCCGCGAGGCCGGTGTTCGATCTTGTTCGACGAAGCCACGTGGGCGCCCGCGTGGCCCGCACCGTGCGCCGCGCCGGTGGCGAAAGCGCCCTGGCGGGCACGCACCGGGTGCGGCTGGAGGTCGCCGACCTCAAACGCATCGATGTGGAGACACTGCGTCATGGGGTCAGCCTGCTGGACCTGCCCGGCGGCGCCACGGGCGTGGCCCCGGCCTTCTGGCGCACGGTGGCGTCGTCGGCGGGGCGGTTCTCACTGCTCTACACGGGGCTTCAGGCCGATGTTGAAGCGGGGCTGTTGCTGGTCGAGATCATGGGCGTGGACATGCGGGCGACCGCAGAGGACGTGCGCGCCGCCATCGACCATCTGGGCGCCCAGCGGCGCGGGGTGATCGTCCATGCCCCGCCCGAGCCGGGCATGATCGCCCGTCTGGCCCCCGTGCAGCCCCGCTGCGTCTCGCTGGACTTCGCCGGGGTGGAGACCGAAAGCGCCGTCGACTGGCGCGCGGCGGCCGAGCTGATCGCCCAGGCGCGCGGCGTGGCCCGCGACGTGCTGCTGGTCAATCTGCCGCCCGCGCGAGGGGAGGCCGCCGCCGCCGCGGGAGCCACCCACGCCGTGTTCTGCGACATGGGCCGCCTGACCGTCTGAAAACGACCGCCACGCTTGACCTGCGCAGCGTGACTCCATAGGAACGCGGCCGTTTGCCATCGGGGTCGGTTCGGCCCATGAAGGCCGCGTCCCCCAGCCTCCAGGAGCCCGCCATGACCACCCTGCTGCCCGGAGCCACCGGCGTGCTCGCCCTGGCCAACGGAACCGTGCTTCAGGGCATCGGCGTGGGCGCCACGGGATCGGCCCTGGGCGAGGTGGTCTTCAACACAGCCATGACGGGCTATCAGGAGATCCTGACCGACCCCAGCTACATGAAACAGGTGCTGGTCTTCACCTTCCCCCACGTGGGCAATGTGGGGACCAACAGCGAGGATGTGGAGCAGATCGGCGACGGCGGGGCGGGGACGGCGGCCGTGGGCGCGGTGTTCCGCGACCTGCCCACCGATCCGGCCAACTGGCGCAGCGACCACGGCTTCGACGCCTGGATGAAGCGCCGCGGCGTGGTGGGTCTGGCGGGTGTCGACACCCGCGCCCTGACCAGGGCCATCCGCGAGAACGGCTCTCCCCACGGCGTCATCGCCCATGATCCGGATGGCAAGTTCGATCTGGAGGCCCTGGTGGCCCAGGCCCGCGACTGGTCGGGTCTTGAAGGTCTGGACCTGGCGAAGGACGCCTCCTGCCTGCAGGCCTTCGACTGGACCGAGGGGACCTGGGAGTGGCCCGAGGGCTACGTCGCGGGCGACGGCCGCCGCAACGAGGTGGTGGTCGTGGACTATGGCGTGAAGCGCAACATCCTGCGCGCCCTGGCCGCCACCGGCGCGAAAATCACGGTGGTCCCGGCCACCACCACGGCCGAGGAGATTCTGGCCCGCAATCCCGACGGCGTCATGCTGTCCAACGGCCCCGGCGATCCGGCGGCGACGGGCGAGTACGCGGTGCCGGAAATCAGAAAGCTGGTCGAGAGCGGCAAGCCCGTCATGGGCATCTGTCTCGGCCACCAGATGCTGGCCCTCGCCCTGGGCGCGAAGACGGTGAAGATGGATCAGGGCCACCACGGCGCCAACCATCCGGTCAAGGACGTGACCACCGGCAAGGTGGAGATCGTCTCCATGAACCACGGCTTCACCGTGGACCGCGACAGCCTGCCCGAGGCGGTCACCGAGACCCACGTCAGCCTGTTCGACGGCACCAACTGCGGCATCGCCCTGAAGGACCGCCCGGTGTTCGGCGTGCAGCATCACCCTGAGGCCTCGCCCGGCCCCGCGGACAGCCTCTATCTGTTCGAGCGCTTCGCCGAGCACATGGACGCGGCGCGGGGTTAGGGCTCTTCCGCCACGGGCTCCGCCAGGGTCTCCCAGCCCGAGCCGTCCAGACCCAGCCGGCGCCCGGCCTCATAGCTGCGCAGCATGGACTCCTGACTGAAGTCCAGGGCCGCGTCCGGCGCGTCATCGGGCATGGAGACCACCTGCAGGCCCATGCCCAGGGTACGGGCCAGCTGAGCCGTCCTGGCCACATCGGCGCGGGTGATCGCCTTGCGCATAATGTCGAAACTGCGCACCGCCACCGACACGCCGCTGAGCCTCGCCGTGGCGAAGGTGGGTTCTGGGTGGCCGTTGACGATGATCCAGATGCGGCCGGGCAGCCCGCCGGTCAGGGTCTGCGCCGCATCCGGCGGGCGCAGCAGGAAGGGTTCGGGCGCCACCAGAACATTGGCCACCGTGCCTCCGTCCACATGCAGTTCGACCGCCTGATTTCCGTCGTTGCTCAGAATCAGCGGAACGGGAGGAAAGGCCACGGGAATGCTGGCCGAGGCGATCAGGATGTCCAGAAACAGCAGGCGAGACATCTCATCGGTCTGCTGGGCCAGGGCGCCCATGTCCCAGACGATCTGGGTCTGCGTGTCGAGGCTGGTGGTGGCCACATACAGGCGTCGGCCGCGCCGGTGCTGTTCGGCTACGGCGCGCAGCAGAGTTTCGTCCACATTGTTGACCACCAGCTGGGCCAGCGGCTCGGGGCGGAACACGCTGGGCCGGAACAGAACGCCGAGGCCGCGGGACCGCAGCAAGCCTTCGGATCCGCCGTCAGTGAAGGCCCGGGCCAGCCCGGCGTCGCCCGCTTCGCCGACAAAGGCGAAGGGCGCGATCAGGGCGCCGGTGCTGACGCCGGTGACGATTTCGAATTCCGGTCGGTCACCGCGCTCGCCCCAGCCGTTCAGCACACCCGCCCCGAAGGCGCCGTTGGCCCCGCCGCCGGACAGGGCCAGCAGATCAACCGTTCCGTCGTCCGCTGATTGGGCCGCGACGCCCAGCTCGCGCACAAAGCGCAGCTGCGCCTCCTCGACGTCGAAATCGTAGCGGATGGCGGGGCTGGCGGCGCTCAACTGGGCCGCGGTGACATCCAGGCGCGGATAGGTCTGGCAGGCGGTCGCCAGCATCAGCAGGATGCAGCCCGCGACGATGCGGCCCAGACGCGCCATGATCCCTCTCCTTGCCCTGCCGGGAGATTGCGCCCCCGCGCGGGCTGGGACAACCTGCTTTGTCCGATAAGCCGTGGCGCCGTGCGTGGGAGCATGGCAGGAGAGGCGGACGTGACGTCCTGGCTTGTCCCCGGAAAGCTCCACATGTGGACAATCTCCCGGGGAGGCTGGCGCGTCGCCCCTTGCCGCCATGGACCCCTCTGCGGGCTGACTGATTCGTGCGCTTCGACGACCGTTTCATTGATGAGCTGAAAAGCCGCCTGCGTCCCTCGGACGTCATCGGGCGGACGGTGAAGCTCAAGCGTCAAGGACGCGAGTTCGCCGGCCTGTCGCCCTTCACCAAGGAGAAGTCGCCGTCCTTCTTCGTCAACGACGAGAAGGGCTTCTTCCACGACTTCAGCTCGGGCAAGCACGGCGACATCATCAGCTTCCTGCAGGAGACCGAGCGCCTCAGCTTCGTCGAGGCGGTCGAACGTCTGGCGGCCGAGGCGGGCATGGCGCTGCCCGCGCCCGACCCCCAGGCCGCCGAGCGCGAGCAGAAGCGCCAGGGCTTGGCCGACTGGATGGATCTGGCCCAGAAATGGTTCGCCGCCAATCTGCGCCGGTCCGTCGGCAAGGCCGCACGGGAGATGCTGGAGCGCCGCGGCCTGCCCGAGGACCAGTGGGACCGATTCGGCATCGGCTATGCGCCCAACGATCGCGAGGGCCTCAAGAACGCCCTGGTCCAGCGCGGGGCCAAGCCGTCCGAACTGGTGGAGACCGGGCTGCTGATCGCGCCGGAGGGCGGCGGCTCGCCTTACGACCGCTTCCGCGACCGCCTGATGTTCCCCATCCATGACGCGCGGGGGCGCATCGTCAGCTTCGGTGGCCGGGCCATGAACCCGGACGACCGCGCCAAATATCTGAACGGGCCCGAGACCACCCTCTTCCACAAGGGCGCGACCCTCTACGGCCTGCCCGAGGCCCGGCGCATCCTGGGGGCCGGGTCGAAGTCCGACGCCGCCATCGTGGTGGTGGAAGGCTACATGGACGTGATCGCCTGCCAGCGCGCCGGCATCCCCGCCGTCGCCCCCATGGGCACCGCCCTCACCGAGGAGCAGATGGCCCTGCTGTGGCGGGTCAGCGCCGAGCCCGTGCTGTGCTTCGACGGCGACCCGGCGGGCCAGCGCGCGGCGGGCCGGGCGGTTGAGCGCGCGCTGCCCCAGCTGAAATCCGGCCGTTCCTTCCGGTTCGCCCTGCTGACCGGCGGCCAGGATCCCGACGACATCCTACGCGACAAGGGCGCCCCGGCGCTCCGGAACGCCCTGTCCGAAACCCGCCCCTTCGCCGAGATGCTGTTCGAGCGCGAGCGGGACGCCGAGCCGCTGGACAGCCCCGAACGCAAGGCGGGCCTGAAGGGGCGTCTCCGTCAGGCCGCCCAGGCCATTCAGGACGCGGATCTGGCCGAACAGTACCGCCGCGAGCTGTTCGAACGGTTCGACGCCCTGTTTCCGCGCCGCCCGGCGTTCCAGCCGCGCCAGCCCGGCGCCCGCTGGACGCCCGGCAAGCCCGCCATCATCGGCGCCACAGACGAGGGCAGGGCGGCGGTCACAGCCCTGTCCCGCTCGATCGAACCCGTCGCCGCGGCCCTGGCCCACGCGGCCATCGACGACCCCGAGCGGCTTGACGATCATCTGGAGGCGGTGGGCCGGCACGGCTTCGGCGATCCGGCCCTGGGCGAGCTTGCGGATGAGGTTGTTCGCCTGCGGATGTCGGGTCTCGCCCTTGACAGCGCGGCCCTGCGCCGCCATCTGGCGCAATCGGGTCTGGATACGCTCATGCGTGAGGTCGAGAAGGCGGCGGCAAAGTCCGGTGCGCCATTCCTGGCAGCAAACGCGCCCCTCGCCGAAGCGCGGGCCCGATGGTCGCAGGCGTTCGACGCTCTGACCCGCATGGCGGCGTTGGAGGGAGCGCTTAGCTCAGCGAAGTCGGAGGCGCATCGCGGCTTCGACGCCTCGGCTTTCAGTCGTCTGAAAGCCGAGCGCGATGCATTGCGGCGAGCCATCAAGACTGGAACCTTATGGGATGAGGCGGCGGGTTCGTAACAAAACCGCGCCTTCGAACGTTGTTAAAGCCGCGACCTATCGCGGCTGGAGAGACTGAATGAGCGCGCAGACCGAGACTCAAGAAGCGGAAACGACCAATGACGGGCCGCTGCTCGATCTGACTGACGCCGGCGTCAAGAAATTCATTCGCCAGGCCAAGACCCGCGGCTTCGTCACGATGGAGGAGCTGAACAAGGTCCTGCCGTCCGAGGAGTTCACCCCCGACCAGATCGAAGACACCCTGGCCATGCTGTCAGAGATGGGCGTCAACGTGGTCGAGGCCGAGGAAGACGCCGAGGGTCAGACCACCGAGGTGGCCGAGCGCGCCGAAACCGCCGTGGCCGAGACGGGCGCCAAGCCCGCCTATGACCGCACCGACGACCCGGTGCGCATGTATCTGCGCGAGATGGGCTCGGTCGAGCTGCTGAGCCGCGAGGGCGAGATCGCCATCGCCAAGCGCATCGAGGCCGGCCGCGACGCCATGATCTCGGGTCTGTGCGAAAGCGCCCTGACGTTCGAGGCCATCATGGTCTGGCGCGATGAACTGGCCAACGGTCGCATCCTGCTGCGCGAGGTCATCGACCTGGACCAGACCTACGGCGGTCAGAATCCGCCCCAGGCTGAGGGCGAGGACGAGGACAGCGAGGAAGAGGGCGAGAAAGCCGAGCCGGAGGCCAAGGCGGAAAAGCCCGAGGGTGAGGACGACGACGAGGACGACGACGACTTCGATGACGGCGGCGGCCTGTCCATCTCGGCTATGGAGGCCGAGCTGCGCGACGGGGTCATGGAGATCCTGGACGCCGTGGCGTCGGACTTCGACGCCTTCCGCAAGCTTCAGGACAAGCTGGTCGAGGCGCGCCTGAAGGGCGAGGCCCTGTCGACCAAGGACCAGAAGAATTACGAGGCCCTGACCCGGGCCATCTCGGACCGCCTGAAGACGCTGAAGCTGAACAACAACCGCATCGAGGCGCTGGTCGAGCAGCTCTACGCCATCAACAAGCGCCTGATCGGCCTGGAAGGCCGCCTTCTGCGTCTGGCGGACAGCTACGGCATCTCGCGGCCGGAGTTCCTGAAGGCCTATTTCGGCGCCGAACTGGACCCGACCTGGAGCGAGCGCGTCAAGGAGATGGGCGTGCGCTGGACCAAGTTCAGCGACAACGAAGCTGAACAGATCGCCCAGATCCGCTCGGACGTGGCCGCCGTGGCCACCGAGGCCGGCCTGCCCATCGACGACTACCGCCGCATCGTCCAGACCGTCCAGAAGGGCGAGCGCGAGGCCCGTCAGGCCAAGAAGGAAATGGTCGAGGCCAACCTGCGCCTGGTCATCTCCATCGCCAAGAAATACACCAACCGCGGCCTGCAGTTCCTTGATCTCATTCAGGAAGGCAACATCGGCCTGATGAAGGCGGTCGACAAGTTCGAGTACCGTCGCGGCTACAAATTCTCCACCTACGCCACCTGGTGGATCCGTCAGGCGATCACCCGCTCCATCGCCGACCAGGCCCGCACCATCCGCATCCCGGTGCACATGATCGAGACGATCAACAAGATCGTCCGCACCCAGCGCCAGATGCTGCACGAGATCGGTCGCGAGGCCACGCCCGAAGAACTGGCCGAGCGTCTGGCCATGCCGCTGGAGAAGGTCCGCAAGGTCCTCAAGATCGCCAAGGAGCCCATCAGCCTCGAAACGCCTATCGGCGACGAGGAGGACTCGCACCTGGGCGACTTCATCGAGGACAAGAACGCGATCCTGCCCATCGACGCGGCCATCCAGTCTAACCTGCGCGAAACCACCACCCGCGTGCTGGCGTCCCTGACGCCGCGCGAGGAGCGGGTTCTGCGCATGCGCTTCGGCATCGGCATGAACACCGACCACACCCTCGAGGAAGTGGGCCAGCAGTTCAGTGTCACCCGCGAACGCATCCGTCAGATCGAGGCCAAGGCCCTGCGCAAGCTCAAGCACCCCAGCCGCAGCCGCAAGCTGCGCTCGTTCCTGGACAGCTGACACCCGGCTTCTGTCGGGGGCCCACATCCCCCGACAGGCCGTTTCTTCACAGAGAAGGGGGCTGTTACAGCCCCGCCGCCCAGTCCGTCGCCCGGATCAGGGAATCCACGATGCCCGGCTCGCTGGAGGCGTGGCCGGCGTCGCCCACCACATCCAGTTTCGCTTCGGGGAACGCCCGGTGCAGCGCCCAGGCGCCGGACATGGGCGTCACCACGTCGAAGCGGCCCTGGGCGATCCACGTCGGGATGTGCCGGATGCGCTCCACATTGTTCAGAATCCAGCCGTCCTGCGGGAAGAAGCCGCCGTTGGTGAAATAGTGGCACTCGATGCGGGCGAAGGCGACGGCGAACTCCGGCTCGGCGAACTTCTCCGGACGGGCGGCCGGGCCCTCGACGCTGACCGTGTCGCCTTCCCAACTGGACCAGGCCACTGCGGCCTCGTTGCGCACCGCCACATCATCGCTGACCAGACGCTTGTGATAGGCGGCCATCAGGTCGCCGCGCTCGGCCTCGGGGATGGGCTTGAGGAAGGCCTCCCACGCATCGGGGAAGATCATCGAGGCGCCGTCCTGATAGAACCAGTGCAACTCCTTCTTCGTCAGCAGGAAGATGCCGCGCAGGATCAGGCTCTCGACCCGTTCCGGGTGGGTGATGGCGTAAGCCAGCGACAGGGTGGAGCCCCACGAGCCGCCGAACACCGACCACTTGTCGACGCCGCAGCGTTCGCGCAGGCGCTCGATGTCCTCGATCAGGTCCCAGGTGGTGTTGTTCTCGAGGCTGGCGTTGGGCCGGGACTGGCCGCAGCCGCGCTGGTCGAACATGATGATGCGGTAGCGCGCCGGGTCGAAATAGCGCCGCATGGTCGGATTGACCGCACCGCCCGGACCGCCGTGCAGCACCAGCACCGGCTTGCCCTCGGGCGAGCCGGACTCCTCATAGTAGATCTCGTGGGCCGTGCCGGTGGCCATGAAGCCGGACGCAAAGGGCTCGATCTCGGGATACAGGGTGCGACGGTCGGGCTGATCCGCGAAAATCGTCATGCGCACAACACTCTCTGTGACTTCGTACGGCCAAGCTTGGCTTGTTCTTCATGGGTAACGGGCGCGGAGGGTGAAGCCAACCCATTCGCCTGCTGCGAGTCATTTTACCTGTGCGGGCCGGAAAACGTTGCAAAATCAGGTCAGCTCGCCGCGAATTATGGCGATGATCCGGGCCTGATCCGCCTCGGTCAGGGTGGTGCTGGACGGCAGGCACAACCCATGGGCGAAAAGCGATTCGGCCACGGCGCCGCCCACGCGGGGCGCGTCCTGGAAAACCGGCTGCAGGTGCATGGGCTTCCACACCGGTCGGCTCTCGATGCCCTCGGCGTGGAGCGCCAGACGCAGGGCGTCCGGTGTGACGCGCGCGTCTGGGCCAAGCAGCATGACGCTGAGCCAGCGGCTGTGCAGCCGTCCCGGCCCCTCGGGCGCGAAGCGCACGCCGGGCAGGTCAGACAAGGCCGCGCGATAGCTTTCGAAGACGGCCCGCCGCCGCGCCACCCGCGCCTCCAGCGTCTCCAGTTGCGCCAGGCCGATGGCCGCCGCGACGGCGCCGAGGCGGTAGTTGTAGCCCACCTCGTCGTGCTCATAGTGGACGGCGGGCCTGCGCGCGGCGGTGGACAGATAGCGCGCCCGCTCCATCAGGGCCGCGTCGTCGCTGACCAGCATGCCGCCGCCGCCGGTGGTGATGATCTTGTTGCCGTTGAAGGAATAGGCCGCCATGAGCGCCCCGGCGCCGGCGTGCCGGCCGTTGAGCGTCGCGCCCACCGCCTCGGCCGAGTCCAGGATCACCGGCACGCCCCGGTCCGCCGCGATGTCGAGGATTGGCCCGATGTCGCAGCACTGGCCGTACAGGTCCGCGGGGACCACCGCCCGCACGCTCAGGCCCCGCGCCCCCGCCACGTCGAACGCTTCGGGCAGGCAGGCCGGGTCCAGCCCCCAGGTCACCGGGTCCACGTCCGCGAAGACGGGCGTCGCGCCTTGATAGATAACCGGCGCCACCCCGCCCATGAAGGTCAGGGTCGGGCAGATCACCGCCTCGCCCGGTTTCAGATCCAGCAGACGCAGGGCCAGATGCAGGGCCGCCGTGCCGGACGACACCGCCAGCGCGTGGGCGCGGCCGGTCAGCGCCGCGAACGCCGTCTCGAACGCCGCCACCTGCGGCCCCATGGCCACGTCGCCCGCCGCAAGGGCTTCAGCGACCAGCGCCTGTTCGCGCGCGCCGACCTCGGGCGCCGACAGCGGGATCATCGGGTGGGCCGGGCGGGCACGCCCGCCACCGTCTGGCCGTCCGCCACATCCTTCATGACCACGGCCCCGGCGCCGACCACCGCCCACGCGCCGATGCGCACGCCGGGCAGGACCCGCGCGCCCAGACCGATCAGCACGCCCTGGCCCACATGGACGCCGCCGCCCAGAACCGAGCCGGGGGCCACATGGGCGAAATCCTCCACCACGCAGTCGTGCTCGACGATGGCCCCGGTGTTGACGATCACATGGGCGCCGATGGACGCCCCGGCCTGAACGATGGCGCCCAGCGCCACCAGACTGCCTGCCCCGATCCGCGCCGCCGGGTCCACCAGGGCCGAGGGGTGCACCGCCTGCATCCAGCCTCCCGGCGGCTTCGTCGCCGCCAGATCACGCCGCACGCCGTTGTCGCCGATGGCCAGATGGGCGGGGAGGGGGGTGTTCAGGCCCGCCTCGCAGTCCCCGGACACCACGGCCCCGTCCACGGTTTCGCCCTGTCGCTCGGGCCGCTCGTCATAAAGGGCCGTGACCCGGGCGCCCGAGGCCCGCAGGGCGGCGATGACGACCCGTGCATGGCCGCCGCTGCCGATCACCGCGCAGGCGTCCCGCGCCATCAGCGGTCACTCCTCAGGGCCGCGAACAGCAGAGCCGCCCAGCCCGCGATCATCAGCGCCCCGCCCACCGGCGCCACCATGCCCATGGCGGGCAGGCTCATCAGGGCGATCATCGACAGCGCCAGCGCAAACACCAGCCCGCCCGACACCGCCAGCCATCCGGCGATCCGCGCCATCCGTCCGCCGTCGGCCCAAAGGGCGCAGGCCACCGCCAGCACGGCGTGCACCATCTGGTACTGCGCGCCGGTGGTCAGCAGCGTCTTCACCGCCGGTCCCGCCCCGTGCGCGGCGAAGGCGCCCAGCATCACGGCCATGGCCCCGTTGGCGGCGGCGAAGACGATCAGATGGCGGTTCGCGGTCATGACCGAACCGTGCCACGGATTCGCCGCGCCAGCCATGCCGCCGCCGCGCTCAGAGCGCCTTGGCCATCCGGTAATTGCGCAAGGTCTGGCCCCGCAGCGCCACGTCCTGGGCGGCCACGACATGGAAGCCGCGATGTTCGAACACCGGACGGGCTGTGATGCTGGCTTCGGTGAACAGTCGCGCCAGACCCTGTTCCCGCGCCATGGTCTCGATCCGGTCCAGCAGGGCGCCCGCCACGCCGCGGCCCTGATGATCCGCGTCCACGAACAGCATGTCGATGTGGCCGTCCGGCTCCAGATCGCTGAAACCGGCGATCACGCCCTCGATTTCCGCCACAAGGGTCGGCCGCCCCAGCAGACGCGCCGCCCATGCCGCCCGGTCCGGCGTCCCGGGCGCCCAGGCCGCGATCTGCGCGGGCGTGTAGTCCCGCCCGGCCACGCGACGCACCGCCCCGTTGAACAGGGCGATCAGCGTGTCCAGATCGTCTGGCGTGTAGGGGCGGATGGAAACGACGGTCATCCCGGCCCATTGCCACGCTTGACCCGCCTGCGCCAGTTGACCCTGGGTGATCTTGCGGCCGCCCGCCATCCGCGCTTGGCTGCGGTCCGGAGGATGCGACCATGACCGGCTTTTCGTTCGAGACCACGCCGAGAATCCTGTGCGAGGACGGCGCCGCTCTGAAGCTGGCGGAATTTCTGAACGGCATGGGCGTGACCCGCCCGTTCATCGTCACCGACGCGGGACTGGTCGGCGCGGGCGTGGTCCGGCCAATCCTGGACGCCCTGAACGCGGCGGGCGTCACGGCCGCTGTCTTCAGCGATGTGCTGGCCGATCCGCCCGAGGCCTCGGTCATGGCGGCCGTGGCGGCGGCGCGGGACGCCGGGGCGGACGGCGTGGTGGGTCTGGGCGGCGGCTCGTCGCTGGACACGGCCAAGCTGGTGGCCCTGCTGGCGGGGACCGATCAGGCCCTGCCGGACATCTACGGCATCGGCCTGGCCAGGGGCCCGCGCCTGCCGCTGGTGCAGGTTCCGACCACGGCGGGCACCGGATCGGAAGTCACCAACATCGCCATCGTCACCACCCCGGACGACCAGAAGAAGGGCGTGGTCTCGCCCTTGCTCTATCCCGACGCGGCCATTCTGGACGCCACCCTGACCACGGGCCTGCCGCCGCGCGTCACGGCCATGACGGGCGTCGACGCCATGGTCCACGCCATCGAGGCCTATACGTCGCGGCACAAGAAGAACCCGGTGTCCGACAGCCTGGCGGTCGCGGCGCTGAAGCTGCTGCACGCCAACATCCGCCGGGTCATCGCCGACGGTTCGGACCTGCCCGCGCGGCGGGCGATGCTGCAGGGTTCTCTGCTGGCGGGCATGGCCTTCGCCAACGCCCCGGTCGCCGCCGTCCACGCCCTGGCCTATCCCATCGGGGGCATCTTCCACGCGCCCCACGGCCTGTCCAACGCGTTGGTGCTGGGCCCGGTGCTGAGGTTCAACCTGCCTGCCGCAGGGCCGCTCTACGCCGAACTGGCCGCCGCCATCGGGCTGCAGCCGGACGCCGCCGCCTTTGT
This sequence comes from Brevundimonas sp. BAL450, assembly GCF_015767455.1. Lineage (NCBI taxonomy): Bacteria > Pseudomonadati > Pseudomonadota > Alphaproteobacteria > Caulobacterales > Caulobacteraceae > Brevundimonas > Brevundimonas sp. BAL450. The sequence continues at coordinate 55,018 of NZ_JADWOW010000029.1, forward strand.
GGACGAAATCGCCGCCCTGACCGCCGAAATGCCCATGGAGCAGCGCCTTTCCGAGCTCGGGGTCGAGGTCCAGCATCTGGATCGTCTGGCCCACGACGCCATGCAGGTGCAGCGGCTGCTGATCAACAATCCGCGCGAGGTGACGCTCGCCGACGCCCGCGCCCTGTACGAGGAAGCCCTGTGAGCGAGCCCCTGCCCACCCGCGCCGACTTCCCGGTCGTCCGGTCCATCACCACGCGCTGGATGGACAACGATGTCTACGGCCACGTGAACAACGTGGTCTATTACAGCTTCTTCGACACGGCGGTGAATGCGCACCTGATCGAGCAAGGGGTTCTGGATCCCGCGACCAGCCCCGTCATCGGCCTGGTTGTGGAGACCGGCTGCCGCTACGCCGCGCCCATCACCTTTCCTGACCGGGTGGATGCCGGGGTCCGTGTGGCCCGCATCGGGACCAGCAGCGTGCGCTACGAGGTCGGCCTGTTTCGCAACGACGAGCCCGACGCCGCCGCCTTCGGCCACTTCACCCACGTCTATGTGAACCGCGAAACCCGCCGCCCGGTCCCGATCCCGGAGGCCGTGCGCAAGGTGCTGGAGGCGCTGGTCGTCGCCTGACAGCGCACGGGTCTTGCGCCCGCCCGGCGACCGGGCTATGTCCGCGCCTCCCGACGGTTCGAGCCTTCGAACCCGGTCCGGATGGATGCGTAGCTCAGCGGGAGAGCACCTCGTTCACACCGAGGGGGTCACAGGTTCAATCCCTGTCGCATCCACCATTTTCCCAGGCGGCGAGGGATGTCCGGTTTGATGAACCCGATCGCCCGGCTTCTGATCCGACAGCGCCGCCGCTCCGCCGCCCTCGCCATGGGGGCTCTTCGCGATCCCGTCGCCCTGTCGCGGCTGGAGCTGCACCGGCTGGCCGCCCGCGCCCTTGACCGTGATCCCGCCGCCGCCCGCGCCTTTCCGGTGGAGCGCATCCGGTCCCTGACCGCCACCGGACGGGCAGGGGAGGCGCTGGACTTCGCCCGCACCCTCGCGCCCCGGCCAGAACACGACCTGGCTTTGGCCCTCAGCGCTTTCGACCCGGCCCTGGCCCTGACCAAATACGCCGGTCCGGACGCCTCCCTGCGCGCGGCCCTGATGCTGGCGGCCGGGTGCGAGGACGACGCCCGCCGCGCCCTCGACACCGCGTCCGGCCCGCAGGCCGCCTTCCTGCGCGCCTCGCTGGACCGCCATGACCCGGCCCGGGCCGGGCCAGCGTGGCGCGACGGCTTCTCGGCGTGGAGCCTGTCGCCGCCCGAGCCCGTCGACCCGGCTCTCCCGGTCAGCGTCGTCAACGCCCGCGCCGACGGGTCTCTCGCCGTGGACGGCCCGCTGATCAGCGTCATCATGCCGTCGCGGAACGCCTCCCGCTGGGTCGCTGCGGCGGTGCGCTCGGTGCTGGACCAGAGCTGGCGCAATCTTGAGTTCCTGTTCGTCGACGACGCCTCCACCGACGACAACGCCGACCGCGCCCTGGCCGCCGCCGACGGCGACCCGCGCTTCACCCTGATCCGCCAGTCCGCGCGTGGCGGCGCCTACACCGCCCGCAACGCGGCCTTGGCCCGGGCCAAAGGCCACTGGGTGGCGGTTCAGGACTCCGACGAATGGGCCCACCCCGACCGGCTGGCCCGGCAGGTGGCCGAGATGCGCGCGCGCAGGCTGACCGCCCATTCCGGCCGCAGCCTGCGGGTGGACGCCGAGGGCGAGATCCACGCCCGGGGCGTCTGGCCCCTGACCCGCTGGGCGCCGTCCACCCTGATGTTCGAACGGGCCCCCGTGATGGAGCGGGCCGGCTATTTCCATCAGGTGCTCAGCGGCGCCGACAATGAATACTGGTGGCGGCTGGTGCAGCTGTTCGGCCCGCGCAGGGCCGCGATCTCGCGCACGCCCCTGATCCTGGGCGCCTGGCGCGCCGACTCCCTCACAGGGGCGAAGGACAGCGGCTTCGGCGCCGGCGGCTTCAATCTGGATCGGCTGATCTACTGGGAGCGGTGGTCCTTCTGGCACGCCCGCAACCTGCGCACGCCCGAGGTCCTGCGGCTCGAGGCGGGCGCCCAGCCGTTCCGGTCGCCGAAGAAGATCGTGCTCTAGTCCCTCTCCCGATGGGAGAGGGCTGCGCGCAGCGGGATGCGAAGCAGACCGCTTTTTCGCGCGCAGGGTGAGGGTCGGGTTGTTCTCGGCTATGGGTAGCAAACACACCTTGACAACCGAGACCGTGGGAACCCCTGCCTTTATGGTGAGGGCATGGCAAGTTCGATCATCCCTTTCGGCACCGAGCATTCTGTCGCCCTTCACACCCTGGTCCGCAAACGCGCCGAGCTGGACGGTGAGTTGGAGCAACATCAAGGGCTCATCCGCGACCTTCAGAAGACGATCCAAAACCTGGACGCGGTCCTTGTCCTGCTCAAACCGGACATCGACATCGGTGAAATCGCGCCGAAGCGAGCCCGGCCAATTTACGCTGCTGCGCCGGGAGAGATCACCAGCATCGTCGTTGATTGCTTGAGAGAAGCCGAAGGACCGCTCACGTCGAGAGGGCTGGCGCAGGCGGTCGTCGAGAGGCGAGAGCTCGATCCCGCAGACGTCGAGCTGGAAATCACGATGGCCAAGCGGGTTCGAGCCTGTCTGAGGCCCTTGCGACTGGCCGGACGAGTGCGCGCTGTGCCGATGGCGTCGGGACCGCAGGGCTGGGTTCTGGCGACTAAGCACCTCCAGCAGCCTGGTGCTGTCTCGCTGGAGCTGGCTCGATGAGCAGCTTGTCCTTCTTCCACGGAAGCCAGCTCTGCCAGGTCACGCCTGAGCGCGATGGCCGAGGCTTCATTGGACTGCGAAACGGCCGAATTGTCGCGACCGCGCCTGATCGCGCCAGTGTGGCTCGGGCGCTGATCAAGGCGGCGCGTTGGCGAAAGGACCTGACGGATGAAGCGGTGGGCGCGCCTAGAACGTGAATCGCCAAACGCGGAGCAAAGACGTCGCGAACGCCATAGGCTGTAGCGTCGGCGCTCGCGTTGCGACCTACCGTCCGTTGCTGTTGCCGCAAACCGTGCTAAAGGGCGGCATGGTCCGATCAGAGAACAGACACGGCATCATGGCGGCGCTCTTGGCGCTGTTCGTCGCTGTGTTCGTTCTGATCCCGACTGTCGATGCTGCGGCCTGTGCTGTGGAACTGGAACCCGCTCATGCGGCGGCGTCAGTCGCCGACGACGGTGGCGATCTGCCGTCTGATCCCGACGACCATGCGATCTGCTCGCACGGCCACTGTCACCATGGCGGTGCCGTGGTGGTCGGCAACGGTGACGTGTCCCCGGCGACTGCGTCTGGAGAGCCGAGGGTTCTGCTGCCCAGCGAACCGCTGGCGTCCCGCACGCCGGCCGGACCGGAACGCCCTCCCCGAGGCTGACGGGATCGCGCGCATCCGCGCGCCCTCCACGTCAACCACTCGGGAAATGAAACATGTCACCCCCCTATCGTCGCCGTCCGCCCCTCGTGGCGGGCTGCGCGCTGGTCGCGATAGCGGCCGGCTTTCTCGGCGGACCCGCCTGGGCCGACCCTGCTCCCTCATTCGAGGTCCTGCTCGCTCGCCTGGGCGAAACGCCCGCGACCATGGAAGCCGACGCGCTTCTTGAAGCCGCCGAGGCGCGCGTCCGGCAGGCGCGCGTCCGGCCCAATCCGGAGTTGGGGCTGGAGGCCGAGAACGCCTTCGGCACCGGCCCCTTCCAGGGCTACGACAACGCCGAGACCACCCTCTCCCTAAGTCAGGACCTCGAACTGTGGGGCCGCCGCAGCGCTCGTGTCGGCGTCGCCCACGCCGAAGTCGGGACCGCCGCCCTGCGTCGGGACCTCGCCGACGTCGAGGCGGCGAGCCGACTGGCGCTCGTCTACGCCGAGGCCGAAGCGGCCGAGCGCCGGTTCCAACTGGCCGAAGAGGCGCTGACCGTCACCATCGCCGACACCCGCGCCGCCCTAATCCTCGTAGAGGAAGGACGCGAGCCGCTTCTGCGCGGCATCCAGGGCGAGACGGAAGCGGCGGCGGCGCGCGCGACGCTGGACGAGGCGCAGGCGGAACGGGACGCGGCCTTCGCCCGTCTGACCGTCGTGGCCATGCTGCCGACGCCGGTCACCTCGATCGATGCGAGTCTGCTGGATAGAACCCCGGCCGGCGTGACCGCCGCCGTCGTGGCGGCTCCCGAGGTGCTGGTCGCCGAGGCGGAACGCGCTGCCGCAGAGAGCCGCATCGAGGTCGAACGGGTTCGCGCCCGCCCCGATATCACCGCCTCGGTGGGCATCCGGCGCTACGAAGCTGAGGACGCTACGGCCCTGACCTTTGGCGTCAGCATGCCGTTGCCGCTGTTCGACCGGAACCGGGGCGCCATCGATGCGGCCCGCGCCGAGTTCCGGGCCGCCGAGGCCCGGCTGATCGGCGCGCGTCAGGAGGCCGAGGCAGACCGCAACGCCGCCGAGGCCCGACTTCGGGCTTCGGCCAGCCGGGTCGCCGCCGCCGATGCGGGGATCAGGGCGGCTGAGGAAGCCTACCGCCTTTCCCGGATCGGCTTCGAGGCCGGCCGCATCTCACAGCTTGAACTGCGATCGTCGCGGGCCGCCCTCATCAATGCCCGCAACGCCGCCGTGGATGCCCGCCTCGCCCGCGTCCGCGCTGAAATCGATCTCGCGCGCCTGCAAGGCCGCGCCCCTTTTGGAATATCGCAATGAACCGATTCACACAGATCAACCGGACCTGGCTGATGGCCGGGGCCGCCGTTCTGGTCGTCCTCGGTGCGGGTGGCATATACGCACTGACGCGAACCCCTTCTGAGCCGCCCGCCGACACTCATGCCGAAGGCGCGCCGGCCGACGACCACACGGCTGAAGCTGAAGGCGCTCACGTCACGCTGGCGCCGGCCCAGATCGAGGCGGCGGGCATCACAATCGTGGGCGTAACGGGCGGAGGCGGTGGGGAAACGCGCCTGTCGGGACGTGTCGAGCCCATGATCGACGCCAGGGCCGCCGTGGCGACGAGCGTTGGGGGCCGTGTTGAGCGCGTGCTGGTGGCCTCAGGCCAATCCGTTCGCGCCGGCCAGCCTCTGGCCGTTTTGGTCAGCGGCGACGCAGCAAGTTTGCGCGCGGACGTCGAAGCCGCTGAAGCCAATGCAGTGGCTGCGCAGCAGGCGCACCGACGCGAGGAAAGTCTCGCCGATCAGGGCGTGGTCGCGCGACGCGATGCGGAGGTCGCCCACGCGGAGGCGTTGAGCGCGGAGGCCGCTGCCGACGCGGCCCGGGCTCGGGCCGCCGCAGCAGGCTCCCCCAGCACTGCCGGCCGGGTGAACGTGACCAGTCCCATTCAGGGGGTGGTCACCAACGTCCTCGTCGGCCCAGGCGGCTATGCGCCTCAAGGCGGCGTCATCGCCGAGGTGACCAATCCGGCGCGGGTCGAGATCGTGTTCAACGCCCCGCCGGCGCTTGCCTCGCAGGTGCGTGCGGGAACGCCGGTCCGCGTCCAGGGACCGGGCGGTGAGTTCGACGTGGTCGTCACTGGCGTGGCCGCAGGCGCAGGAGCGGAAACCGGCGCGACAGTGATCCGCGCCCGACCGACAGGCGGAAATCTTCCGCCGGCGGGATCAGCCGTGACGGGCGCTGTGGTCACTGGCGAGTCCTCTGGAGGTCTGACCGTGCCGTCCGAGGCCGTCCAGACCGTGGAAGGTAGGAGTGTGGTCTTCGTGCGCACTGAAGACGGCTTTGCGCCCGTGCGGGTGCTGGTTGGCCGCCAGGCCGGTGGTCGCACCGAAATCCTGCAAGGCCTCAGCGGATCAGAACGCATCGCCGGCGCCAACGCCTTCCTTCTGAAAGCCGAACTCGCCAAGGGCGAGGCCGAGCACGGTCACTAGGGGCGACGCACATGTTCAACACCATCATTTCCGCCTCTGTCCGCTTCCGCTGGTTCGTCGTGATCGCCGTCGTGATCGTCGCCGGTTTCGGGCTGTATCAGTTGACCAGACTGCCGATCGACGCGGTCCCTGACATCACCAACCGACAGGTGCAGATCACCACGGTCGCGCCCGCGCTGGCCCCGGAGCAGATCGAGCGACAGGTCACCTATCCGCTGGAGACCGCCCTGGCGGGCATCCCCGGCCTGACCAGCACACGCTCGCTCTCGCGCAACGGCTTCAGCCAGATCACGGCCATCTTCACGGACAGCACCGACATCTACTTCGCCCGACAGCAGGTCTCCGAGCGACTTGCGGCTGCCCGTGAAGGGTTGCCGGACGGCGTGGAGCCGGCGATGTCGCCGGTCACCACGGGTCTCGGCGAGGTGCTGATGTGGACGGTCGACTACGTCCCCTTCAATGCCCAGACATTGTCCGAGCCCGGGCAGCCGGGGTGGCAGGCCGGGGGCGTTTATCTGACGCCGGAGGGCGAGAGACTGACTACGCCGGAGCAGCAGGCGACCTATCTTCGGACGGTTCAGGACTGGATTATCGCACCGCAGATGCGCGGTGCGGACGGTCTCGCCGGGGTCGATACCGTCGGCGGCTACGTCAAGGAATACGCCGTGCGCCCCGACATCGCACGGCTCTCCAGCTATGGGCTGAGCCTGGGCGATCTGGTCGAGGCCCTAGAACGCGCCAACACCCAGGCCGGGGCCGGATACATCCAACGGGCCGGCGAGGCGCTAGTCGTCCGCACCGACGCCCTGGCGAGCACGGTCGAGGATCTGGCGCAGGCGCCTGTGGTCAACCAGAACGGTCTGGTCGTGCGCGTCGCCGACGTCGCCACTGTCGAGATCGGTCACGCGCCACGCCTCGGCGGGGCCAGCCGGGACGGCCACGAGGCCGTTCTGGGCACCGCCCTGATGATCGCCGGCGGCAACAGCCGCACTGTGGCTCAGTCGGCTGCTGACCGCCTGGCTGAAGTGGATGACAGCCTGCCGCCCGGCATCGTCGCCACGACGGTCCTGAACCGGAGCGAACTCGTCAATTCGACCATCGCCACAGTGGCCCGCAATCTCACCGAAGGCGCCTTGCTGGTGATCGTGGTGCTGTTCCTGCTGCTGGGCAACATCAGGGCCGCTACGATCACGGCGCTAATGATCCCGCTCAGCTTTCTGTTCGCCGTTATCGGCATGAACCGTTTCGGCATCAGCGGCAATCTGATGAGCCTGGGCGCCCTGGACTTCGGCCTGATGGTCGATGGCGGGGTTGTGGTGATCGAAAACACCCTGTTCCAGCTGACGCAGCGCCGCGCTCAGCTCGGCAGGATGCTCACCCGCCACGAACGTCTGGGCGTCGCTGTCCAATCCGCACGCCAGATGGTCAAGCCGGCGGCGTTCGGGCAGTTGATCATTCTGCTGGTGTTCGCGCCTCTGTTGATGCTCGAAGGGGTGGAGGGCAAGACGTTCCAGCCGATGGGCGCCACGGTGATGCTGGCGCTGGTGGGCGCATTCATCTTCTCCTTCACCTTCGTGCCGGCGATGACCGCCCTGCTGGTGCGTGACCCCAAGACCGTTCCGATCGGGCCGGACGGCCGCGTCGCCGAGCACGAGACGCGCATCCTGCGCTTCGCCCGTCGCTACATCGAGCCGGCGATCAAGGCGGCTGTGGCCCGTCCGAAGTTCGTGCTCGCCTCGGCGCTGGCGGCGCTCGCCGTCGGAGCGGTCTCCTTCACCGCCTTGGGGCGGGAGTTCATTCCCACCCTCGACGAGGGCGACGTCGCCATGCAGGCGCTGCGCGTGCCGTCCGCCTCACTGGAACAGTCGCTGGCCATGCAGATGGCGCTGGAGCGGGCCATTACGGCCCAGCCGGAAGTAGAGACCATGTTCTCGCGCACCGGCACCGCCGAGGCGGCCGTTGATCCCATGCCGCCGAACATCTCGGACAGCGTCATCGTCCTGAAGGACCGCCGCGATTGGCCCGACCCCAGCCTGGAGAAGGAGGTGTTGATCGAGCGCATCGAAGAGGTCGCGAGTCAGCAGATCGGCAACAATTTTGAGTTCAGCCAGCCCATCGAACTCCGCTTCAACGAACTCATCTCCGGCGTGCGGACCGATCTGGCCGTCATGGTCTACGGCGATGATTTCGACACACTCCAACGGGTCGCAGAACAGGTCGCGGGCGAACTGCGCGAGACGACCGGATCGGCCGACGTGCGGGTGGAACAGGCCTCCGGCCTGCCGACCCTGACCGTCACCGTCGATCGCATCGCTGCGGCCAGCTATGGCCTGACCGCCGCCGACGTCAGCGAAGCGGTATCGACCGGTATTGGCGGCACGGAGGCCGGAGTCATATTCGAAGGCGATCGCCGTTTCGACGTGGTGGTGCGCCTGCCCAATGCGGATCGGAATGATCCGGCGGCGCTGGCGGCCTTGCCCGTCGTATCGGAAACAGGGGCTGTCGTGCCCTTGTCCTCGGTCGCTCGAATCCAGACCGCAGAAGGACCCAACCAGATCAGCCGCGAGAACGGCAGCCGCCGTATGGTGGTCCAGGCCAATGTTCGCGGCCGCGATCTGGGCGGCTTCGTCGATGCCGCCCAGGACCGGGTGGCGGAGATCGAACTGCCCGCCGGCGTCTATCTGGACTGGGGCGGGCAGTTCGAAAATCTGAAGCGCGCCGAACAGCGGTTCAGTCTCGTCATTCCGGTCGTCTTCGTGCTGATCGGGGTGCTGCTGTTCCTGGCTCTGGGTTCGTTCGCCGAGGCCGGGCTGGTGTTCGTCTGTGTGCCTCTCGCTCTCGTCGGCGGCGCGCTTGCTCTGTTGCTGAGGGGGATGCCTTTCTCGGTCTCGGCCGCCGTCGGCTTCATCGCGGTTTCAGGCGTCGCGACCCTGAACGGTCTGGTCCTGATGCAAGCCATCCGGCAGAGGCTCACCGAGGGACTGCCGCCCATTCAGGCCGCTGTCGAAGGCGCCGCCAGCCGGCTCCGCGCAGTGCTGACCACGGCCCTGGTCGCCATTGTCGGCTTCATCCCCATGGCGCTGGCGCACGGCGCCGGGGCGGAGGTGCAGAAACCGCTCGCAACCGTCGTCATCGGAGGGCTGTTGACGGCGACGGCGCTGACTCTGCTTGTGCTGCCGACCTTCGCCGCCAGGGCCGTCCGCCACCGTGTTTCGGAAGGATTGGAAGATTGACCAAACTGACCTCTGCGAACGATCAGCAGCGGCGCACGCTGCTGATCGTCCTGATCCTCAACGCCCTGCTGTTTCTGGGGCTCGGTGCGGGCGGCATTCTCGCCGATTCCAGCGCTCTGCTGGCCAACGCCGTCGACAACGCCTCGGACTCAGTCGTCTATCTGATCAGCTTCGTGGCGATTGGCCGCGCCGCCTCGTGGAAACGCGGCGCGGCGCGCCTGTCGGGCATCCTGTTGCTGGTGTTCGCAGCGGGGGTGCTGATCGACGTCGGCCGACGCTGGTGGTTCGGCACCGAGCCGGTCGGCTGGACGATGATGGGTCTGGCGCTCGTCGCTGCGATTGTGAACCTCGTCTGCCTGATGCTCTTGCGGCGGGACACTTCCGGCGACGTCAACATGGAAGCGGCGGAGACATTCAGTCTCAACGATTTCGCGTCCAATGGCGGCATCCTCGTCGCCGGCGCCCTGGTTATGTGGCTGGACCAGTCATGGCCCGACTTGGTCGTGGGCATGCTGGTCGCGGCGATCGCCGTGAAGGGCGGTATCGAAATCCTGCGCAGCGCGTCTGACGAAGGCAAGGACGGGTCGCCGTGACGATGGTCTCGCCACCGCAGCACCTCCAGAAGCAGCGGCTACCTACCGACCTGGCGGAAGTGGGGGCGTGAAGGTCTGGCTCTACTACAGCCTGGCCGCTGTCGCCGAGATCGCCGGCTGCTTCACGTTCTGGATGTGGCTGCGGCAGGACCGCTCGATCTGGTGGCTGGCGCCGGGGCTGCTCTGTTTGGCCGCCTTCGCCTTCTTCCTCACCCGCGTGGACGTCGATGCCGCCGGCCGCACCTACGCCATCTACGGCGGCGTCTACATAGCCGCGTCGCTTCTCTGGCTGTGGCTGGTCGAGCGCCAACCGCCCGACCGCTGGGACCTGCTGGGGGCGGTCGTGTGCTTGGTGGGCGCCGGGATTATTCTGTTCTCGCACCGCCCGGCATAAAGGGTGTCGGGGCAACAGAGAACGCCGACTCGATGACCTCCAGCTGGTCACGCGGTTCGCCGAAGGCCCATCGGTCCGTTGGTAGGTCTCTGGCGAAGGCTGCACGGATTGCATCCGGCGGAAACCGCCGAAACATGGGTCAACCCTTCTTTGTAGCTCCCACCAAGGCTGCGATCAGCTCCGGCGTCATTCGAGTCTGCGGAAGATTGCCGAGCAGCTCGGGCGGCAGCGTGAATTCCCCGGTCAACTGAGGCTTGAAGGGGATCAGGTCGATCCCAAGCACGTGCATGAATTGCAGCATGAAGGTCGCCGGGAATGTCCCTCGGCTGATCTTGTTGCGGACGCTGACCTCAGTTTCTTCGATCCCTATGGCCTGCATGCGCTCGGCGATGTCGGCGTAGGTGAGATTCTGGCGACGCTGCTCGACCCGCAAAAGCGTTCGCGCCTTCTCCCGCCAAGCGTTTTCGGGATCATCAACATCGGTGGGGGTTCCGGCGCGCTTAGCCATGACCGTTCATGCCACCACTTCGCCGGGTGATCAACCGACGCGACGTATCGCTCGCTGAAGCGATAAAACGCGCACATATGCGACAAACTTCTTGACACGCTACGACGCGATCAGTATCGCACATACGCGATAAACCTCCCGTATGTGCGTTGACATCATTGGCTCTCCTACAAGGCCCGGCACATGCCGCGACGCCAACCGAGGTCGCCGAACTCTCGGAGGAAGAGGCGCGTGCTCTGTTTCGCCGTTATCGATTCGCTGAAAATGGTGGGGAGCCGTTCTGCAACCGCTGTGGATGCCCGGCGGCGTGGGCCTACCAAGATGGCAAGCTCTTCAAGTGCAAGCAGTGCTTGAAGCAGTTCACCCTGACCACCAACACGCCGTTCGCTTCTCACAAGCTGCCCTTCAAGACGATCCTGCTGATCATCGCGCAGTTCAATCTCGCGTATCAGGGACGCAGCGCCTCGGAGATCAAACGCGACCTCCGCGCCAAGGTGAAGAACTACAAGACGATCTTCGTCTGGCTCCACAAAATCAGATGCGCAATGCAAGCCTTCGAGCGACGCACGATCCTGCGCGACGAGATCGAAATCGACGGCAAGGAGCTCAAAGGCTACATCCGCCCCAAGAACGTGCGTGGTGACAAGGACCACTACCGTTTCCCATATGGGGCGCCGGACCGGACGTTGCGGGTGACGCTGGCCCGCCAGCGCGGTGGTCCCGCCCGCGCGTGGGTCGCCAAGCAGGAGCATCACCCGATCCCGCCGTTTATCGACGCGGTCGACCCGAACGCTGTCGTATTCGCTGACGGCGGACATTGGGGCCAGATTCGCGAGCATTGCGCGCTGAAGCGGGTCATCCACGACCACCACTTCTACACGCCGGAGGGCTGCACCAACTGGGCCGAGAGCGGGTTCCGCGTCCTTGAGGGCATGCGGATGATCTATCGTCGCATCCTCGGCAACTACCTGGACCTCTACACCGCTCAGCTCACCTGGCGGTTGAGCCACACCGCCAGCGGTCCGGACGACAGCTTCGCGGCGCTCCTGGAAACGATGATGACCCCAGGCCGCTCGCCGATGGCGGGCTATTTCCTCAAGAAGAAAGCGGGCGGTTCCAAGCGCCGCTGCGAGATCATCAACCAGGACGGCGCGCCGATCGAGTGGAGTCCGCCGAGCGCCGAGGAGCGGCGGCGGGCGCGCAAGGAGGCGAAGCGCGCCAGCGGAGAAGCTGAGACGCCGCGCGTCGCCGACGCCCGATCCGCTAAGCGTTGGCGTAAGGGCTTCGAGTTCATGTCGGCGGGCGAGTTCATGGACGATCCCAAGCGGATGCCCCTGAGCCCGGGTGTTTACGGCTTGTTCCTGCGGAGTGGCGAACGGCTCTTTAACCTTGCGGGCTATTTCCCTGATCCGCAGTTTCCGGCGTGGGACCATGGGGTGTGGCGCAACGGCTACATCGGCGAAAGCTATTCTCTACGCGAAAGGCTCACCGCTCACCTGCTCGGAAGCATGGGGGAGTCGCCGTTCCGTCAATCGATCTTCGCCACCCACTGGGTGGCGGGGACCGGCGAACTGGGCGACCTGAAGAGCCGTCAGGCGAGCGAAGCGGCCCTGAGCGAGTGGCTGCGTGGCGAAGTGGTGATCGGTTACAAGGTCTGCGGTTACCACAAGACGGTGGAGAAGGAGATGCTGAAGCGCACCGCCGCGCCGTTGAACATCCGGGATCGCGATCCATCGCCGTTCAGTCGCCTGCTTTCGAGCCTGCGCCAACGCTTCCGCGAGGCTGTGGTCGCCGCGTGGGAGCCGCCGCCGCCTAGCAGTCGTCCTCGCCAGCGACGCTAGCCGGCTCATTGCGGCGCTGTCGCGATTCAAGCGCCCATCGCGGCGGTTGCCCCCCGTCGTTCACCAATCCGCGCTGCGCGCGCTGCAACGCCGCGTTGATGGCGCCGTATGCCTGAACATAGGCGGGACCGTCATCCACGCTGAGGTCGTGGCGCTCGACCACGCGGTCCAGCATCTCCCGCACCGTCAGCCAGTCGCCGTTCTCTCGCAACACGTCGTAGGCCGCGTCCGCCCATCCATGCGGCGGACGGTTCGGCCCCCGGCGTAGCGGCCTGATCAGCTTTTCTTGGTCGGGGTCCCATTCCGGATCGAACATCTGGACCACGTAAACGATGTGCGGAAGCGCCTCCCTGATCTCTTCAGCCCTCGTTTCGCGCTCGGCGGCCTCGGCTGCGAACGCCTCGCCGCCCCGCCACTTCTTCTGCCTCAGCTTCGGCGGGTTCTCTATCCAGCGCAGTTCGCCGCCCAGCCGGCCATAAAGGCGCTTCAGATGGCTGGTCAGTTGCTTCCCGCTGTTCTTTCGCCCCAGCGCCACGTAAGCCCCCCAAAACGACGAGCTAACGACTTATTCGAGCGTAGGTGTGTTTGCTACCCATAGCCGGTTGTTCTGCTTACGGCCTGACGACCCTCATCCCCCGCGCGAGGACCGGCTCGCTGACGCGCTCCGGTGCGCGGGTACCCCTTCTCCCAATGGGAGAAGGAATCAGGGCCTTACTTCACCGGCATCCGGCCGATGATCTGTTTCATGGTCTCGACCTTGACCGGCAGGTCGGCGGCCAGGCGCGAGGCGATTTCGCGCGCGCCCACCGGATAGGCGTCGCCGCCCTCGGCGATCTCTTTCGACAGGGCTGTGGCCTCGAGCAGCAGCCGCTCCAGCGTCTCAACCTGCTCGACGGCGAGGGCGCGGGCCTCCAGCTGCAGACGCCTGACCCGCTCGCCCGTGGTCTCGGGCTTGCGCATCAGGTCATAGACCTCGGCCTCGGCATTCACCACGCGCAGGTTCGGTTCAGTCTTGCCTTTGCCGGCCATGATGATCGCTCCTTCACGTCAATGCTGACCCAGAATCGTCAACGCACGAAGCATGGCCGTGGACGGATGAACCTCGCTTGAGCGAATTGGGGCCGGACTGTGGCGAGCATGCATCAGGCCCTGTTCCGCCTTGGCACAGGTCCGGGTTTACGCCCGCCCTTTCCCCGGAGCCCGGCGCCGTTTATGCCTGCGCCATGCCCAGGTTGACCTCCGCCATCGACGCCAAATCCCCCGCCTTCAGGACGCTGGACGCCCATAACCGGCGCCTGCGTGACGAGCTGCGCGAGAAGGTGGCGCAAGCCGCCCTCGGTGGCTCGGAGAAATCCCGCGAGCGCCACGTCTCGCGCGGCAAGCTGCTGCCCCGCGACCGGGTGGAGCGCCTGCTGGATCCCGGCTCGCCGTTCCTCGAGGTGGGCCAGCTGGCCGCCAACGGCATGTACGGCGACGAGGCCCCCGGCGCGGGCATGATCTGCGGCGTGGGCCGGGTATCGGGCCGCGAGGTCATGATCGTGGCCAACGACCCCACGGTGAAGGGCGGCGCCTACTTCCCCATGACGGTGAAGAAGCACCTGCGCGCCCAGGAGATCGCCGAACAGAACAATCTGCCCTGCGTCTATCTGGTGGATTCCGGCGGCGCCAACCTGCCCCACCAGGCCGAGGTCTTCCCCGACCGCGATCACTTCGGCCGCATCTTCTTCAACCAGGCCCGCATGTCGGCCCGGTCCATCCCCCAGATCGCCTGTGTCATGGGCTCCTGCACAGCGGGTGGCGCCTATGTGCCGGCCATGTCGGACGAGACGGTGATCGTGCGCAATCAGGGCACCATCTTCCTGGCCGGCCCGCCGCTGGTGAAGGCCGCCACCGGCGAGGTCATCTCGGCCGAGGAGCTGGGCGGCGCCGAGACCCACGGCCGCCTGTCCGGCGTGGTGGACCATGTGGCCGAGAACGACGAACACGCCCTGCAGATCGTGCGCGACATCGTCGCCAATCTGAACACGGTCAAGCGGGTGGAGCTGGACCTGGCCGAGCCGGTGGCGCCCGCCTTCGATCCGGAAGAGCTCTACGGCATCATCCCCGACGACGTGCGCGCCCCCTATGACGTGCGCGAGGTCATCGCCCGCATCGTCGACGGCTCCGTCCTCGACGAGTTCAAGGCGCTGTACGGAACCAGCCTCGTCTGCGGCTTCGCCCGCATCTGGGGCCAGCCCGTGGCCATCCTCGCCAACAACGGCGTGCTGTTCAGCGAAAGCGCCCAGAAGGGCGCCCACTTCATCGAACTGGCCTGCAAGCGGAAGATCCCGCTGGTGTTCCTGCAGAACATCTCGGGCTTCATGGTGGGCGGAAAATACGAGGCCGAGGGCATCGCCAAGCACGGCGCCAAGCTGGTGACCGCGGTGGCGTCCGCCGAGGTCCCGAAATTCACCGTCCTGATCGGCGGCAGCTTCGGCGCGGGCAACTACGGCATGTGCGGCCGGGCCTATTCGCCCCGCTTCCTGTTCACCTGGCCCAACAGCCGGATTTCGGTGATGGGCGGTGAGCAGGCCGCCAGCGTCCTGGCCACCGTCCACCGCGACGCCGACAGCTGGTCCGAGGCCGAGGCCGAGGCCTTCAAGGCCCCGATCCGCCAGAAATACGAGGACGAGGGCAACCCCTATTACGCCACCGCGCGCCTCTGGGACGACGGCGTCATCGACCCGGCCCAGACCCGTGACGTCCTCGGCCTGGCCATCAGCGCCAGCCTGAACGCCCCGATCCCGGACACCACCTTCGGCGTGTTCAGGATGTAGCCCCTTGTCATTCCGGCCGAAGCGAAGCGGAGAGCCGGGACGGGTGGGCGAGGAATGAAATCGGCCCGGAAGCTGCGCCAGCAGCTATGCGGACCACAGGTCAGGTCAGCGCGATGGCGGCCCGTCTCCCGGACAATCGCAAGCGATTTCCGGGAGCCCGCTACAGAGCGGCGCACTCCGTCCCGGATAAGCGCTGCGGGCTTTCCGGGATGACAAGGACTGTCACCCCGCCCGGAGTACCTTCTCCATCGCCTTCCCCCTGGCCAGTTCGTCGACCATCTTGTCCAGATGGCGCACCTCGCGCATGAAGGGGTCCTCGATCTCCTCGACGCGATAGCCGCAGATCACGCCGGTGATCAGAAAGCGGTTCGGGTTCATGGCCGGGGCCTCGGCGAAGAACGCCTCGAACGTCGTCTTCGCCTCCAGATGCGCCTGCAATCCGTCGGCCGAATAGCCCGTCAGCCACAGGATGATCCGATCGACCTCAGCTCGCGTGCGCCCCTTCTTCTCCGCCTTGGCGACATAGTGAGGGTAGACGCTCGCCACACTCATCCGGCGGATGCGGTCATTGGCGCTGGTCGCCATGGCGACGCTCCGTATGCAGTTCGGCCTGTCATGCGTTATAGGCCTGAAGCCTCAGGAGACCATCATGGCCAAGCCCACCGATTCCGACCTCAACGCCCCCGACCTCAACGCCCTGGACGTCACCGACGCCGAGGCCGCCGAGATGAACCGCATCAACCATCCGCTCGTGGCGGGCGCGGCGCCGGACGCCAATGACCAGCTGGCCGTGATCGACTCCACGCCCGACGGCATGGTGTTCATCACCATCAACCGGCTGTCAAAAAAGAACGCCTTTGACGCCGCGACCATCGCGGCCCTGCGCGAGGCGTTCGAGACCCTGCACGGCGCCGACCATGTGCGCGCCGTGTTCATCCGCGGCGCGGGCGGTGTGTTCAGCGCGGGGGCGGACCTGAACTGGATGCGTGCCGCGGCCGACTGGTCCGAAAGCGACAACCGCGACGACGCCATGGGCCTGGCCGACATGCTCAAGGCGCTCTACGACATCCCGGCCCTGACCGTGGCCTTGGTCGAGGGCGCGGCCATGGGCGGCGGCGCGGGCATCGTCGCCGCCTGTGACATGGCCGTGGCGGTCAAGAGCGCGACCTTCGCCTTCTCCGAGGTCAAGCTGGGCCTGATCCCGGCCACCATCGCGCCCTATGTGGTCGAGGCCGTCGGGGCCCGCCGGGCCCGGGCCCTGTTCCTGACGGGCAATCCCTTCGACGCGGACTACGCTGCTCATGTGGGGCTGGTGGACGCGGTGGTGCCCGACGTGGACGCCCTGCACGGCTTCATCGACCAGATCACCGGCACCCTGACCGCCTGCGCCCCCGGCGCCATGGGCGAGGCCAAGCGGGTGGTCCATCTGGTGGCCAACCGCCGCATCGATTCCGGCCTGATGGACGACACCGCCCGCCTGATCGCCCGCGCCCGGGTCAGCGCCGAGGGTCAGGAAGGCGTCCGCGCCTTCCTCGACAAGCGCAAGCCGAACTGGGCGAAGTAGCCGACAACGGGGGCAGGGGGCATGACCAACGAACTGGAGACCGCGGCGGCGGCCTCGGCGGGCGGCTGGCTGCGCTTCCGGCGCAGACAGGCGGACATCCCGCCGGGCACGCCGTGCGCCAATTGCGAGACGCCGCTGGTGGGGACCTACTGCCACGCCTGCGGCCAGCTGGCCGAGAATTTCAACAAATCCATCTGGAAGCTGGGCAAGGAGGCGCTGGAGAGCTTCTTCCATCTGGACGGCCGTCTGGCCCACACCCTGCCGCGCCTGATCGCGCGCCCCCACCGCCTCACGCGCGACTACCTGGACGGCAAGCGCGCCTTCCAGGTGCCGCCCCTGCGCATGTTCCTTGTGATCCTGTTGCTCACCTTCGTGGTGGGCCAGTGCGCCCTGCGCGGCGGGACGACAGATGAGCTGGTTCGCCAGGCCGGAACCTCGGCGGGCGATTCACAGTCCGCCCTGGATCAGGCCCGCGCCGAAATCGCGGCGGATGAAAGCCTGACCGAGAGCGAGCGTCGCATCGCCGAGGCGGCGCTGGAGCGTAACTGGGGCGGCATCGTCGCTGGCGTCACCACGGTGCAGGAAGCCAACCGGATCATTCAGGAAGAGGCCGATGATCCCGCGGATCGTGAGAGCGCCTCCGCCTTCGAAACCTGGCTGACCGACAGGCTCGAGGCGGTCCAGGCCGAACCACGCCGCTTCTCCCTCCTGCTCGCGGTCTGGGCCCAGCGGGTGGTGATGCTGATGCTGCCCGTCTCGGCCCTGATCCTGGCCTGCATGTTCTTCTGGCGGCGCGAGGTGTTCCTGTTCGACCACCTGATCTTCTCCATGCACTCCCTGTCGTTCCAGCTGCTGCTGATCACCACGTCGTTCCTGCTGGCCATGGGCATCGGGCCGGTCGCGTGGAACCTGCTGTGGCTGTCGCCCGTGCATCTGTTCGTCCACATGAAGGGCGCCTATCGCAGCGGAACGGCCATGACCCTGCTGCGCATGTCCGTCCTGTTCACCGCCACCGTCATCGCGGGCAGCTTCATGTTGCTGCTGTGGCTGTTTCTCGCCTTCAACGAGATGGCGGGCTGAGACGCACTTGTCTGGATGTACCCCGTTCGCCACAGTGGCGGCAGGCGGGGGCCGGGAGGGGATCATGCGTCTTGTTCACGCTGCTGTAGCGGCTGTTTGCATCATCGTGTCGGGCGTCGTCGCCGACCCGGCCGCCGCCCAGTCCGTGCCTAATTTTCGGTCCGACGACGACCTGCGGCGCTTTCTGACCGACAGCGAAGGCTATCTGGTGGTCCGGGCGCCGCCGCCCCATTCGCCCC